>CAYXAD010000276.1:0-4393 GCA_964462965.1 uncultured Salinivenus sp.
ACTGTCCCACGAACAGCCCCTCTTCCCGGGCCAGCCGACGCGTCATCTGCATCGAGGCTTTGTCTTCCACCTGCACGAAGTCATCGACGAGATCGAATTCCATATTCTCGGGCAAAATGTCTTCCCCTACCCCTTCGGTGAAGTAGGGATAGATCTCATCCTCGTCGAAGACTCCCTCGTGGAAGTACTTGTAAAAGACCGATCCACACGGATCGACCCCAACTACCTTGATCGCCTCGTCTTGCTCTCTGAGGTAGCGGGACGTGCCGCTAATCGTCCCTCCCGTACCGGCCCCGGCAATGAAGTGGGTGATCTGCCCCTGGGTTTGCTCCCACAATTCTGGGCCCGTCGTCTCATAGTGGATCTCGGAGTTTGACGGGTTGTCGTACTGGTTGAGATACACCGAATTTGGAATTTCCTCAGCCAGCCGCTGCGCCACCGAGTAGTAACTGCGCGGATCGTCGGGCTCGACGTTGGTCGGGCAGACGAGCACCTCTGCCCCGAGGCCCCGAAGTACGTCCACCTTTTCCTGGCTCTGCTTGTCCGTGGTCGTAAAGATGCACCGATACCCCTTGGCAATGGCGGCAATGGCCAAGCCGGTCCCGGTATTTCCGCTCGTCCCTTCGATGATAGTTCCCCCCGGCTCGATCAGTCCCTTCTCCTCCGCATCTTCAATCATGCTGATGCCGATTCGATCTTTTACCGACCCCCCAGGATTGAAAAACTCCACTTTTCCCAGTACCGTGCAGGGAAGGTCTCCTGTGATTTGACCGAGCTCAACGAGGGGGGTGTTGCCAATCGTGCCGAGAACGTTATCGTGCCACATGGACTTAGAGTTCTGCAGTTTGCGGGGTATGCTCGTAAAAGGGGGAGGCTTCTAGTACCACTCTTCTACTGGGGAATCGATCAGGCCGAGGGCAAGACGACTGCCCAGCAGCCTCCTCCCTCTTCGGATCCGTCCCCTTCCTGAGGGGGCCAGTTCAACGAAGCGTTGGGGCAAACAGTTGCTCCTCGTTTTTCCATTCCCCACTGCTTTCGAAGATAACGCGCAGAACGGAGGGTGTCATCCTCTCTCTCAGAGAGAGCCATTCCTCGTGAGTTGTTCTTGATTGAAGATTTGTGCCGATGGAGTCTTCTCAGGCCATTCCCACCGTTGAACCTGAACTACTGGTCGCCACATGTACGACCTCTGGAAACGTCCTGCACTGCAATGAAGCATGGTCGTCCGTGCTTGGCAGCCCCTCTCACCCGTGGGCCCAGCTCTCCGACGAAGATGAGGACCTCACAACCTCATCCGTGCTCGAAGCGGGGAAAGGATCGCTCGTTACCAATCAGGTCGTTTCGGCCCATACCCCGGAACGAGAGGAGCCGCTTCCTGTCCTTCTCAACTTTATCCCCGTCTACCAAGAACGAGGCGAAAGCGAGCGCTACGTGGAAGCCGTCACAATCAGCGGCGAAGTGCTGGCTGAGCCTCCGTCGTGGATGATTAGCCAGACCCAGCGGCATCGCATGGAGGCGTTGGGGCGCATGACGATGGGGGTGGCTCACGACCTGAACAACTTGCTCAGCGGCCTCATCGGGCACATTGAGCTGTTGAAAGAGCGCCTCAAGCGCGAATCTCTCACTGAATCCCTCCGTCCCTCTCTCAAAACCATTGAGACCACCGCGGAGGACGGGGCGGCGCTGATTGAAAAGCTCCAGCAGTACATCCGAGAGGACACAAAAAAACACTTCGAACCCGTCAATCTCTCATCGATCATCGAGGACTGTATCACCCTCACGCAGCCCTACTGGTACAATGAACCCCGGCGCGAGGGCATCGAAATCGACGTCGAAACCGACTTCGAGAAAGTGCCGAACATGATGGGAGCCGCCTCCGAACTTCGGGAGGTGTTCGTGAATCTCATCCTCAACGCCGTCCAGGCCATGCCCGACGGCGGAGCCCTTCACTTCGAAACGTTCGTCAACGAGAATGAACAAATTTGTGCTCGAGTGACTGATACAGGCATCGGGATGACCGATGAGGTGCAGAAAAACATTTTCGAGCCCCTTTTTACGACGAAAGGAGAAGAGGGAACGGGCATGGGACTCGCCGCGAGTTACGGCATCGTCCAGGAGCACAAAGGCAGCATCGACGTCACCTCCGAGCCGGGCGAGGGCACCCAGTTTACTCTCACCTTTCCGTCGGAAGGAAGCACCTCTGCCCCCACCAGCGATCCCACCGAAAAAACCGTAGACACCGCTGAGGGCGTGCACGTGCTCGTGGTCGACGACGAGGAAATGGTCCGGTCCATCGTGACACAGCTGCTTTCTCTAAATGGACATGAAGTTGACCGGGCCTCTTCTGGAGCCGAAGCGCTGTCGATGTACGACGACGCGTCCTACGACATCGTCTTCACCGACTACGGCATGCCCGAGATGACGGGCGCCGAGCTGTCACGGAAGCTCCACCAGAAAGACCCGGACCTCCCGGTGATTCTACTCACTGGATATACCGAGACCGAAACGGCTATCGAGGACGTAGAGGCAATTCTGTCCAAGCCCTTCAAGTTGGACGAGCTAGAAGCAGCCATTCAAAACCACGTCTTTTCGTCCTCCTAACTCGATGGAGCGTACCTCTGCAATTTCATTTCTGAAAACAGGATTACCACCCTCTTGCAGCGTCAAGGGCTCTTTCGCTGTAGGGTAAGAGGACCGGATTGTACGTGGACATGTGAGCGCTGCGCAAGGGGAGGCAAAGCGTTACGCATACAAATCACGCAATCAACGTATCCCGCGGAGAAGGCGTCACGCCTTGAGGTTCAGCTCGCCACGTTTCCCCCCTTCTATCGAATACGAAGGGTGAGGCGGGCGGTATGTACGTATGTCGCCAGCTGCCCCTGACGCCGCCCTTCCTCGTATCCGTGAAAGGCATAATCCAGCTGAAGCGGCCCGAGGTGCAGTCCAAGACCTCCCGACGGATATCCGGCCCCGACCCCGCCCCGCACAACAAGCGGACCGACCAGCCGGGCCTCTCCCCCTGCATGGAGACGAGCGAGGGGCTGCTGGGCCGACGGGCCGCGTTCATACCCCTGGTAATCAACTGCCAGCCGCACATCCTCCAGAAAGAGCAGCGAGGACAGTCGGTAGGCCACCCCCACCCGATAGGATCGCTCCAGGTCAAACTGTGCCTGCGCCTCTGCAACCTCTGCAGGATCCGGCTCTTCGTCCGCCTCTGCCCCGGACGCAATTCCCTTCAAGAAAGGAAGTCGATCTGGAGTTCCTCCAGGGGAGTAGTCATACTCCTGATCCAGCACATCATACACCGCTCCTCCAAGAACCGGCGTTCCAGGAAGAATCCACCAGGAAGGGGTATACTGCATTCCCACATCCATCTGAATGGTCTCCCCGCTCAGTAGAACAGGGGCCTCCTCGGAGGAAAACTGATCGATCGGTTTGTTTTTAAACGCCAAAAACCGCTGTGTCCGCCCTCCCGTGACGCCCATCGACAGCCCCGAAAGCCCGAGGCCCCCGAGATCAACGCCAATGGACGCGAGCGCCATCACATCTGTGCGGCTCAGCAGAAACAATTCCGGGGGACTCCCTCCAGCTTCATCCACCCGGTAGTTGAGAGCCGTCTTGGCAAAGAGGCCGCCACCCACGCCGAGTCCACTCGTGGAGTACACGAACGAAGGAAGAACCACCGCCCCGTGTCCTCGCGCAGGCCGCCGGGTGAAGGTCGAAGCCTCCCGATACAATGCAGTATGTGCCTCCGTTCCCCTATCAAATCCCGTCTCGATCGCAGGGGCAACCCGGTCATTCATGAAGTGGACAAAGTTGTCGAACCGGGGGCTAGCGCTGGCCTGCACGCCCGTAATGGTAAACTGAGAGGCGACATTCGGCAGGTGAGCGGGATTGTAGAAAAAGGACCGGTCGCGTCCCGAGAGCGCCACTCCTGCATCTCCCATGGACTGCACACTGGGGGACGGTACAAAAGACCGCTCGGTAAAGCGGTTGTTCTGGGCTAGCACAGACGTTGCCCCTGTTAGGGCGACAAGAAAAAAGACAATCCCCACGGCACAGAAGCGCCCCATCCGTAGGAGAAAATCTCGACGGTCAAAGATGACAAGCAACCCAGACTTCAGAGACAAAAAATAATCAGCTACGAAGATTAAAGTCGGAGGCCTGAAGCCACAGAACGATCTGTAACAGCTCACCGAGAACAGTCTTCTGAGTCAAGTCCCGACCATCTGACCCTCGGAGAACCACGCTACATCCTGCTCAGAGCTGTTGCGAACACACAGCCGGCCCAGTCACCACCCGTAAAAGAAGCATCATCGTCGCCGATGTCCACTACAGCGGGACATCCAGGACATAAAGTCATCGTGACTATTCTCAGAATGGAATCCGGCGG
>CAYXAD010000277.1:0-4354 GCA_964462965.1 uncultured Salinivenus sp.
GAGCCCACCGAGTCCGAACGTTCACTTGCTTTCGGAATCCTCAGACAGAGCCTAGGGAAGCCCTGAAGAGTCCTCCTCAACCTGCATCGATCCGAGGTCTTCTTCGACGTAATTTGCGGTGAGCCCCCCGCATCGGTCACAGATCACGCGAATCTCTTGGGTCTCCGGCCCTTTGCGCGTCACCGTCTGGCTATGTCGAGTGCGCAGTTTGCAACGGAAGCAGTAGCGGGGCGCTGTCGGTTCGGTGGTGGACATCTCAGTCAGGAACAGTTGGCGTCGAGACAATGATTTCAGTGGACCTCCAAGGTGAGGAGCCGTCGAAGAAATGGCTTGGACCCCTGGCTATTGATCCGTCTTCGTTCCCACCCTCCCTCCTTCATCTTCATGCTACACGCCGGTGTCCGCCAGAAAACCCGATTGCCCTCAACCAAAATCGCCGTGTCCCCCTCCTCTAGAGATCCATCGTCGACGCCCCAACGGGCAACTTGCGCCCTCGGAACCGGATGAAAGTCTGTACCCTCCCCTCTTATCTTGTGACGCACCATCGATTTTGCCGTCGGACGCTCCCTTCCTATATGACTCCTTCCGAGCGCTGGCCTGCTATTCTTCTACAACTTGATCCGGACTCCTGGAAGCGTGCCGTAGACCTTGCACAGTCCCTCGGGGTCAGTGAGCGCACGGTCTACCGCGATGTGCAGGCCATGATCGAGGCCGGTGTGCCCCTGCAAGGGGTTCCCGGAAAAGGGTATCGGATTCCCGAGGACTACCTGTTGGACCCCATCCGTCTGACCACCGACGAGGCCGTGATGCTCATCCTCGGAAGTGCATATGCCGCCCAAAACTTCGACGGCCGGTACCGGGCGGCCGCTCGGGCGGCCCAGCAAAAGGTGGACCGTGCGCTCCCCCGTGAGGATCGAGAGCGAGCGTTCGCCCTGCAAGGAAGCGTTCACCTGGTTCCTCCGAGCGCGTTCGGAAATCCGACCGAAGACCTCCTGTTGCGGCGCCTTCGAAAGGCTCTCCTCGACGAGCAAACGGTCGAGCTCACCGTAAACGGAAGAGAGGAGGCGCGTCCCCTCAACCCCTATGGCCTCGTACAGAAAGGCGCCACCTGGTACCTCGTCGGCTACGACCACACCTCCGAGCAGGTCGCGCACATGCAGCTTCAGGACGTGTCCGAACTGGAGGTGACAGAGGATACGTTTGACCGTCCCGAGAGCTACCAAACCCCGCCCGACGACTCCACGTCTGTCCCTGACCGACGTGTTCGGGTGGTGTTTGCTGCCGAGGTGGCGCCGTCCGTACAAATAGCTCCGTCCCTCTACGTGGCGGACCGCCACTATCGCCCCGACGGTCGACTCGTACTTACGCTCCGTGTCTTCAACGAGCTCGAGGTGTTGCCCTGGCTCTTGAGCTGGGGAAAACACGTGCAAGTCCTCGAGCCCCAGGCCCTCCGCCAGCGCCTGGCCGACGAAGCGCGAGCCATTGCCAACCAGTACCAGGAAGTTCCCAGTCTCATTGACTGAGCCCCCCGCCGCTTCCGAACAACGGGGATCCGTGTCTGGAGCGAGAAGGCCGTTCCACACGAGAACGGCCCTCCTCTTCATTATGGGAGTCCACGTCCAACCTCACGCAAAATGTCTCAATGGTGAGAGAGCCCTCACATCTCGTCAACTCGTAACCGAGGCAAATTATGGCCGGGCGTGGCGAATCAGCCTCATCGATTATGTAGGAAGAAGCCTCCTTAACGCATCCGAACCATTTTCTGAGCCGACTGGAAGCTTCCGGCCTCCAACCGAATGAAATAGACCCCACTCCCCACTCTCCCGTCCCACGTGATGGTGTGATAGCCGGCCTCCATCGAAACTCCGTCCCGAAGCTGAGCGACTTTTTGCCCCAGAATATTGTACAGAGAAAGGGACACCGTTTCCTCGGCCGGCAGGCCGAAGCGAATCGCAACCGGTCCCGTCGATGGATTGGGGGAAGGAGGCTCGAGCACATAGTCCTCGGCGAATGCTTCCTGTTCCTTCAGATGCTCGGCAACATACTCTTCTGTCCCCACGAGGAGTTGAAAAGACCGCTCGGGCTTGTCGGCCAAGAGATCGAGATGCACGTCGGACTTCTCCCGAAGGTCCCACCTCATCTTCGTTCTGGTATCGAGCAGCCGAACCTCGAAGTTCGACGGAACCTGTTCCACCCCCTCCACTGCGAGATTGACAGGCCCCGAGGTATCCGCCCGGATCGTAAGCGGCCACGTCGCACCGCGTACGAGCTCGGGCCGAACGTCAGCACTCAAGCCGAGACCTTCGGGTGCCTCTTCGGGGGGATCGAAGGCCACTCGTAGACGGCCGAAGAGGGCCGGGGGCTCGGCCCAGTCCTCGCTCCCCCACCCTTCACTGGCCCCAGACTGTACGGCCGCCACATTGTCGAGGTCTTTGCCGATCGAACTCGTCGCTCGAACGCGCAGACGCCAGGAAAAGGGAGAAGATGTGCTCTTCGATTGCGTGGACGACGCGTCGTCGCCCTCCGGCGGCTCTATGATGAGCGTTTCCTCTTCTTCGGTGTACAGCGCGTAGCCTTCAAAGGGCTGCATACTTTGGACCGGGTCTTCGGGCGTGTTGTATCCCTCCGAGTCGTAGCTCCGGAGCTCCACGGACGTCTCCCCCTCGGTATAAACGTTCGAGACGGGCACCTCTGCAGTGAAGGGTGTGCCAATGAAATTCCATCCCTGGATCAAGTCTATCTCGACCGGCTCATCCAGCGCCATGACAGTGCCCGGTCCAGTACTAATTTCCTCGACCCCTTCCCGAACGATGAGCCAAAACGCCTTCCCGATCTCAAAATCACTAGTCCGGGGAAATTCCGAGACCCCCGTGTTGATGGGTTCGAAGAAGCGGGCCTCCGAGGGATCGTAGGCACTCTCACTCGAAAGAACCTCAATGTCGTCTCCGAGGACGGCCTGAGGCCGTGGATCCTCCAGGACAAGGGGCATGGACAGAAGTCGGTAGTCCGCTTGAGTCGTCCCGCCCGGCAGGCCGTCGGACTTCCGAATGCCGGAGCCGTCCAGCGCCACAGGGAGCGAATAGATTCCTGAACTGGGCTCTCGCACGGTGCTCCCCCTTTCATTCGTCGCCACAAAATAGTACGCAATCCCCGACGCTCCGATGGCCTCCGCGGGAATGGTCGCCGTAAACCCCTCATCGGTCTCCGTCATCTCCACTTCCGTTGCGGCAGAGTCCGCCCCCGTCCGGTAAAATAGGGTGGCTTCCTCGAGAGGAGCCACATTCGACACAATCCGGGCGGTGACGGTATACTCGCTGCCGGCTTCGAGGGGCTCTCCCTCCTCGTCCGGCTCGTGAACGACGACGATGGGGCGCCTCCCAGGAAACGGGGACGGGATCCCACTATACAGGACGTACTGTTCGCTCCGGGCCGTGCCTACGGGACTGGCCCCTCCAAAGGAGGAAGTCACTTCGAGACCGTTGGCCGTCACGGTTCCGCCTCCTCCGTTCAACGTGGCCTCTTCTACGCTGTATTGCTGTGCGGCGGTCGGGGTGCTCCCCACGAGGAGCAGCACAGCCAGGAGTCGACACAGAAGGGAAACAGGGAGAAGACCTGCCCACGTGCCGATCACGTCCCGGGCCTTCACGATCTCCCAGTGCTGAAAAGACAGGCGAGGATCTCGCATGGCTTACTGCGGGTCAGAGTGAGCGGCATCGACGGTTTCTTTCGACTCGAGACGACGTTCTAGTCGTTTGAGCCGATCGGCCAGAGCGTCGATTTGGGCTTGCTGGTTCTGAAGCCTCCGACGTTGTGCTCGAATGGTATCCTGGGCGCTCTCAACAGTGTTCTGCTGCGCTTTTATTGCCTCGACGAGAACCCCAACGAGGGGGGCGTACCGGACTCCACGGATGGTCGTCCCATCGTCCTCGTACGTCACCACCTCCGGAAGCACCTGTGCCACCTCTTCGGCAATCAGCCCCACGTCTTGATCGCCATCCTCCTTCCACGTAAAGCGCACCCCCCGGAGACGCTCGACGAGGCTGTCGGCCGACGGAATCGTTTCGATCTGTTCCTTAAAGCGGCGGGAGGACGGCTCCCCGTCGTCCCCCCCACCGTCATTCCAGACCAGGTTCCCAGACCCATCTTCGTCGTAGGTCAGTACGTCCCCCTCAGACGGAGAGCCGGCACTCAGGACTGGTGCCCCCACACTCCCTTCCGCCAGCTCTGCAGTCCCGACGGCCCCACTCGCGATCTGAGCACTCGCCACTCCCTCTTCGGCAATGCGAAGCGGATCGTCATCGCTCCCATCCCCCGCCAGCGGGTTTTCCGTGCTGATCGTCGTTTCTCCATTGTC
>CAYXAD010000278.1:0-4344 GCA_964462965.1 uncultured Salinivenus sp.
GCTCAACCTCGAGCTCATTGGGCTCCACAGTGACCGCCGTGATGAGAGACGGAAGCGCCACGAGCCCAACGACGAGAAGCACCACGTACCCAATCATTCCAGCCCCCAGCCACCAAAACCGCTTGCGATAGAGCGCATATGCAATGAGCCCGGCGAGCACGAGCGTGGCGACAATCATCACCCAGAGCGCCGGCAAGACGACATTGATGTCCGTGTAGCCGGCCCCGAAGACAGCCCCTCCATCCTCCTGCAGCATCTCATACCGATCGAGGTAAAAGCCCCACGTCCACCCCAGGAGCAGAATGATGACGTTGATCCCAAGGTGCTGCACAGCCCCCGACTGCACCTGAAACTCTCCATTTTGAACCCCGATCTGGCCGGCGATGACGTATCCCGTCACCAGAGCCAGCAGGCCCAGAAAGACGAGGCCGACGAGGCCGCTCTGAAGCGCCTGCCAGAAGGGCAACTCCAGCATGTGGTACGCCAGGTCAATCCCATAGATGGGGTCGCTCTCCCCATAGGTTCCGGCATACCAAAACCGTATCAGTTCGTCCCACCGTCCCGAGAAGCCAGCGGCAAAAAGGAGGCTCAACACCCCAGCGACGACGTAGCCCAACCGCTTGAGGCGATTACGCGTGAGCGGCTTTCCACCGACCTGCGGCGCCTCTCCTTCCTGAGCCCATCGAGACGCCCACAAGGGCGGGATCTGACGGATGAGATAGTTAAAGTTGCCTCCAAAGTAGAGAGCCGCCAGAGCGAAGACCAGAAGGAAGAGCACCACCTGAGTCCCCCGAATCGTCCAGAACACATTCTCGTAGTTGAGCTCTCCCATCCAGAGGTACTCGACGAAGAGCTCCGGGACAAAGAGAAGGGTTGTAAGGATGACCCCGAGCACACCCAAAAGGATCTGAAGGATGCGACTCGATCGAAGTAGGGACATAACTGTGCGAGAACGGTGAGCAAAACTGCGATGGGCGGTGCCTCCCTCTGTCGGTGAATCAATTCACAGTATCACCGCCAGTGGCAGAGAGACCAGGGGGCTGATCAAATGGACGCCCCGGCTACGAGATTCAGGGAAATGCACCACGCCTGACGTTGGGTGTCAATGCTGCCGTCAGATACGGTCTCTGTTCCTCTTCTGCAAACGATTCCACGAGAGGATCTGTGCCCCTTCAGGAAGGAATTTCGGGGGAAATGTGACGCTGTCACACCCACTCAGAAGGAGCCAGGGGAACGCCCAGTGGAGGTGCTGGAACGTTACGCGTCAGCGTCTTCTGCCTCGAGCGTCTCGATGGGGTGCCACTCCGGCTCCGGCTCGACCGTGATGGACGGCTCCGGCCCCGGATCGTCCCACCCTTGCTCCTCCACCGTCATGAGCGGCTCGATGGTCATGTCGCGATCGACCACAATCTGGCAGGAAAGACGCATGTTGTCGAACTGGCCAATGTCCGTGAGCTTCTCGTATTCGGCCTTCGTCATCACTCCAGGCTCTCCCTCCTTAAAGTTGACCCGACAGGTCGTGCACTTGGCTTGTCCCCCACAGCGATGCCCGACATCGACTCCGCTGTCCTCGATTGCTCGAACGAGTCGCGTTCCTTCTTCGACCTCAAAGGTGCCGACACCCTCAATAGTAAGCTCATGCATGGGCAGATGGGCTGTAACGTTGTAAAGAGTGGCTGTTTTGATAACGTCTAAAAGAGACGAACCAAGCACCGGCACGTCAAGATCCGGCGCCCGCTGATTGGGAGTAATCACGCAATTGCAATCTCTGCGCGGTGAATCATCGAATGACGAGCCCACACATTGAGAGTTCTGCGGAGAAGCAGCGCCCAATCCTCCCCTGGCAGGATCACCTCTCATCAATTCATAACTCGTCCTTTCGGGACTTTCCGAACGAGACTGCGTAGCATTGGAGAACTTCTTCAGTATTCTCCACCTGATCGTCTTCGCGTCCGTTCATGGCCTCTCTCGTTTTGGTCGATGAAGAAGACCGGCCTCTCGGTACGGCCCAGAAACACCGAGCCCACACTGAAGGATGGCTCCACCGGGCCTTCTCGGTGTTTCTCTTCGACGCAAGTGGGCGTCTCCTTCTCCAGCAGCGTGCGCCTGGCAAGTATCACTCCGGCGGGCTCTGGTCCAACACCTGCTGCAGCCATCCCTCTCCCGACGAGCCCCCAGAAGACGGAGCTCATCGCCGCCTCGTGGAAGAAATGGGGATCGATTGTCCCCTGCGCCCTGCGTTCCATCGAACCTACCGAGTTCGAGTCGGGCCTACCCTCATCGAGCACGAATACAACCACGTTTTCACGGGAATCGCCGAAGCCCCTGAGATCCGTTCTCATCCCGAAGAGGTGATCAACTGGGCCTGGGCATCACCGAGTGCCCTTCGCGCTGACGTGATGGCTCGTCCCTACCGCTATACCGCCTGGTTCCGCCTTTTACTTGACGATGCCCTGGCGGCGGCCCAACCCTAATCCCGGCGACTTCTTCCTTCCAGAAATGACACGTCCACGAAGACTCGAAAATCCGTCTTATTAAAAACCCCAACGGCCGAATGTTGGGAAGGCCTTTGAGAGCAACAGAGGCCCTTTTCCTCTCCCTTTTCACTCCTTCTGTTTGAAGATTCTACTGTGTACAGGCACTTTTTCGGTCCCACCTTCCCCGGATCGTGGTTGGGGCTGGAGGCGTTCGCACAAAAACTTTCCCCCTTTCGCATATGCGAACTTGTGTAGTCGCTCTCACCTGTCTCCTCGGAAGCCTCTTCGGACTAGCACTCCCCCTCGCTGCTCAGCCCGCCTCGACAGATCCCCCTTCAACCACTCTCCAGGCCCACTCGATCGAGGAAAACAGCACCATTCTCCTGGATGGCCACCTCGACGACGCCTCCTGGGAAAAGGTCCCGGCTCGGACAGACTTTACCCAGCAGGAGCCGGTCGAGGGTGGGGCTCCTTCGGAACGCACCTCGGTCCGGGTTCTGCACGACGATCAGGCTCTGTACATTGGCGTCCGGCTCTACTACAGCAATCCGTCGGACATTCGCGCCAACCAGCTCCGGCGGGACGCCTCGCTGGGCTCCGACGACCGCCTCATGTGGACCCTGGATCCCTACAACGACGGGCGGAATGCCTATTTCTTTGAGACCAATCCCATCGGACTGCGCGGAGACGGCCTGATGTCTACTGGGCAAGGGTCCAACCTGAACAAATCCTGGGATGGAATCTGGAACGTGGAAACGGCCCGCCACTCCGACGGATGGTCCGCCGAGATTCGCATCCCTTTTCGGACGTTGCAGTTCGACCCCTCCCAGTCGACCTGGGGATTCAACATGCAGCGCACGATTCGGGTAAAGAACGAAGAGGTGTTGTGGGCCGGCCACGAGCGGGATCAGGGCATCTTTCGCCCCCAGTTCGCCGGAGAGCTTCAACACGTGCGCGGCCCCTCTTCGACGGGATTAGGGATGGACATTACTCCCTTCGGGGTGTCGACGGCCGATCGTTCGTGGGGCCCCGGCGGAGAGTCGACAGCGACGACGATCGATGCCGGAGGAGACCTGTCGTATGCCTTCACCCCGGGACTCCGTGCTGCCCTTACCGTCAACACAGACTTTGCGGAGGTCGAGGTCGATCAGCGGCGCGTCAACCTGACGCGCTTCCCACTTCGCTTTCCCGAAAAGCGAGACTTCTTCCTGGAAGGGTCCAACGTCTTCGAGTTTGCACCTCGAAGTAGCCAGTATCCATTCTTTAGTCGCCGTATCGGCCTCGTCGATGGCTCTCCCATTCCCATCCTGGCAGGAGCCCGAATGAACGGACGCATGGGCTCTTACAACGTAGGGTTCTTTCAGGTACGAACGCGTGAGGCCAACGTCTCTGCGACGAACCGTTCGCGGCCGTCCGAAGACTTTACAGTTGCTCGCGTCGTACGCAATGTAGGGGCAGAGAGCCAGGTCGGTCTCATTTACACGCGCCGAGCTACGCAAACCGGCAACTCGGCATTTGACTGCTACATGAGCTGTCACACGCTGGGCGCGGACCTGGAGCTGAGCACGTCGACCTTCCTGGGAGACCAAAACCTCCAGTTTCAGGCCTTCTTCGTGGGGCACACTGCGCCTGCTGCGGCCGACACCATGAGCTGGGGGCATCGCACCACTCGGGGCCTCCGACTCAACTATCCAAACCAGCCGTGGGCGGCGCACGTCTCGTACCGAGAGTTCGGGGCGGCCTATGATCCCGCCGTTGGATTTGTCGGCCGCCGCAGCTTCCGACGGCTTCAACCGTCGGTCAGCTACGAGCCCGTGCTGGAAAACCATCCGACCATCCGTCAGCTCTCCTTCGGTCTCCGCTTTGA
>CAYXAD010000279.1:0-4336 GCA_964462965.1 uncultured Salinivenus sp.
CTGAGCCTGTCGTTTACGCTCTCGGAGCCGGCGCCCAACACACTGCCCAGCACCGAGGCGCTGCCGCCGCTGGATAGCCTCTTGAGCCGATAGTCTGTGTCTCTATCTACGCAGCCGCCGCCTCGGGCTCGCGACTCCAGTCCGTCGCCTCGGCGATCCGCTCGCACTGGTGGCACTGCGTCCGTCGGTCCTTGCTGTCCACACACGGACGCGCGCTCCAGGGCGCGGGCGTCTCCTGATCGGGGAGGTCGAGCTGCGACGCGGCCACCTCCACCAGGGTGTCGATGAAGAGCGGGTGGCTGTTGAGACCCGGCATCACCTCGTAGTGGTCGATGTGCACCCCGTCCTCTTCGAGCTCCTCGGGAATCTCGATGGCGAGCTCGTAGCTGGTTTCGACGTGATCGGTGACGAAGGCCACCGGCACCACGAGCACGGCGTCCTTGCCCTCCTCTTCGATGAGGCGCTCGAGTTCGTCGGGCGTGCCGGGCGTCAGCCATTCCCCCGGCCCCACCTTGCTCTGAAAGGCCACGGAGAAGTCGCGGTCGTGCCCGCGCTGCTTCATCACCCGGTCGACCGTCGAGTGGATGAGGCAGCAGTAGGGATCGCGCCGTTCTTTCATCTCCTTGAGCGGCGTGCCGTGCGCGCTGAAGAGAAGGTGTACGTCGTCCTGCACCGACGCGTCAAATCGCTCCAGCCCCTCGTCGATGCGCTCGGACAGGGCCTGGATGTACTTCGGATAGGCCGCGTACTCGAACACGAAGGTCGTGGGCCAGGGCGGAATTTCGCCGGCATGCTCCAGTTCCTTCCAGTAGACCAGTGAGGCACCGGTGGTCGTTTTGGAATACTGCGGGTAGAGCGGCAGCAACACCACGCGATCCACCCCGTCGTCCTTCATCTGCGCCACCGCGTCCTCGGTGAACGGCTTCCAGTAGCGCATGGCCATGTAGGTCTTGAACGTCACCCCGTTCGGTGCCCCGAACTGCTCGTTAAGCTGATCCTCCACACGCTCGGCCTGGTCGCGGGTGAGGGGATTGATCGGCGAGCCGTCGTCGTCCCCGATAAGAGCATAATCCTCCGCGACGGACTTCGACCGCCGGTTGGCAATGAGGCGACACAGCCAGTGACGAAAGACCCCGCCGATGGGAATGTCGATGATGGCGGGATCCATGAACAGGTTGTACAGGAAGGGCTCGACACTCTCCTCGCCATCGGGGCCGCCGAGATTGAGGAGCACGACTCCCACCGTCTCGCCGCGTTCCACGTTCAGCGTGTCGGACGGAACGAAGCGGCCGTTGACGATGCGGGGATCTTCCGAGTAGTTTTCTCGCTCGTAGCGACGCAGAAATTCGCGGGGCGTCATTGTGTGGAAACGTCAGTCGTAATGAGGAAATGGGCGGCGGTGCAGATCTCGCAATCTAGGCGCAAGAAGAAAAACTCGCAGGTGGATCCATCGTTGCAAGGTGCAGCAATTCTTCTCCCGAGTGGGACTCCCTCCGCTGCAGGCGGGCAATAGCCCGTTAGGTGGAGAAAAAAGCGCCTTCCGGGCTCTCCCTCTCCTCTCAGAACGCTGACAGTCGTCGCTGTAGCGAGAGAGGGCGGAGATGACCCACGCCTCAGGCCTTCCGCCGTTCCGGCGTTCTCGGGAAATCTGAAGCCCCGATTTTGGAGAAAGTCGGGGCCATTTCCTCCGTAACGCCTTCTGAACGCAGATCGCCCTCCATTTTCGGTCTCGCCGCGAGGTCGCAATCAGGAGTGGTGTTGAACCTCGGGGACTGCCGCCGGCGGCGCCGATTCGTCCGAAGACGGCTCCGCCAGATCATCGGGCATCCTGTCGCCATCTTCCATCCACTGGAGCAGGGCCGGCAGGAAGACCACGGCCGCGAGCAGCGTGGTGCAGAGCCCCACGACCGCGAGCGTGCCCATCGAGTTGAGGCCGGGGTGGAAGCTCAGGAGCAGCCCCCCGAAGCCGATCATCGTGGTGAGGGTTCCCATCGTGACGTGCTCCCCCGTCGAGCGGAGCACCGTCCAGATCGACTGGTAACCTTCTTCGCGATAGCGATGTACCATGTGCACGCCGGCGTCGTTGCCAATCCCGAGGATGGCGGGAAGAACGACCAGGTTATAGAAGTTCAGCTTGAGCCCGAACACCACCATTGCCAAAATCATCCAGAGCACGCCGACCACGAGCGGAATGAGGGCGAGCCCGGCCCATCGCACATTCTGAAAGTTGACGTACATGAGGAGCATGACGATGAGGAAGGTGGCCGCGATCATCCACGGGGCCTCCGCCTGCAAGAGCTTCAGCATGTCGGCCGCGACCAGCGAGGTGGAACCCGCATGATACGTCTCGCCGTCTTCGGTGGTAATCGTGCCGATCTCCTCGGAGAAGGCAATGGAGTTGCGACCATCGGACAATCCCACGGAGGGATAGATCATGACGAACTTACCGACCTCCCCACTCTTGGTCGTAAACTGCTTGCGGAGAAACTCGGGCACCTGCTCGATGTCAATCGGCTCGGTGACCTGTGCGGCCCGGCGGAGGCGCTCCAACTCGTCCGACGTCTGGTCTCGGAGGTACTTGCTATTGAGTTGCTCCCGGATCTGTGCGATCTCTTCGAGCTTGTTCTGGCGAGCCGTGTCCGAGAGCGGGAACCGCTCCTGCAGGCTCTCGACGGCCAGGATGGTAGATGACGAGTCCTGCATCTTTTCACGCACGGCCCGGACCACCTTCGGCACCTCCTCGGCACTGTCGACCACGACATACGCCGGGTTGCGTCGATTCCCCCCGCGGTTGCTCTCTGCACGGCTAATAACATCTTCCCGCTCTTCGTAGACCTCGTAGTCGGGCTCGAGGACCCCAAAGTCATACTCGAACTCGAGGCGCGGGAGCAACACCAGCGCCGCCACGACGGCCACGATACTCCCTACCACAATGGGGCGAGCCCCGGAGAATCGTTCCCGGCCGGTCGCTCCATTGGGGGGAAGAGCCCCATGAGACGCCAGGTTGAGGAGCCCGGTTCGCTCGAAGACGGCAAGGAGCGCCGGCATGACGACCGTCATGGCCACGAGGGCAAAGAGCACGCCCGTCCCCGCAATGAAGCCAAACTCGCTGAAGCCCTTGAAGTCAGCCGGGATGAGCACGTAGAGGGCCGCCGCCGTCGTCAGCGCCCCGGTGGCAATGGCCTGCCCGGTGCTCACGAAGGTCGTCTCAGCAGCGTCGGCGATGGGAGCGCCCTCGGCGCGTTCTTCGGTATAGCGCGCGTAGAAGTGAATGCCGAAGTCGATGCCCAGACCAAAGAGCACCAGCCCGAGGGTGGAGGTCATGATGTTGAGCGAGCCAATGGCCAGGTACGCCATCCCCGCCGTCCAGGTCAAACTCATGAAGAGAGGGATGGCGATAACGAGGGCCAGTACCGGCGCCCGCGCGAGCTCTGCAAAAAGAACGCGACCCCGCAGCGTATGCCCGGCTCGCGCCCGGTACGATTTGTACAGAAAGTAGAGCATGACCACCAGAAGGACGGCCGCTACGCCCGTCCCGAACGACCCGACCACGTCGCTCGTGATAGCCTGCACCTCTGCTTCCTGGCGCAGGAGTCGCCCGGCCAATGTGACCTCCATCTCCGGATGATAGGACGACGGTTCGAGGCTGTCGACGAGAGCGTCCAGGTCTCTGTACAGGTCGTCAATGTATCCTACATTCGTCTGAGAGCCCGCCGGATAGAAGTCTACCACCAGCGTCGTGCTATCCTCCGAAACCTGATATTCCGACCCCACGAGCCGATCGTACATCGCCTCCAGCTCCTGGGCCTTCTGATCGTCTCCCTCCTCGTCCTCTTCAATGTCGACGTAAAACGGGTTGGCCTCTTGCCGGGCCTCATTCACCTGTTCGTCGAGAAACTCCTGAACCCGCCTCAGCTCCTCGTCGCTCGCAAAGTAGAGCGCGTTGTCCCTCAGGTACTCAACGTCCCGCTGAAACTCGGCCCGCGTGAGATACGGTTCGTCGTAGCCTTCGCCGGTGAGTTGAAGTGCCTCCGGGATGAGGTCCTTTGCAAACTTCTTATTGGCGTCGAAGGACGGGCTGACGATGCCGACTGCCACCTCGCTCTCCCCGCCCACCGTCTCTCGAAGCCGCTCCAGCGCCTGTACGCTGGGGTAATCGTCGGGAACCAGATTGGCAAAGTCCGTATCGATCCGCAGGCCCGACCCAAAGTAGAAGCCGAGAACTGAGATAAGAACGGCCCCCGCCAGGACCCACCCGGCCCGCCGAACCACAGCGCGAAGAACGGGACGAAGGGAATCAAAGTGGCGATTCATAGGGGCTCTCGGTAATCAAATC
>CAYXAD010000280.1:0-4327 GCA_964462965.1 uncultured Salinivenus sp.
CGCACCGCGACAGAGCGTCACGGTGCGCGCAATCCGTTTCGAATTTCTTAGAGGTGTCCTCCGTTACTGAAGACGGAACGTAACCGGAAGCGACATCTGAACCTTCACGGGCTCTCCTCGCTGCATGCCCGGTTCGAACTGCTGCTCCTTCACAGCCTCAATCGCCGCTTCGTTGAGCAGCTTGTGCACGCCCCGAGTGACCCGCGGGTTCTGCACGTTCCCCTGCTCGTCGACGACGAACTGTACAAAGACTCGACCTTCAATTCCGGCTTTCTTCGCAAATTCCGGATACTCGACGGATTCCTGCAGGGCTTTCATACCGCCCTTCAGTTGCGGCTGCTCCTCGACGACCATAAAGATCTCATCTTCTTCCTCCTCTTCTTCCTCTTCCGAAGGCGGAGGTCCCTGGTCGGTTTCAAGGCTCTCGTCGAGGTCCAGCGAGGAATCCCAGTCGACATCTTCCTGCTCCACAACCTCATCGTTCGGCACTTCGAGGGGAACAGGAGGCTTGGGGGGAGGCGGGGGCTCCACTTCCTGCTCAGTCTGCTGGATCTCCTCCATGTCGACCACTTCCTGCTCCTCCATGTTCACCTCAAAGCTCTGACTGGTCGACCAGTCGACCTGGAAGGCGACAATGAGGAGGGTGAGCGACAGGATGAAGCCAATTTGAACGTACAGCGGGTATTGCTTGCGAAGGTCTGCACCTTCTTCCTTGCGTACAGCCATGACAGGCTACCGTTGTTCACAAACGTATCGATCACGGGCGGGACGCCCCGCACGGCATCTTCATAATACCAGTTGAATCAACTTGGCCCTCCCCTGAATGTTTCACGACTCCGTGAAAGGAGCCTCGGAGTGGGCCGAGTGCGCAGCGACACCTCGCTTATGATACAGGTAGTAGGCTGCAAGCGCAACAAGAAGACCGAGCCCATTGGCTACGGCATCGTAGGGATCCCCGAGGCGCTGCAAAGGAGCGAAATGCTGATACACTTCAACGCCTCCGGCAAACCCTCCTCCCACCAGCAGTACAGCAAGGCCTCGGCGCCGAAAGCACTTCCCCAGCCCGTTTCGAACTGGAGGGCACAACCCCCGCATCCAAAGGCCGCCGAGCCCTGCAAAGAGCCCAAAGTGAACAACCTTGTCGAGGCTGAGAGCCGGTTCCACCTGAGGCAGCGTGTCGGTTGGAAGAGAACAGGCCACGATAATTCCTATGGTCCACAGCACGGCCAACATCCGGTACTGCAGGGTCGTGAACGAGGGAAGATACCGCATAGATAAAAAGAGAGAATACGTCGGAACGTCGAAGGGGGTCTATGGACGCCCTGATCCGTGGGGACGCAGGGCACAAGGAGCACTCGACTGAGTTTCGAGCCGGAGGGGAGGCCCGTCGAGACCGCCGGAGAGACCTGACGGCACAATGGAGCTCAGAAGACACGCACATGCTATTCGGGCGACACGTATAGCGTGTCTGGGTAGATCGAGGAGGCGTTCGTCGATCCCGACACCGTCGGCGGGATGGAGCTCCTTTCCCGTCTCCGTACTCGGTCGGAGCAAGGGGTGGAGGCTTCACTCGGAGAACACGGGCCGAAAGCGGATCATACATGGTACCCTCCTCGGGTGGCTGCAGGCCGGGTCGGCGTCCCGGAAGGACGCACCGACTCTGTCTCCTTCATAGAACGTACGGACTTCTTTGCACACAAAGCACGGCCTCGCGCGAATTTTCCCTGATCATGTCTGACCCTCCCTCCGCGACGGCCGACCATTCGAAGGAGATCGGAGCGACGGACGAGCACTCGGCGTCCTCCGAGGAAGCGCCTGAGCAGTCCGCTTCGTCCTGGAGCCGCCTGCAACATCTCGTGCTCCAGGTGGCCGAGCGTCACCTTCCGACCTCAGACGCTGACGGGTCCAGCGTCGACCCCCCGCCGCGCCGAACGGGGAGCTATGCCCGCTGGCTGCCCCTCCTCCGGGCACTGCCCTGGCTTCTGGTGGCCGTGTTCGGCCTGTCCTTTGCCTGGGACTTCCCCGGTGTCACCCTCACCGTGGCCGGGTATACGATTGTCCTCGAGGATCTGCTGCGCTACACGACGGTCAGTGGCCTCATCGGCTTTGGCACCAACTGGCTCGCCATCACCATGCTCTTTCGTCCCCGCGAGCCGCGCCCCCTCGTGGGACAGGGGCTCGTCCCGGCCCAGCGTGAACGGGTGGCCTATCGCCTGGCCCAGGCCGTCAGCGACGAGCTCATCAACAAGACGATCATCATGGAAAAAATTCGCGAGAGTGGGTTGGTCGCTCGATATCGAGCCCTCCTCGTGGCCACAGCCAGCGACGTGGTGACCGACGATGCCGTACGAGACGAACTCCGGGGCATGCTCCGCGCTCTCCTCCGAGACGTGCTCTCGACCCCGTCCGTGCAGGACCGAATCGTCGAGTTCACGGCCCAGCAGATGGAAGAACACGCCGGAGAGGGGCTCTCCGGGCTGGCCCTACGCACCTACCGCCTCTTCGGGGAAGCCGACTTCCGGGCTCGCCTGCGAGAGGCCGTCCAGCGCCTGCCCGAGTCGATCGATCCGTTGCTGGAGGAAATGGATCCGGTGCTCGACCGGCTCCCCGCGAAGCTCGAGCGGCGGAGCGACGCCATCGAGAGCCTCCTGACACAACTGATTCTCCGCCTCGTGGAGACGATCGACCTCGAGCGCATCATCTTCGAAAACGTGCGGGCCTACGACGAGCAGCAACTGGAGCTTCTCCTGCAGCGCACCACGAACGAGCAGCTCAACTACATCAAGTACCTCGGGGCCGTGCTCGGCGTCATCGGCGGGTTTATCATCTGGGCCCCGACCGCCTCACTCGCGGTCTTTACCACTCTGGGCCTCACCATCTACGCCGTCGACGAAACCCTCTACCGGATGCGCTCGGCACCTGAAACGTCGTCCTAGAGGTCCCTTTCGGTACGAGATCGCCCTCATTCTCCCGTCCAAGGGCAGGAGGGCTACTCGCTTCCTCACGACGCCTCCTTCGGGGTCTCCGCCCGCTCGATCGAACGGGAGAGCCGCTCCACCTTCCGGATCAACTCGTCGACCTCCGATTGCAGCTCATCGAGGTCGCTGCGTCGAGGCACACCCATGCGCTTTAGCACCTCGTCCATTTCGTCACGGGCCATCTCTTCGACGGTCTCGACCGTCCGGCGTCCGTCCTCTCGTAGGCTCTGCACCTGTCGCGCCGTGGATCTGGTGCGCTCGCGCTGCGCCTGCTCCCAGGATTTCCCTTCTTCGACGAGGGCATTGAAAACTTGTGCACTCGCCTCTCCCGCGACGGAGAGAACCCCCAGCCCCGCGAGCCAGGCATTCCGGATTCCCTGGGTCACTCCAGACGCCACGTCTCCAACCCCAGGAAGTCCTATTCCAGTCGACGAGCGAGACGAATCGTCCGGGGTCTCTCCCTGAACGGCTCTCTTCGCTCCGCGGGTGACGGTAATCGTGGGCTTGTTTTCTTCCATAGCTACCACACAGTTATTGGCAGTCCAGCGTGAGGCATAGTTAACGACCGAACGCTTTGGTGGTGCCGTCTCCCCCCATTCAGGATGCTTCATTGGTAGAAAAGAAGCCCTCATGACTCGTGACTCGTGGCTCTGGCAGCCCGGGCCGTCTCCGCCGCTACTCGGCCGAACGGGAGAAGCGCAGTGTCAATACGTTTTCTCGACGTCGGCCGCGACCTTGTTCAGCCCCCGAAAAATGCTCAGGTGCGCCATGATGCGCATCTTGGGCCCCTCGAGGTGGTAATCCGAAGACGCGAGCACCTCGGTGGCTCCCAGCTCGCCCCGGTCCATCTTCACCCACACGTCGTAGGGGGCGGTGGCCCGGGCCAGGAGCGTGCTCTCGTCGAACGGTTCATTCCGCATCTGTTCGGACGGGGCCTCGTCGATCCACAGGTCCACGTGGACCACGGTCCCTTCTTCAAAGGCATAGGTCGCCGACACGTCCTCTCCCTGAGGGGTGGCGAGACAGCGCAACTCGATGGTCTCGGAAAACGAATCAGCCGCTTCCTGAAAGTCGCGGTCCCGATTGAGGCGGTACACGAACCGCTCGACGAAGGCGGGACTCCAGAAGCGGGGGGCAGCCTCACTCATGAAAAAGCGTCCTGGCCTCCGTTATCCAGGGGTCGGAAGCTCGGCTTTCTTGACGTCCGGCGTCTTGGTATCTACGGCGTCCGGGTCGGCTTTCTTCGTGGGGAGCTTGGCGGACGGAACCTGAATGTCGGGGGCGTCCGGCTTGAAGTTGAGGATGACCTCCAGCACGTCCTCCTTCGTGTCCTGCTGCATGAGCTGGTG
>CAYXAD010000281.1:0-4324 GCA_964462965.1 uncultured Salinivenus sp.
GCAGCCCATCGAGACCGCTCGTAACCCGAGGCATAAATCAAAACAGACTCTTAGATCGCCCTCTCCCAAATGCTCTTTTCCTTCCCTCATTTGCTCCCCTTGACAGGGCAATGCTCGCCTCCTCCCTCCGGACGTTCTTCTCTCATCGCCTCCTTCTCTACGGAGGCCTCGGAAGTCTTTCTGTCCTCTTCTTTCTCCTGGACTGGTTGTTGCCCTCCGGCCTTACGGTGGAGCTGTTTCAGGTCGCCATCGTCCTTCTGACCCTTTTTGCGGAGGAACGACGCCCGACGCTAGTGTTTGGAGGACTCACCACCGCGTTTGTCGTGGCCGGCTACGGGGCGCACGTGTACCAGGACGGCTCCGTCGAAGCGCTGGCCAATCGAGGCATTGTCCTTCTGGGCCTCTGGCTGGCTGTGGCGGTCGTCCTGGCCTACAAGCACGTGCTCCGGGCCCAACGCGAGAGTGAAGCCCGCGCCCGAGCCATCCTCGAAACGACGGTCGACGGCATCATCACGATTGACGCCGAGGGCACGATCGAAACCTTCAACGAGGCCGCCGAGGACATCTTCGGGTACGACGCCGAGGAAGTGATCGGCGAGAAAGTCAACATCCTGATGCCTTCCCCCTACCGAGAGGAGCACGACGAGTACCTGCAGAACTACCACGAAACCGGCCGTAAGAAAATCATTGGCATCGGCCGCGAGGTGACCGGCAAGCGCAAAGACGGTTCAACCTTCCCCCTCGATCTGGCCGTCAGCGAGGTCGAACTGAGTGAGCGAACGATCTTCACCGGCATCGTCCGCGACATTAGCGAGCGGCGCCGCCTGGAGAAGGAGATTCTCAACGTGAGCGAGCAGGAACGCCGTCGCATCGGGCAAGACCTGCACGACGGCCTCGGGCAAATGCTTACCGGCATCGGCCTCCTCAGTCAGGACGTGGCTCGCAAGCTCGAGGAAGAAGGCCACGAACGCGCCGACGACATGGCTGAAATTACCGAGCACATCAAGGAGGCCGACCAGTACGCCCGCGATCTCTCCCACGGCCTGATCCCCGTGGACGTCGAAGCAAACGGCCTGATTGAGGCGTTGAAGCGGCTCACGAAAAATGCCGAGCGCATGTTCGACGTCGAGTGCACCTTCCAGGAAATTGGAACGCCTCTCGTTCACAATAGCACCGCCGCAACCCACCTGTATCGCATTGCACAAGAGGCGGTGAACAACGCGGTGCAGCACGGCCAGGCCGATCGCATCCGGATCGTTCTGGCCGCGGGCGAAGAACAGCTTCGGCTGCAGGTCCGGGACGATGGGGTCGGCTTCGAGGGAGAGTCCCCTCCGGAAGACGGCATGGGCGTCCGGATCATGAATTACCGGGCCCGGATCATTGGTGGAACGCTGGACATCAGCAGTGCCCGGGGCGACGGGGCGGTGGTCACGTGCACGCTCCCACGGTTGGCTTATGCCGTTGATAATACACCGGAGGAAGAGGAGGCCCCCGCCTCCGTCGGATGACCCTCCGTCTCCACTACATTGACATGGGGAAATCCCCCATCCCGGGAGCGGACGTTGCCCCTACCACATACTCCGTCGGAGTAGATACATTCGTTTTCGTCCATGCACTCGCAACCCCTTCTGAGCCGTTTTCGACGGCCTCCGCTCTTTCGACACAACCACGCTTACCCCCATGGCTAACCTCGTCTTGGTGGACGATCATCCCCTGATGCGTCAGGGCCTGGTTCGGACGATCGAAAATGAAGTGGACCTCCACGTGGTGGGACAGATGGATAATGCCGAGGAGGCGCTGGAGGAGATTGAAGACCTCGATCCGGACCTCGCCATCATTGACATCTCGCTCCCCGGCATGAGCGGGATGGAGCTCATCAAGCATCTCCGATCCCGAACCCCGGACATTCAACTGCTAGTCGTCTCGCGGCATGACGAAACCCTCTATGCCGAGCGATGCATCCGCGCCGGGGCCAAAGGATACGTGATGAAGCAGGAGGCCGGTGACGTGATCGTTCAGGCCATCCGAAAGGTGCTGAACGGCCGGATCTTCGTGAGCGAGGAAATCAATGAGCGTCTGCTCCAGAGCATGGCCGAAGGGGGCCGTGAACGCATCATGCAGTCGCCGCTCGAGGTACTGAGCGATCGCGAACTCGAAGTCTTCGAACTGACGGGCGAAGGCCTCTCCACACGGGACATTGCCGAACGGCTGCACCTTTCGGTGAAGACGATCGAGTCCTATCGGGCCCGCATCAAAGACAAGCTCAACCTCGACTCCGGCAACGAACTCATGAAGCACGCCGTGCAGTGGGTCGAAAGCGAGAATGCGCCGTAATGGACGCTTTTCGCCCGCGAGTGATTAATAATCCCGAGCCTGGACGATTCAGCCCCCCGGGCTGTGCCCCCATACTGCTGGAGAGACGACGCCCCCCGAAAAGGCTCGGGACTTCGAAACGGACGCCCTCAACGTGCCAGATATCCGCGGTCCGCAGCCCGCCGGCCGCCGTTTCAACGAAAACAGCACGACGATCCTCTTCTTCTGCTCTGTCCACAGGTGCGCCTACATATCCGTAGCAGCCCGTTCTTCCGCATCTTTGGACACGAGCGACGTGCCAAAGGCCTTCACCGTCAGCACCGGACAGTGGACGTGACGGACGACCTTTTCGGCCACGCTGCCCAAAAAGAAGCGCTCCATCCCCGTGCGTCCATGCGTCGACATGCACACCAGATCAATTCCCTGTTCTTCCACAAATTCGGCAATCGCCGACGCCGCACTTCCGGGTCCCACGTGGAGACGGACGTTGACGTCCGGCCCTTCGGTCGCCTCCACAAACGCTTCCAGCCGCTGGCGGACCTTCTGCTCAATGTTTGGCTCGGCGTCGTAGATGGAACGGACCCCTCCCACGTAGAACGCCGGATGCAAGGTTTCCTCGATCACGTGTAGCACGTCGATCTCAGCCCCATACAGGGCGGCCCACTCTCGAGCGTGACGCAAGGCCTCCCGGGAAAAGTCTGAAAAGTCGACGGGGACGAGAATCTGCTCTATGGACTCGGCGGAGGAGGACGGGCCGTCTTCCTCCCCCCGAACGGTGAGCACAGGTTGACGGGCGCGACGGACCACTTCTTCGGCCACACTTCCGAGAAGGATCCGGCTTGGACCGCGACGTCCGTGCGTGCCCAACATCAAGAGGTCTACTTCCTCATCGGCAGCATAGCGAAGAATGGCCGGCGCAGGCGCCACGTCTCGGCGCACGGCCTCTAGGACCGTCACCTCGTCAATGGACGCTGCCGAGAACACTCCTCGCTCCTTTAGCTCCGCACGGAGTTCGTCGACTCCCTCGCTCGGGGACGGTCGCTCGTCCTCAGACGCCGAGTGATCGTGCAGCACCTCAGCGTGCAGCACGTGAAGTCGAGCCCCGGTACGAGCCGCCAAGGAAAGCCCATGGCGAAGCGCCCGATCCGAAACCGAGGAAAAGTCGCGGGCAACCACGATGTCATTAATCGAAAGCATGGCGTCAAAGTGTTCAATGATCGAAAGATGAACCCCTGATGCGTCTTCGTTACTCGGTACGTTGAAGATACGCCCTGCCTCTTCGACAAACGTTCAGGATGCTCTGCATGGTGGGGTGGGGCAATCCCCCATACCCCGGTCAGGACTTCCCCACAGGTCGGCCCTCCAATCCCTTGTCGGCAGGTGGAAAACACGCTGGCAGAGAGGCCTCTCCCAAGACCGTTTCTTATCGTCGAGGAATAATTGGAGGCGGCAGGGCCTCTCCTGCTTCCTGCCTCCGTCTCACGTATCTACTCTCTACGATAACACCATACCGCCATGCGTTCCCGACTTTTCTTTTTCCCGCTCGTCGTGCTTCTCGCCTTCGGCCTCGCGGCCTGCGGCGGCTCTGAGTCTGCCCCGGAGGCGGAGTCCTCCTCTTCCTCGACCTCGACCGCGCAGACCGCCGCCTCCGGCGAGGTTGACCGCACGATCACCCTCCAGCCAAAGGGCAACGAGATGCGCTTCGCAAAGACCGAGCTGACCGTCGCCCCCGGTGAGACCGTGCGCCTGGTCTTCGAAAACACCGCCTCCAGCCCCTCGATGCAGCACAACGTTCTCCTCCTGAATAGCAACGACGACGCAGTCGTCCAGCGCGTCGGCGAGGCCGGCATGCAGGCCGGATCGGCCAACGACTACGTGCCCGAGGACGAGGCCGTCTTTGCCGCCACCGAGATTGCCGCCCCGGGCGAGACGGTCGAAGTGACCTTCACCGCTCCGGAGGAGGAAGGCGACTACCGCTACATCTGCACCTTCCCCGGCCACTGGGCCACCA
>CAYXAD010000282.1:0-4312 GCA_964462965.1 uncultured Salinivenus sp.
GACAGGTTCACGCGGGGCAATTACTGATGCGCTCGGACCTCGATGGAGTTTCGGAGAGCACGCACCAAAAGAGAACAGAGCCTGCGTTGGAAGCATCGGATCATGATCGTCTCAGTCCCCCTCCGGGCCTCCATAGCCATCCCCTACCGGGTCCAAGACGTTCTCCTGCATCCGCTCCCCGCCCGCCAGGAGCGCCGGCAGGACGAGAAGATCGACGAGCAGGGCCGCCGCCAGTGCTCCCGCCACGAGGAGCCCAAACCAGACGACCGACCGGTTGTGGGCCAGCGCGAGGACGAGGAAGCCCCCCGCCAGCACGGCCGTCGTAATGGTCATCATGCGTCCCGCCCGCCGGGCTCCGATGCGGAGTGCCCTTTTGCGGGCACGGGTGCGCCGCACCTTCAAGTATCGGTACAGTAGATGCACGGTGTCATCGACCACGAGGCCAAACACGATCACCGCAATCGTCACGGTCACGATGTCCAGCGGAATCCCGGCCCACCCCATGGCCCCGAGTGTGAGGAGCACGGGCAACAGGTTGGGCACGAGGGACCAGCCGGCCGCCCAAAGGCCTCCAAACAGGAGAGCAATCCCCAGGGGAATGACGAGCAGGGCCAGGCCGAAGGAGCGCAACTGAGCCTCGACGAGGAGCGTCGTCATGCGCACGTACAGCGGAAGATAGCCGGTCGCCTCGACGGTCGCCCCTTCGGGCAGTACGGCGGCTTGCTGCTTCAGGGTCGCGATCGCTTCCTTCACGCCCCGGGCAGATTGTATCGGGAGGCCAAACGTCACCCGAAGCTGTGACGGATGCGCCGCAAGGTCCTCCAGCACCGGACGATGGGAGCGTCCCAGGGTTAAAAGGGATCGGAGCTGACGAGGATGCTCGAGGGTCGCCTCGGATCCCATCACCTCCCGACGAAGACGGTCGAGCACGTCCGCCGCCGAATGGTGCCAGCCGACCGCGCCCGACGCGACGGCACGGTCCTCCCAGGCCCGCACCGCTCGCAACAGGGACGGGCGCAGGACGGTCGAGTCGGATCGAACGACGAACTCGAGGGGCGCATACGGCCCCAGCTTCTCTTCAATGAGCCGCGAGTCTTGACGAACCGGATGATCCGCAAACAGGTATCCAATCGAGTTGGTATCCACCGATAAGCGCCCAACCCCGACAACTGCAAGGCCCGCGATCACGAGGCCCCCCACCCCGATCGCTCGCCAGTGACGAAACCCAGCTCCCACAACCCTCTCCACGACCGCATTCAGGCCATTGCCCCTCGGGCGGTGCGGCTCGCTCCAGGCATACGGAAGTGCATTGGCACACCCGATGAGGGTCGCGACAAAGGCCCCGAGAACACCAAGGGCGCTGAAGAGCCCCAGGTCCTGCACGATGGGAATGGAGCTCGCCGTCAGCACAGAAAAGCCGGCCGCGGTCGTAAGGGACGTGACGGTACACGGAAACAGAAGGTACGCGATCGTCTGGATCGTCCGCTCCCGCCGGGACACGGTATCGGGGAGATGAGCGGCGTGGACGAGGAGATGCACGCAGTCCGCCGTCCCCACCACAAGGACGAGCGTCGGGATCACGAGGGTCACTGTGTTCACCGGGTTTCCCAGTGCTCCATACAGCCCCATCAGCCACAGGGCCGCCGTGCCGACCACTGCGACGGTGACGAGCACCGGCCCGACCCGCCGGAAGAAGGCCCCGAGCAGAAGGACCATCCCCAACAGGGCCGCAACGAGAACGACCGCCGAGTCCTGAGTGGTCGCCTCGTTGAGGGCCTCGAGAATCACCCCGAAGCCCGCAAGATGGACGGACGCATCCAGGGGTCGGAGCCGGTGACGGATGGAGTCAAGAATGGCCTCCCGCCGCTCCGTCAGGCGCTCGCTCGGAGGCATCCGAGCGACGAGGGCGGCCATCGTCCCGTCCTCACTCACGAAGCGGCGGAGGGAGGAGTCGGCAGTAATGTGCTCGCGCAGGGCCTTCGCCTGCGCAGACGACAACGAGCCGGGCGGCACGAGGGGCTGCAGGCGAGGCCCCACGAGGGTGTGCTGCACACGAACCTGCGTCGTGAGAGAGCGAACCCCGACCACGTCGTCGAGTTGGCGGACGCGCTCCGTGGCGGTCCGCAGGAGAGAAAATCCGTCCGGTGTCAGGAAGCCCGAGGAACGCTGCAGGCCCACGAGCACCGTTTCGTCGTTGCCGTACGTGGCCTGGAACTCGCGGTACGCCTCCAGCGCCGGGTCCTCCTCTACGATATACTGCCGAAGGCTATTCGCCACCTCGATCTGCGAGACCGGGCCCACGGCCAGCCCGGCCAAGAGGACCCCAAAGGCGAGGGCCCACCGTCGGTAGGCATACAGCACCTCAGAAACACGACGGGCCCAGTCTTTACTCCCATCGGGGTCAGACATGGCATCGAGTCGTCATACGAGGCAGGGCCATACGATCCTTTTTTGCTCATCGGAACGGCCCATCCAACGATAGCACGGACCCCCCCTCCTGACGGCAGAACTTGTCTCCACAGGCCGTAGAATGAAGAGACAAGACCCGAAAAACCGGACACACAGTCCCGAAAGAGGGGACATTGCCGGTCTCTCCGGCTCTATGTCTGGTTCTTCAGAGAGGAGGACTCCTATTCAACAAATGCGTGTGGAGAGACTCTGCCCCTTTCCACGGAGAACCTCGGACGGCAGCGAAACTGTCCGAGTGAAACTATATTCCTTCTAAAAATCGTAACATAATCCCTCCTCGAAGATCCGGAAAAACCAACCCAAGGGTCAACCCCAATGACTGGTCCTCACATTGCCCTGATTTCTCCTCGGGGCCCCCTCTACCGGCACGACGGCGGCATCTGGAAGAAGTCCCTCCGGTACGCCCCTCTGACCCTCACGACCCTGGCCGCCCTTATCCCCGATGAACTGAATGCGGAGATCACGCTCGTCGACGAAGGCATCGAGGAAGTAGACCCTGAGCTCGACGCCGACCTCGTGGGGATCACGGCCATCACGGGGACCGCGCCCCGCGCCTACGACCTTGCCGACCACTTTCGCGCCCGCAACGTACCGGTCGTTCTCGGCGGAGTGCATCCCACGCTCCGGCCCGAGGAGGCGATGCCGCATGCGGATAGCGTGGTCACGGGCTACGCCGAAGAGACGTGGCCGCAGCTCCTCCACGACTTTACGAACGGAGGGATGAACCGACGCTATGCCCAGGACCCCGACCTGGATCTGGCCGGAACCCCTCGCCCCCGCCGCGACCTGCTGCCCGAAGACCGATTTACCACACCCCATACAATCGAGGCCACCCGGGGGTGCCCGCATCGGTGCGACTTCTGCGTGGTGCCGTCGGCGTGGGGCGGGCCCATGCAGCGTCCCATCGAGGAGGTCATCGACGACATCCGACAGATGGATCCGGACACCCTCATCTTCCTCGATCTAAATCTCCTGGGGGATACCGACTACGCCAAAGAGCTCTTTCGCGCCCTGATCCCGATGGACCTGCAGTGGGGCGGCCTCGCCACGACCCTCATCGCCCAGGACGAGGAACTGATCGACCTCGCCGCCCGCAGCGGCTGTGCGGGACTCCTCATCGGGCTGGAATCGCTGAACCCCGACTCCCTCGCCGAGACCCGCAAGCGGTTCAACACGCTCGAGCGCTACCGGACGGTGGTGGGGCGCCTGCACGATGCGGGCATCGCCATTATGGGCTGCTTCGTCTTCGGCTTCGACAACGACACGCCCGCCGTCTTCGAGGAAACGGTCGACTTCGTCAACGAGGTGGGCATCGACCTGCCGCGCTACGCCGTCCTCACGCCCTTTCCCGGCACGCCGCTCTTCCGTCGCCTCAAGGAGCAGGGCCGCATCCGAACGGAAGACTGGACGCGGTACGACGGTCAGCACGTCGTCTTCGAACCCGAGCAGATGTCGGCGCAGACGCTGCAAGAAGGCACCCGGCAGGCCTGGAAAGAGACCTACCGGTTCTCCTCCATTGGGCGGCGTCTCGTCCGCTCGCGGACCCGCCCGCTCCTCTCGCTCGCCTCAAACCTCGGCTATCGCTTCTACGCCAATCGCCTGGACCGCTACTACACATGCCGCGAGCCCGTGACATGACCGACGAACTGCTCTCTCATTCGACCGCCGCCACGGACCGCCCGGCAGCCTTTGCCAACCCGGAGGTGCAGACGGCCTCCTGGTTCGTCGTGGGACGATCTCGTGCGCTGGAGGCCGGATCCGTGCAGTCCACCACGGTGGGACCGCGCCGGCTGGCCGTGTACCGCACCGAGGACGGTCGCCCCTGTGTGCTGGACGCCCGGTG
>CAYXAD010000283.1:0-4311 GCA_964462965.1 uncultured Salinivenus sp.
CTCAGGCGCAAGCAAGCCAGATAGCCTGCGTAGGCCCGAAGGCCGGCCACGGGCCACAAGGCATGCCAGTTGCCGGCCGTCTGCGGCCGATGTTCTTTGAGTCGCTCGTGATGTTTGATGTGCCGCTCCTGCGCTGCCGCAACGAGCTCGTTCCACAAGGCCGCATTGCCCATGACGCCTCCCCACACGTCGGGATGCTGGATCCACTCCGGACGCGAGCCAAGCAGACGCGGAGGCTGTCGGCGGCGCTCCTCGACATTGCTCATGTAGTAGCTTTTAAAGAGGCTGTCCGCGGCGTACCCGCCCAGTACAACGTCAGTGTCCTCAAACCGGTCGGCCACCGGCCCGAAAATGTGCGTATGACGGAAGTCCCACCCCGGGCCGAGGTCGTCGATTCGCTCGTAAATCAACGACCGATAAAATCCCTCCGGCCGCGCGACCCACTCCAGCGTTCGCCCCAGCAGACGAGCCGACCGTTCGGCCAGCCGGTATTCCCTGTTCTTTCGGTCCAGGACGATGGTGGGCGTACACGAAAACGATTCGGGGAGAAGACTCAAGATGGCCCGCGAATCCGACCCTCCCGAGTAGAGCACTCGTCCCTCCGACGTGTCGGCGATGGCGAGGTCTACGGCACCTTCCACTTGCTGCCGGAGGCGGGTTCCCCATTCTCGCTCGTCGACGGCCCCGTACACATTTTCGGGCTCCGTAGGCTCCCAGTAGGCCTGACAGTCCACTCCGTCACGAGTGAACGTACACACCGACCCCGGCGGGGCCATGCGCACGTCGCTGTACCAGGAAAACGGGTAGCAGATGGTCCCGTTGATCAGATAATCGACGACCGAAACCGGATCGAGCGAGGCCTCCCCGGAACCAGAGCCGACGTGATGAACGAGGGTTCCCACTGCGACGCCGTTCGGTCCGTGGCCGTAGTACACGGGAATGCTTCCCCCCGCATCCGTCACGAGCACAATCTCGTCCCCACGGGGAATGGCCACTGCAAAAGACCCTTCCGAGGAGAGGGCAGTGCGACCAAGATCCGTCGGGCTCTGATCCTTCAGGCCCTGTCCCTCAGCCAGTGGCCCAAACACAGATCCCGCCACCACGGCAACGACCTCTTTCTCTCGCTCAACAACGGTCAAATTCCCCGAGGAGGAGCAGCCGACCCACAGGGGGCCGATCCGGTGCGTCGTGGAGTACCGCTGGCCGACCCTTTCGGACGGCTGTGAGTGGCTGAAAAGAAAATCCATTCCGCACGTGTGCCGGTCTGCAAAGTGGGATCCCTCCCTTCGTCAGGACGGGCATCCTAGACAAACGGCCTCTTCGTGTGGGTGGGAATCTCGCCTCCGAGGCATGGACTTTTCCCTCATTCTGCTCTCCATGCCTACAGGCCGACCTATGCAGTGCGAAAAAAGAAATGCTATGGATTCTCCTCGGCCTACGAACCGCTCGATACGGGTGATAGCGCAGGGAATTCCACGCCTGCATCTCGAGAACTGCAGCGAAAGTCGACCGCGTCGGACTGAGCCCCCTACCATTTGAACCCGTACGAAGACTCGTCCTCTTCGTCCTCGTCGGAGGGTTCATCGTCACTCTGCGAGGGGGATGATTCCTCGACCGACGAGGAAGCGGAAGACTCTGCCTCCGTCTCGTCGTCCCGAGAGGCTGTTTCCTCGTTGGAGGAGGCAGCCCCTGCGGGGGACGAGGAGCGTTCAGGGGAGTGCCGTTCGTGCGCGTCCGAAGAGGTGGAGCCCGAGGAGGACGTCATGAGGTGAGAAGGAATCGACGTAGACTCCTCGTCGTCCTCCAACGACAGGGCCTCCGACGGATCGGGCTCGAGAGGCTGCACCTTGCCTTCAAACTGAGCCCCCGAATCGATTCGGAGCGTTCTCATCTGAAGGGTGGCACTGACGGCCGCCTCCGGACTGAGCACCAGCTTCCCGTCGGCCTGGAGCTTCCCCTCCACGTATCCGGCCACCGTAATCGATTGGGCGTGGACGGTGCCGTACACCTCGGCCCCAGGCGCGACGAACACTCGGCCCTCCACAGAGACGTCCGACCACACCGTGCCTTCGATGCGGAGATCGCCGGTCCCAGAGATGTTCGTCCCCCGAAAGGTCATGCCCTTGGAAATGACCGTAAGGGAGGGCGCGCTCGCCGACCGATCCTCCGGAGACGCAAAAAGTTGGCTGAGACCGAGCATGTCGCGAACGTGGAGCCGTCAAGCGGGCAAAGAACTGGCCCGGCGGACAATGCCATCAAGCCGTTTCCTCATCAAACAGCGGATCTTTTCCGGGGGAGGTCCCCTTGCTCCGGGAGGCCCCGTTGTCCGAGATTGGCTCTTCCTCAGCGGAAGCCTCTTCGGCCGTTGAGGGCTCCGCGTCGGGAGCCGGCTCTTCCTCGGGGAGGGCCACCACAGTGTTGGCATTGCCGACGTCGATTCCCACAGCACGTTGCTGGCCCGCTCCACTTATTTCCTCTGCGCTCAGGGCAAAGCCGTGGCTAATGAAGGTGTCGGGATGGGGAACCACATTGACGTCCAGAATGTCACCGAACTCGTCCCTGAATGCATCCACCAGGACGTCATAGCCGGCCCCTCCCCCGGCAATGTACATCTTCTGCGCGCGGCCAAAGTCACTTCCGGAGAAGGCCTTCTCGAGGGCGGGAGAGATGACGTCCTCGTAGTACATCTGCAGGACCTCCTGCCGCAGGTCCGAAAGGCCGATCCGGCGGCGCCCCACGATCATGGACCCATCACGCATGGCCGCGTCGACCTGATGCTCAGTGAGCATATCGAGGTAATGCTCTTGCTGGAGTCGGTCGATCATCCGCTTCGTCGCAAAACGAAGTCCATTCACGCTCGTCGCGGTCCGCTGCACCGGGCCCGACGGAAGACTCAGCACCGCCTCCACCGTCCCGTAGCCGAGACTGATGGCGAAAAAGGGATCGGTCTCCTGCAGTTCCCCTTTCCGCGCAGCCTTGATGAGCCCCTCAATCTCGCGAATGACGTTGACGTCATTCACCGTCACCTCCATAACAGCGTTGGCACTGCCCCCGAACGTCCGCCCGTCAAACTGGATCTGATGTTGGCCCTGAATCAGGTCTTCAGCCGCCTGTCGATAGGCCCCGTAGCTCGAGGAAGGAAAGCCAGTAGTGACGGCCAGCGGTTTGTCGGTCCCCACCTTGGCGATGGCGAGAGCCGCCTGGAGGAGCAGCTGATAATCCAAATCCGACGGGGCGTTGTTGATGCCCTTGTGAGGCGAGGTCCCTTCAACCAGGGCCAAGTCCCCAACAATGTAGCTCGTGTCGTCGAGATGGATCTTCAGGCCGGATACCAAGTCCTCCGCCACGTCGACCAACTCGGTGGTACTCGCTTCGAAGACACTCGGGAAGAGTTTCGTTTTAAACATACCGGATACGTGTTTGGTGAGGAAGCAGGACGGGAAGGACAACGGAGAGGCGGTATAGCACCAACTTGATACCAAAATCGGCATCAAACCTCAATCAGGAGGTTTGAAATCGTTTGAGGAGCCGTACATGGTCGAGGCTATGCTCCGCCGTCCTCTTCAACCGAGGCCCAGGGAAGAAGACTCACTCAGACTCCTTTTCCCATGGCACTGGCGCTCGCCCACGCGTAAGATGCAAGTTCCCCGGTCAAAGGTCAAGCTGCAAAAAGCCTCCTCGCGACGCCTGAATGAGACACGACCGACGGCCTTCCAGCCGCAGAGAGGGAGATAAAAACAGAAGCGCTAGAGATGATCTCAGCCAGCAACCAACTCTCCGAGTGCCCTCGAGCCCCCGCTGATTGACACGCTCCGTAGTTGGACCGGCCCTCTACTCAATCGTCCACGTATCTCCCGAATGAAGAAGTGCATCGAGATCGCCGGGGCCTTTCGTGGCCGTCACCTCCTTGAGCTGCTGATGCACCAACTCCTCGTAGGTCGGCCGCTCCGCCCGATGGATCACCCCAAAGGGACGGGGCAAATCCTCTTGCCAGAACATTCGCCCGACAATGTTGGCCAGCTCCTGAGACGTTTCGTCGTGCACGAGGCAGTCGTCGACGGACCAGTTGTCGGATTCGAGGTCAATGACCTGAGGCTTCAGGCCGTCGAGACGAATGCCCTTCGTGCCCTCCCCGAATGTGAGCGGCTCTCCGTGCTCCAGGAAGAGAGACCGATCAGCCTTCGTCTCTTTCTCCGTAAATTCGAAGAAGGCCCCGTCGTTGAAAATGTTGCAGTTCTGGTAGATCTCCAGAAAGCCCGTGCCGGGGTGGTCGTGCGCCGCCCGCATCATGGCCTTCATGTGCTGCGGATC
>CAYXAD010000284.1:0-4301 GCA_964462965.1 uncultured Salinivenus sp.
GATCGAGCCGCCTACTTTCCGCTGGAGACGGCGGCAGAGAAAATCGTGGACGGGCAGTGGCTCCTCGTCGAACGACTTCGGGAGGCCGTGGAGCCTGCGTAGGAAAACGAGTGCCCGGAGACGTCAGAATCCGGGCGAGAGGCGGAAGCCCCACGTCCACGAGGTGTCGCGGCGCTGGAACGGCCGTGCGTAGTAGACCTCCAGAAGGAGGCTGCCCAGGATGTTGAAGCGGGCGGCAGCCCCCGTGCTCACGACGGGAATGTTTGTGGCAGCACTGTTGGTCTCAAACGTCAAGAATTCCGGCCGTTGATCACGGGTCCACGTCACCCCCGCGTCGGAGAATGCGGCCACTGTCGTAGGCACATACCGAAACGGAATGAGGCTGAGGGGTTCTGGACCGAGGAGGGGAATTCGAAACTCGGCCCGCGTCGTGAGCGCCCGGGTGCCGAAGAGCCGATCGAGCTCGGCGCACTGGGACTGGATGGGATCTCCCTCGACTCGCGTACAGCCGCCCCGCTGTCGGATGCCTTCCGAAACAGCCTGCACGTTGTAGCCCCGCACGAATCCTCGGCTGTACGGGTAGCCGATGTACTCGTTGCCAATTCCAAAGTCACCGCCGAACCTCGCGCCGTAGTTGCCGACGTGAAGGGCCTGCAGAGCCAGCGTAAAGGGCTGGAGGTAGAGATAGCGACGAAGGTCGGCCCGCGCCGTCACGAAGTTTTGCGGGCCGAGCGTGGGGGTGGCCTCCAGGCGCCAGCGTCCCCCGAGGATGGGGCCCGTGACGCCGTTCATCGAAAAGTCGCGGACGTAGGCGGCACTTGCCGTGGCGAGAAAGGCCGGATCGCGGGCCTCCGAAAACGGCGGCTGATTGATGTTTGGGTTGTTTTCGATGATCAGTTGGTTGAGCTCGTCGAGCGACAGATTCCCCTGGAACCCAATTTCGCGAACCGATACCCCGAACCCGTAGCGAGAGCCGCCCAGCGAAAACTCGAACCGCCGCGTCGGATCCAGAGGGTATGAGGCGCTCCCGCGAGCCGACGTGATGTAGGCCCGACGGACGAGGCTTACGCTGGCCCCTGGAGCGAGCTGAAGGTTGTTGGCTCCAAACACGAGCGGATCGTGGGAGAGGGAGCCGCCCCAGTTGAGCTGCCCCCGGCGATTGACGTAGGAGAGGCCGCCGCCGATGTCGCGGATGGTGCCGCGAGCCTGTACCGAGACGCCGAGGGTCTGGTGGCCCAGCATGTCCCCGAAGCGGAACCCCACGCCGCCGCTCACACTGGTGCCGAGGGGGCCGCCCACCGAGGCGCCCGCACGCGGAGGCACAATGGTTTCGAGTACAAGCGAGGGATCGTATTCGCTCACGGTGTAGTCCGTCGAGGCCGGGGGGAGTCCCGTTCGTGGGTCCTCCAGATACGACGCCACGAGTCCTTCGTTAAAGGCGGAAAACGGAGGAAGGACGCCGGCCCCCCTTGCTTCTGCCTCGGTCCGGTCTGTGTAGGTGGTATCCTCCGATGGACCCGGTGCCTGTTCGTCTGCGAGCGAGGATCCCTGAAGGTCACTCGCGGGAAGATGGACGCCGATGTACTGGTTGTCACCGTAGACGGAGACCATCATCTCGCCGCTCTGGCGGGCCACGGACATGGCCGGAGAGAGGGCCGTAATGCCACTTACCCCCGTCTTCAGGGTCGTCAGCCGGTCCAGGGCCCCGCTCGAAAGCTCCATCCGGTAGACGTCCTTGAAGCCGTCCTGGTCACTGATGAAGTAAAGGCTCTGCCCGTCTGGCGAGAACTGCGGATTGTGATGCAGGGCGTCGCCGAAGGGCTCCCGGACGGTGAGCTCTCCGCTCTCGACGTCGATCAGGCCGAGGTCCATGTTCGACGAGGGGGCGAGCAGGTCGAGGTTGGTCTCCGCCCGGTCGGTGGTGAATGCCAGGGTCTCTCCGTCCGGGGACCAGGTGGGCTGGAGGTCTGCGTATCGGTCGTTCGTGAGCTGCCGGACGGAGTCGGTGTCCAGCTCGTGCACGTAGAGGTCGCTGATCCCGCCGTCCGTGCCCGAGAAGGCAATCCGAGAGCCGTCCGGCGACCACGCCGGGTTCTTCATCGACGTCACGTCTTCGACCTGAATGTTGCGCTCGACCTCCTCGTCCTGGACGTTCCAGATCGTGATCTGGTTGTCTCCCTCGGCGGAGCTGACGAAGGCGAGCCGGCGCCCATCGGGCGACCACGTGCCCGCTGAGCTGATGAAGCGGAGGGCGTTAAAGTGAGTGGTCGTGCCGGCGCGGTCGAGCTCGGCGATCACCTCGCCGGTTTCGGCATCCGCCACGTACAGGTTGTACTGAAGGAGCTCCCGCTCAGAGATAAACGCCACGTAGCGCCCGTCGGGACTCAGGGTCGGAGAAATGTTCGTCTCTCCCCCAGTCGTGGAGGGCGCCAGCACTTTCGTGCCGAGGGAGTCGGGAGGCGTTCGCCCCTCCATGAGCGGCAGATAGGAGTCGCGAGTGTCCTGTGCCCACTCCTCGGCGAGCGAGTCGGCCGAGATGTCGTAGAGCTCCACGAACGCGGAATCGAGCCCCACCTGCCCACTTCGCTTGAACAGGCTCGGGATGGTCTTGTCTCCGTACTTGCCGCCAACGTATGCAAGGAAGGCCTGCCCGTAGCGATAGGGAAAGTACTCCTGCGAGTTCGCCAGATCGTCGAAGCTGGGCATGTCGTCGCGCCGCACGGCATCGCGCATCCACATGGCCGTATGCGTGCTCTCGCGGCCGCTCGACAGATACTCGGCCATGCCTTCGACCAGCCAGAGGGGAAGGTTCTGCAGCTGGATGTTGAGGCTGTCTGCGTTTAAGGCCAGGTCGTACTGGAACGAGTGCACGAGCTCGTGTCCCAGCACGTGGTTGGTTTCTCCATACGACGAGGCAAGGGGCATCACCACGCGCTCGCGCAATGCTTCGGTAAATCCGCCCGTTCCCGGCCCAAGGGGCTGTTGGGCAACATTCGTTTGCTGGAAGTCGGCATCGTTGGCGTAGAAGATGATCGGCTTTCGCTCCTCGAAGTCGTGCAGGAAGAGCTGAGAATGCCGGTCGTACCAGCGTTCGCCCATGCGGGCGGCATCCCGCACGGCCTGCTCTTCAGGGGGGTAAAAGTGGAAGGTGAAGTGCTCCGAGTCGAGTGTTCTGAAGTCGAATGTTTCGTACTGCACTCGATTGCGGCCAAAGTACTGCGCCTCTACGGTCGGGACAAACAGTAGGCTCGTCAGCAGGACCAGAATGGGGAGTGCAGCCGGGGAGCGGGAGGTCATGAGGAGTGGGGGCTGCCTAGTGAAAAGAACGGAGCGGCTCGTGCGCCGTCGCCCAGGGAAGAGTCATTGGTTCTGCGAGAGATCGTCAGCGGCGGTCTTCTGTGTCCGAGTCGTTGGCGTGCTGTTCGTAGTACGCCTGGCATTCCGCCTCGCGGCCGCGGACGACCCGCTTGCCCTCCAGCGGGCCGGACGTTTCCGTCACGACCGTCCACTGTTCCTGCTCGCCGTCTTCGCGGTAGAGGATCACCCAGTCGTCGGTCTTGTCGAGCTCGTGGGCGCGGGGAGTATTGGAGAAGAGAGCGGTGTAGTGCCGGTCGCCGCGTTCGGTGTGGAGGATGGGAAGCCATGCCTCGTTGTTGGGGTTGAAGCGGCGCGGGGTGATCCGATAGAGCTGATCGGCCGCTGCCTTGCGCCGGTATTCGCGGTCGACGTCGAGCAGTTCGCTGACAGATACTTCCGCATCCGGGGCCTGGCGCCGCCGCAGTCGGACGGCCTGAAGGCGCCGTTGGCCAAACCCTTCCACGTCGTCGAGCCGACCGTCGAGGGCGGCCAGCTCCAGCTCCTCGAGGGTCTCGATGCCGAGCTTCTCGTGAATGCGTTCGGCGAGCTCCGGCCCGATGGTGGAGATCTGCTGGAAGACCGATTCGGGCGCGACGGCTCCCTGCAGCCGCTCGAGGAAGCGCCACCGTCCGGTTTCTAGAATCTCGGCGATGGCATTCGACAGCGAAACCCCGATGGTCGGAAGCTCGCGGAGGCCCTCCCGTCCTTCCTGTTCGTAGAGGTCGGCCACGGACCGGTCCATCCGACTCAGGGTCGAAGCGCCCCGCCGGTAGGCGCGGACTCGGAAGGGGCTTGCCTCCTGCGCCTCCAGGAGGTCCGCTGTTTCCTGAAACCGTTCAGCAATATCGAGATTGGCAGTCGGAGTGGTCGTCGTGTCGGACTCGGCCATTGGAACCGGGAGGGAAGTCGAGGAACGGGCACGGTGGGCCCGGCGGCAAAACGAG
>CAYXAD010000285.1:0-4300 GCA_964462965.1 uncultured Salinivenus sp.
CGGTCTCTTCGAGGTCGACGTACTTGCCGGGGATGCCGGTGAACTGCTCGGCCACGAAGAACGGCTGGCTCAGGAAGCGCTGAACGCGACGGGCCCGGTTGACGGCCTGCTTGTCTTCTTCGCTGAGCTCGTCCATTCCCAGAATGGCGATGATGTCCTGCAGCTCCTTGTACCGCTGCAGAATCTCCTTCACGTCCTGCGCCGTGCGGTAGTGCTCCTGGCTGAGGGCCCGCTCGTTGAGCATCTGACTGGTCGAGTCGAGCGGGTCAATGGCCGGGTAAATGCCCTGGGTGGCCAGCTGGCGAGAGAGCACCGTGGTGGCGTCGAGGTGGGCGAAGGTGGTGGCCGGCGCCGGGTCCGTCAGGTCGTCCGCCGGCACGTACACGGCCTGGAACGAGGTAATCGAGCCCTTCTGGGTCGAGGTAATGCGTTCCTGCAGGTCGCCCATTTCGGAGGCGAGCGTCGGCTGATATCCGACCGCCGACGGCATGCGCCCCATGAGGGCCGACATCTCCTGGCCGGCCTGGACGAAGCGGAAGATGTTGTCGAGAAAGAAGAGCACGTCGCGGCCGCCGAGATCGCGGAAGTACTCGGCGATCGTCAGCCCGGTGAGGCCCACGCGGGCACGAGCTCCGGGGGGCTCGTTCATCTGGCCAAAGACGAGCGAAATGTTGCTCTCCTTCATGGCCTCGAAGTCGACCTGATCGAGGTCCCAGCCTCCTTCTTCGACCGACTCTTCGAAGTCCTCCCCGTAGGTCATCACACCGGCCTCGAGCATCTCGCGCAGGAGGTCGTTTCCCTCACGAGTCCGCTCGCCGACCCCGGAGAACACCGACAGGCCCTCGTGCGCCTTGGCGATGTTGTTGATGAGCTCCATGATGAGCACCGTTTTGCCGACGCCGGCGCCTCCGAAGAGGCCGACCTTCCCCCCCTTCGGCACGGGCTGAATCAGATCCATGACCTTGATGCCCGTTTCGAGCATCTCCTGGGAGCCGGCCAGGCTCTCAAAGGTGGGCGGGTCCTGGTGGATGGGGCGGTGCTCGTCCACGTCTGGGTCAGGCAAGCCGTCGATGGGCTCGCCGACGACGTTAAAGAGGCGACCCCGGATCTCCTCCCCAATGGGGACTGTGATCGGCTGACCCGTGGCAATAATTTCCTGAGATCGCTGAAGGCCGTCGGTCGAGTCCATGGCGATGGCGCGTACGCGCCGCTCGCCGAGGTGCTGCTGCACCTCCAGGATCAGTGACTCACCATCTCCGCGATCGACGCGAAGGGCGTCCAGAATATCGGGAACGCCGTCGGGAGGGAATTCGGCGTCGACGACTGGGCCGACGACCTCGACGATTGTGCCCTTGACTTCGTTGGCTCCTACTTCCATGTGAGCAGTCGGTTGTTCGATGCGATGAGAAATACGCGGGCCCCGTTTTCAGTGGATACGGTCGAAGACCGTCCGCACGCCCGTACATCGCATAACGTAACGGGCGACGATGGAAAATGCGCACGCCGCGGATGAGGATTTCACGGTCGTGCCGCAAAGAATCCGGAAATTTCACTCCGGGACGGTGTTTCGTTTTCCACCTCAGGTTTTCGTAGCTTTCACGGTGCTGCACGTTCCCGTGCGACCGTTGGATCGAGCTTTTTTCGTACGACTCTCTCGCGACATGCACACGCTTTCCGTTCGACTGCTTCTTATCACTGCACTGTTGGGAGTGATGAGCACCGGTTCGGCACTCGGGCAAGAGGCCGACGACGAAGAGCTCCCGACGATTGCCGAGAAGACGGAGGGCCTCGAGGCCATAGAGGGCTTCTTCCCCATGTACTGGGACGCACAGGACGGCACCCTCTGGCTCGAGATTCCTCGGCTCGACGAAGAGGTGCTGTACGTAACGTCCCTGCCCACCGGACTGGGCTCCAACGACGTAGGCCTCGACCGGGGACAGCTCGGCTCTCAGCGGATCGTCCGCTTCGAGCGGGTGGGACCGAAGGTGCTGCTCGTGGAACCCAACCTCGACTATCGGGCCTCGACGGACAACCCGGACGAACGGCGTGCCGTGCAGGAGGCCTTCGCCCCGGGCGTCGTGTGGGGCTTCGAGGTGGCGGCCGAAGAAGATGGTCGCGTGCTGGTCGACGCCACCGACTTCCTGATGCGCGACGCGCACGGGGTCGTCCAGCGCCTGAAGGAGACGGATCAGGGCAGCTACTCGCTGGACAAGAGCCGAAGCGCGCCCTACCTCGAAAACGTAAAGGCTTTTCCCAAAAACTCGGAGATGGAGGCGCGCCTGACGTTTACCACCGACGAAGAGCCCGGCGAATACGTGGAGAACACGGCGGCCGACCCGTCCGCCATCACGCTTCGGGTGCGTCACTCCCTCGTCGAGCTTCCGGATACGAGCGACTATACACCGCGCCGCTTCGACCCGCGGGCGGGGCTGTTCTATTCGGAGTACCAGGATTATGCCACCCCGATTGGAGAGTCCATGGCCCGGCGGTACGTGAACCGACATCGGCTCACGTGTGCGGAGGCGCCGGGGGACGACGGTCTCTGCACGCCGGAGGAGCCCATCGTCTACTACCTCGATCCGGGCACGCCGGAGCCGGTTCGCAGCGCCCTCCTCGATGGGGCTCGCTGGTGGGAAGAGGCCTTCGAAGCGGCCGGCTTTGAAGATGCGTTCCGAGTGGAGATGCTCCCGGACACGGCCGACGCGATGGACGTGCGCTACAACGTGATTCAGTGGGTGCACCGGAGCACCAGAGGTTGGAGCTACGGAGCTTCCGTCACGGACCCGCGCACCGGCGAAATTCTGAAGGGACACGTCACGCTCGGGTCGCGTCGCGTGCGGCAGGACTACCTGCTGGCCGAGGGGCTGCTCGCGCCGTATCAGGGGATGCAGGCCGATGGCTTTTCGGCGGAGGAGGATCCCATGCTGGAGATGGCACTGGCGCGGATTCGCCAGCTCTCGGCCCACGAGGTGGGGCACACCCTGGGGCTCGCGCACAACTTTGCCGCCTCGGTAAACGACCGAGCCTCCGTGATGGACTATCCCGCGCCCTTTGCTCGCGTTCAGGGCGACTCGATCACGCTCGACGGGGCCTACGATACGGGGGTCGAACGGTGGGACAAGATCGCCCTCCGCTATGCCTACGCTCACCCTGAGGGCGAACAGTCCGAGCAGGATCTTCTCGACGACATTTTGCAGGAGGCCAAGGAGGAGGGTCTGCGCTTTATCACCGACGCCGATGCGCGTCCGTCGGGGGCCGCACATCCAGAGGCTCATCTTTGGGACAATGGGGACGATGCGGTTGAGGCGCTCGACCGAGAAATGAACGTACGAGAGGTCGCCCTCGATCGCTTCGGCGAGGCCGTCGTCCGTACGGGGGAGCCGATGGCCCTGATGGAAGAGGTGCTCGTGCCGCTCTACCTGCGGCATCGGTATCAGGTCGACGCGACCGCCAAGCTCGTCGGAGGGGTGGCCTACGACTATGCCGTACGCGGGGAGGACGAGCAGCGACTGTCCGATCGTGTCTCGGCCGACCAGCAAGAAGCCGCCCTGGACGCCCTCCTCGAAACCGTCAGGCCGTCGGAGCTCGCCCTTCCGGAGACCGCCCGGGAGATGATTCCGCCTCGCCCCCCGGGGCACCCGCCCAACCGCGAGCTCTTTGAGGGACGTACCGATCCAACCTTCGACCCCTACGCCCCGGCCGAGGTTGCAGCCACGATGGTGTTGGAGGCACTCGTCGACCCCGAACGGGCGATGCGCCTCATCGCACAGCACGACGAGAATGCAGCTCTGCCGAGTTTTCGGGACGTCCTCGCTCGAAGCACAGACGCGGTATGGAAGGCCGAGGCGCCGGGGGATGATTACGAGGCGGAACTGCAACGTACGGTGCAGCAGGTGTGGACGGACGTTCTTCTGGATCGGGCCCGCACGGCCGACATCGCCCCGGCGGTTCGATCGCGTCTGACGCAGCACCTGCGCTCCCTTCGGGACTGGCTCGGCGACAATCCAGGCTCCGACGCGGAGACCCGCGCCCACCGCGCCGAGATGCGCGACGCCCTCGATCGATTTCTGCAGCGCCCGCAGGACGCCACGACGCCGCCTGCTTCTCTAGAGGCCCCTCCGGGCTCGCCGATTGGACAGGCCTCGTCAGGTTCTGTTCAGCGACAGGAGCACCGCCGAACGCTTCTCGACCAATGGGGGCCGTCCCTGCCCGGATGCTACGACCCATCGGAATGAGGGCGTAGCAAACGGCGTGTGCAGGTTTTCTGTCTCCTGCCATGGTTTTTCTGCCCTCTGAAGAG
>CAYXAD010000286.1:0-4299 GCA_964462965.1 uncultured Salinivenus sp.
ATAAGATTGAGAAGCTTCCGGTTGTCGACGAGGAAAATTATCTAAAGGGACTTATTACCTTTAAGGACATTCGAAAGCGCCGAAAGCACCCGCACGCCGCCAAGGACGACCATGGTCGGCTCCGTGTCGGTGCGGCGGTCGGCGTCACTCCAGACGTTCTCGATCGAGTGGCTGCATTGGTGGAAGTGGGCGTGGACTTCGTCGTGGTAGATACGGCCCACGGTCACGCAGAAGGTGTCATTGATACAGTTCGCCAAGTCTCTTCTCGCTTTGAGGATGAGGTCGACCTCGTGGCCGGAAATGTGGGTACGGCTGAGGGGACGCTCGACCTCATCGAAGCCGGGGCGGACTGTGTGAAGGTGGGCATTGGGCCCGGTTCCATCTGCACGACGCGAGTGGTGGCCGGCGTCGGCGTTCCTCAGTTGACTGCCATCATGGAGTGTGCGGAGGCTGCCCGCTCCGAAGGGGTTCCCATTATTGCCGACGGTGGAATTAAACAGACCGGGGACATCCCCAAGGCCCTGGCTGCCGGAGCAAGTGCGGTCATGATTGGAAGCCTGTTTGCCAGTGTGGAGGAGAGTCCCGGAGAAACCATCATCTACGAGGGCCGGAAGTACAAGAGCTATCGGGGCATGGGATCGGTCAGTGCCATGGAAGCGGGGAGCAAGGATCGTTATTTCCAGGACGCTGAAGACGATCTCCGAAAGCTCGTTCCGGAAGGAATCGAAGGACGGGTGCCCTACAGCGGGACACTCAATGAGGTCATTCATCAGATGAAGGGAGGGCTGCAAGCTGCCATGGGCTACTGCGGATGCGAAACGGTTCAGGAGCTCTATGAATCTTCTCAGTTCGTACGCACCACCGCAGCAGGACTTCGAGAAAGCCATCCCCACGACGTAGAGATTACGAAGGAGTCTCCCAACTACTATTCGGGGCAATCGAGTCGCGGGGATTAACCGTGGCGTCGTGGATTGATTCGAGAGCCTCTATCGTGTTTTTTAGGGGGGCTCCGTAGAAATTGTCCTCTTCTGAGTTCAGACTAGAAGGGAGGAAGGCCTGTCCTGCATGTCTCTTTGAGGCCCTCTTCTTTGGCGGGGTACACCCACTTCTGCTGTGGCGGGTCACTTTGAGCCCGACGTCCGGGCATCTTTCGAACTACTCTTCTGACGAATGGGGTCACGACTCGATCGAGTTCGACCGTGCATCGACGAAGAGGATGTCGATGCAGTTCTACTCACATCTCTCCCCGACATTCGATGGGCGTGTGGGTTTACCGGGTCGAATGCCTACCTGATTGTCGGTTCTCGCTCCACGGACTTTGTCACCGATGGTAGATACACCGATCAGGCCCGTGATGAAGTCGAGGGGGCCGAGGTGCACATCGCTCGTGGAAATCTCTCCGATCTCGTGGCTGAAAAAGGGCTGCTGGATTCCTACCGGCGGGTTGGGTTTCAGGCCGAGTCAGTGACCGTCGCTCAGCGTGAGACGTTTGAGGAAGAGCATTCGTCGGTGCAGTGGAGCCCCGTCTCTCAGATGCTTACTCCCCTGAGAGGGAAAAAGGAGGCGAGCGAAGTTGACCGGATTCGACAGGCCCAGTCGATCACAGAGGAGGTCTTTGAACGGGTCTTGGACATGTTGAGTCCAGGAATGACGGAGCGAGAGGTGGCCGCGAAGATCGTGTATTGGCATCTTCGACGAGGCGCAGACTCCATGTCCTTCGAGCCCATTGTAGCCTCGGGTCCCAATGCAGCGCGTCCGCACGCGCGCCCCACGGATCGGCAACTTCAGGAAGGTGATTTTGTCGTTCTCGACATGGGATGCTTTCGGGACGGGTATGCGTCAGATATGACCCGCACGGTGGCGATGGGTCCGCCTCGGTCTGAAGCACGACGAGGATATGAGGCCGTTCAGGCGGCCCAGGCGAAGGCAGTGGAGGAGGCAAAGGCAGGTCTTACCGGTAAAGAACTCGATGCGGTGGCTCGAGATGCTCTCGAGGAGGCAGGACTCGGGGATTTCTTCACCCATAGCCTGGGTCATGGGATTGGGCTCGAAGTCCACGAGTGGCCCCGCGTCTCCCACACGAGTGATGAAGAATTACCTGAGGGGGCTTGTGTAACGATTGAACCGGGCGTTTACGTGCCCGACGAGGAATACGGCGTTCGTATCGAGGACATAGTAGTGTTGCGGGAGGAGGGAAATGAACGTCTCACCCGAGCCCAGAGAGGGCTGATTGAGCTCTCGGTGTGAGCGACAGGAGATATTTCCGTTATTGCATGTAAACCTCTCACCCTCACTCTTCTCCCACTCACAAGGAGCATCCTTCAGTTCTCGGCCACGTCTTTCGGGAGGGCTCTTTCGATGAAACGTTTTGTCCGTTAGAGCACACGTGAACGGGAAACATGTCTATGGGATTTCGAGATCAGTAAGGCAGGCGTGCTCCGTCAGGGAATTTTTGCATCGAGTTGAGGCACCGGAGGAGGCGACGGTTGCAAGGTACTCAGCTGTTACCTGTTAAGCGGGTCGTCCAAAGTCGTCTCCCACAATTTTATTCGCCGACGTCGGGTTGACTCAAAAGAGTGAGAGGTCGTCCCCATCGTGCATTTCAAGTCTCTCCCCACCGACTCCACGAGAGGGCGATTTTTTGCGCTTCTGACGTTCCTGCTTCTTTTGTCTTGCCCCGTCTTGGCGGCCTTTCCCTCGACGTGGCCCGTGCTCGTCGTGGCTGCCTTGGGGAGTACAGTGGGATTGGTTCTCACCTGGCGGCAGGATCCTCTAAGCAGTGGGGAGGTTCTGCTGGGTGCGATTCTTTTGCGTATCGCGTTTTTTCCGCTTCTACCGGAGTTGACCGACGATCCGTTTCGGTATATCTGGGATGGGTGGCTTCAGGTCGAAGGCATCAACCCGTATCGGTATCTCCCTGCGGAGGCTGCGTTAGAGGAGTTTCAGGATGCGTCGATTTATGAAGAGCTCAACTCGCAGGAGTACTACAGTATCTACCCGCCGCTTTCGCAACTTGCTTTTGCCTTGGGGGGGCTGTTTTACGAGCAGGGATGGATCGTTTCCTACTTCGTGATCAAGGGAGTCTTCGCGGTGGCGGAAGGGGCGGGGCTGTTCCTACTGTCTCAGTTGGTGTCGGCCCGCAATTTGACGCTGTACGCCTGGAATCCTCTCGTGCTCCTCGAGACGGCCGGCCAAGGCCACACGGAGGCATTGTTGATGCCCTTCTTGTTTGCGGCTGTGTGGGCCGCTCAGCGGGATAGAGGAGTTGTTGCGTCCATTGCAGTAGCTGGAGCGGGATTTGTAAAGCTCTATCCGTTTGCGCTCGGCCCCTATTTGATCCGACGATTTGGTTGGACAGCCGTCTGGCCGGGAGCTCTGTTCAGCACCGTTTTAGTGGCCCCTTACGCTGCGCCCTACGTGCTTCCACACATAAAAGAGTCCGTAGACCTCTTTGCCAAGCTGTTCGAGTTTAATGCGGGGCCGTACTATTTGATAAAATACCTTGCATGGGTGATTACCGGCGCCGATTGGAGCAAAGTGATCGGTCCCACCTTTCGGGGGCTTTTCTTCTGTGCGCTACCCGTGCTGTACCTTCTCGACTACAGGAGAGACTGGACCTTTCGGCGAGCCAGCATACTTCTGTTGGGAGTCCTCTTCGTACTGAGTACCACGGTGCATCCGTGGTACGTACTGCCTTTGATCGGACTCGGAGTCATGGGGGCTCGCCCTTCGTGGCACTGGATATGGCTCGGCGTCTGTTCGATTGGTACGTATTTGTTTTACATTGACGGTCCGTACTGGACCTGGATCTGGATTGGGTGGGGAGGAGCTGGGCTCCTTGCCTACCTGAAAGAATATAAACGGGGCGATCCATTCTTCTCGATGGGGGCCGAATCGTTTGCGGTTGTACCCTGGCTCAACTCTCAGGACTCGTCGTCGAGCACCTGAATCAGATCGTCGGGGGTCGTTTGCGGAGCCTCCATCCATGTGTACTCGTCGTATCGCCGAAACCAAGTAAGCTGACGTTTGGCGTAGCGTCGAGAGTTGCGCTTGATGAGGCGAACCATTTCCTCATAATCAATCTCTCCTCGAAGGTACTGAATCGGTTCCCGATACCCGATCGTGCTGAGGGGTGGTTCGTCGAGCTGAATCCCCTCAATCTCCATCACTTCCTCGACCTCTTCCAAGAGGCCTGCGTCCAGCATCTGGTCGACGCGTTTATTGATCCGATCGTAAAGCTTCTCACGATCGCGGTTCAGAACGACCGTTGCGTATGAAAACGGCGGTTCAGGTTGGTTT
>CAYXAD010000287.1:0-4229 GCA_964462965.1 uncultured Salinivenus sp.
TCTCGTAGAAGGCGCCCCGCCAGAACCAGTCCAGCTCGCGATCGGCTACGTCCTCAAAGGTATTGAAGAAGTCGTGGGGGGTTGGGTGCTTGTAGGCCCAGCGCTCGGCGTAGGTGCGATACGCCTCCAGAAAGGTCTCCTCGCCCAAAATTCCCCGTAGCGCATGCAGCATCACGCCGGGCTTGTCGTAGGACGCCACGTAGCGGGCCGGTCCGTCCACGGGATAACGATCTGCGTGACGCATGGAGGGCTGCTCCACGGACGGGGCAAACTGAAAATAGTAGTGATTGGAGCGGGCCCAGGCATTCTGATCCGGGTAAAAGTCGTTTTCCCCTTCGGTCGTATTGAAGGTCGTCGTGCCCTCATCGAGCCAGGCATACCGCTTCTCATTGGTGCCCACCACCATTGGGAGCCACATGTGGCTGATTTCATGGTAGGTGGTGCCAAAGAGCGATTCCGCCGAGTCGGGACTTCCGATGAGAGTAATCATTGGATATTCCATGCCCCCGCCAATCGGTCCCTCGACGGTCGTCATGTGGGGATAGGGATACGGGAAAATCAGGTCGGATAGGTGCTCGATTGAAAACTGGGCGTACTCGGCCGACCGATCCCAGTGCTGCGCCTCGGGCCGGTAGAAGGCGTGGATCAGGCTCTCGCCCTCTTCCGTCTCGGCAGTCGTCGCATCCCAGACGAATTCTTCGGAGGTACCGAAGGCAAAGTCGCGCACGTCTTCGGCTTCGAAGCGCCAGGTGAGCGTGCTGTCCCCCGAAGCGGCTGTGATCGTCGCCGACCCGGCCCCTCGCTCGTCTTCCCCCACGACGCTCACGACCTCGTCGGACTGCTGCGCCTCGTCGAGCCGATCCCGAACCGACTCCGTGAGCACCGAATCCGGATTCTGAAGGCGTCCCGTGGCCCCGACCAGCCAGCCTTCGGGCACGGTTACCGAGACGTCGTAGGTTCCGTAGCCCATGTAGAATTCGCCATCCCCCTGATACGGCTCGGCCGTCCATCCATTCACATCGTCGTAGACCGCCATTTGTGGGTACCAGTATCCAATGTAATACACCTCGCCGTCCTGCCCCATGCGAAAGTTGTCCTCTCCCGGAATCGGAAACCGCCAGTCCACAGTGAGGGAGGCGGACGCTTCAGGGGACAAGGGCTCCGGAAGGAAGACGACCATCCGTGTGTCCTGGAGGATGTACCCCTGCCCGAGCTGCTGCAGCTGCTGCTGGGACTGCACCTCCTGCACCGTACGGCCCTCAATGTTCACCTGCTCAATCGTCATGCCCCCGGTCACCTCGGCCATACGGTTGCGCAGGGTCCCCTCCTTATGAATGTTCTGCCGGAGATGAAGGACCACCTGCTCCAGCGTGTCCGGCGAGTTGTTGTGGTAACGAATGGTGCCGGCCCCCTGCAACACGTTCTCGGTCGGATCCACCGTGGCGTCGAGGGTGTACTCGGCCGTATTCGTCCAGTAGTCCGGCCCGGGAGCCCCCGAAAGCGTCCGAGTGCCCTCGTCTACGGCCTGCTGGAACGCCGCATCAGGGGTCACCGGATATGGAATGGGGCGCCGCTCCTCCTCGACGACTTGCGTCGTGGCACGCTGAGCCAGGACAGATCCTGGAGCGAGGCAAGAAAGAACGAGTACAGCGAGAAGGAGGCGACAACGCATGAGCAGAATGGAATTACGAGTCACAGAGGGAATTCATTCCCAGAGCCGTCCCGTGTACGAGCCCGCTGGAGGGGGGATCCAATCTACTTGCGGGGGCGTCGCAGGCAAGAGCTACTCGGTCGTGCGTCCCTCTCCTCCGCCATTTTCCGAGCCGTCGTGACGCTCAAACCACTCGAGGACGTGAGCGGCCTTGGCGGCGAGATGACTTGGACGCGCCGTAATGCCGTGGGACGCTCCCGGCACGCGGACGAGCGCGGTTTCCACTCCTTCCAGCTTCAGCGCCTGATAAAATTGCTCCGACTCCGACATGGGCGTGCGGTAGTCTTCCGTTCCCGTCAGGAGCATCGTGGGCGTCGAGACCTGATCGACGTATTCAATCGGGGAGCGCTCCATGTAATGCTCCGTGTGCTCCCAGGGCGTTCCGGGAAACCAGTACTTGACGCCATACGGGTACATGTCGGCCGTCAAGGCCCAGCTGTACCAGTTGATGACCGGCTTGGCCGACACAGCCGCCCGAAAGCGATCGGTGTGCCCCACGATCCAGGCCGTGAGCACGCCGCCTCCACTGCCCCCCGTCACGTACAGCCGATCCTCGTCGATGTACCCGCGATCAAGGACCGCATCGACACCGGACATTAGATCGTCAAAGTCATGGCTGGGATAGTTGTGGTGAATGGCGTTGCCGAACTCCTGCCCGTAACTCGTACTGCCGCGCGGATTGGTGTACAGCACGACGTAACCGGCGGAGGCGTAGAGCTGTGCCTCGGCCGAGAAGTGCGGGCCGTAGGCCGCAAACGGGCCGCCGTGGATCTCCAGGATGAGAGGATAATCTTCGGAGGGATCGAAGTTCGGCGGGGTCACGATCCACCCTTCAATCGTCCGGCCGTCGTGGGAGGACTCGTAAGTAAATTCTTCGACGTCGCCGATCTTGGTCTGCTCGAAGAGATCGTCGTTGAGAGAGGTGAGCACCTGTTCGTCTTGTCCTCGCTGGGCGACGGCCACGTCCGCCGGCCGCTGCGGGGTTCCGTGTGTGTAGGCGACGCGACCCGTCGAGGCAAGACTAAAGGTGCCGCTCGTGTAGGGCCGACCAATGGAGGTCCCCCCGACATTCTCGGCCACGACGGTCCGCTCTCCGTCGAGCGTTACGGCCCCGATCTTGGTAGACCCTTCGTCGTCGTACTGGAAGAAGATGCGGTTGCCGTCCGGCCCAAAGGTCGGATCTTGGATGTCGCGTTCGAAATTTTCAGTGAGGACTCGCGGGTCGGCCCCCTCCCGGTTCATCACATAGAGCTTGGTGACCTGATAGCCCTGTTCGCGATCGTCAAAGCCGGTGTAGGCGATCTGCTCCCCCTCCGGAGAAATCGCGACATCCCCATCTGGACCCTGTCGATCGGTAAGGGGGGTCACCGATCCACTCGACACGTCCACAGCGTATACCTCGGTGTTGAGGGGATCGTGACGCCACCCCTCGTGCCGGTTGGCACTAATGAGAAGGGTCTCTCCGTCCGGCGTCCACTCGGGCGTTCCGCCGTGATCGTACGGCCCTGTCGTGATCTGACGCGGGGTCCCCCCCTCGGCGGACAACGTGAAGACTTGATCGTATCCCTCCTCCTCGTACCCCGATCCGTCGGAGCGGTAGTACATCTGGTCGATGTACTCGGGCCTCGGCGCCCACTCTGCCCCCTCTGGCGGGCTTGGCAATTTGGCAAACGAGCCCTCGCCTTCCTCAACAAACATGGTGAACGCCAGCCGCTCCCCGTCGGGCGACCACGACAGCCCGCTCGGCGACTCCTCCAACTGTGTCAGGCGAGCTGTCTGCCCCGTCTCCATCCACCGCACATGAATCTGCGCCCCGTCCTCGGTGGATGCCACGTAGGCGATCCGATCGCCACTTGGGGACCAGCGGGGCTGGGAGGCGTTGGTCTCCGGATCGGTGATGGGACGATGCTCAGAGCCGTCAGCATTCACGACCCACAGGTGAGAGGATCGACGGTCCTCCATCCGATCCATAAAGGTCCGAGCATAGACCACACGATCCCCACCCGGCGAGATTTGCGGATCCGACGCATACTCGAGATCGAAGACGTGCTCGAGGTCAAAGGCGAGAGAGTCCTGGGCGTACTGGGCCGGCACCTCCTGCACCATACCCAGCCCGAAAGACACCATTAGTAGAAGGCCTACGTAGCGAAGCATAGCCATGAGGTCGTACACGAATCAGTTCGACAACGGGTGCACGCGTCAACATAGAAAACGACAGGGGCGAGTGCGAGTCCCCCTCTTCGAACGAACCACCCCTGTGGCTGTCAAATGGGCGCCAGGGGCTTTGCCGCTCTTTTCTTCCGCCGAGCTCCTTGGTGTGGGAAAGTGTTGGGTGTGGGGATTTGGGGGCTTCTTGACCACAGGCTGGCGCTATTCTCCGGTTGACTCCCATCCCCACTAGTTGTGCGCCAATTTCAAGGAACATGATTGGTGCCTCCGACCGTTGATGGTAAAGCGACATTTTGATGCTCCTGCCCGAGTGGCGGAACTGGTAGACGCGCGTGATTCAGGGTCACGT
>CAYXAD010000288.1:0-4202 GCA_964462965.1 uncultured Salinivenus sp.
GCTGGAAGCGGTAGGGGAGACGCCCGTCCGGATCGGGCAGGTGGAAGAAACGCAGGAAGTGGATGAAGGAGTGAGTGGATGATTGGGAGGATTGTGTGGTTCGGGGCAGTGCCGAGAGGGTCTGGGGGGTTGGGCGTGTGGGGGTATGTAAGTTCAGAAGGATGTTGAAACGAATGACCCTCGTCCCCCCTCCCCCAAACTTCCAGCCCCCAATTCCACGTACCCAGACCGGAACATTCGCCGGCGACTCAGGGGTTCGATCACCGATCCCGCTTCGGTTGAGCGGGGACGAACGTTCATTGCAAGTCGACCCTTTATTTCATTTCGTGTAGAGAGGTTCGTCGAGGTCTTCCACAAAGTGCAGGTCCGTTATGCTTTCCCTGCTCACCATTCTCCTCGTCAGTTACTTTCTCGGGTCGATTCCCGGGGCACTGTGGTCCAGCAAGGCCCTGCACGGCATTGACATCCGGAATTACGGCAGCAAGAATGCCGGGGCCACCAATGCCTTCCGCGTCGTGGGCTGGCCGGCGGGCACCCTGGCGACCGTCATTGACCTGGGCAAGGGATTTCTCTCGGCGGGCGTCGTCGCCTCCGTCATTCGCATCGATCCACTCCCGCATCTCGGTCTTTTTGGGTGGGAAACGGACGTCGTCATCGGTCTGCTTGCGGGGTTGGCCGCCATCGTCGGACACATGTTTCCAATCTTTGCCAATTTCCAGGGGGGGAAAGGAGTCAATACGGCGGGGGGCGCCCTGCTCGCGCTGGCTCCAGTCACGATGGCGATCACACTGGCGGTCTTCCTGGTCGTGATGGTGTCGTCCCGATACGTGTCTCTCGGCTCCATTACGGCTGCCGTCACGTTTCCCACCGTGGTGGCGATTCGCCGCTACGCTTTCGGGGTCGACCTGGACCCCAGCCTCCTGGTCGTAGGCGCGCTCCTGGCAATGGCCATCATTGTGGCCCACCAGTCCAACATTCGGCGCTTACTGAACGGCACTGAAAATCAGGTCAGTTCCTTTCGGCCCGCGCAGGGCATGCTGGGACGAGGGGAAATTTAGCGGCCGGAAGACAGTAGGAAGCCCACGAGCTAGGCGTCCATAGGAGCACCTTCTGAAATGTCATCGTCGATTACCCTTTTTGGGGCCGGAAGCTGGGGGACCGCTCTCGCTGTTCACCTTGCGAGTGAAGGCCGAGACGTGACCTTGTGGGCGCGTCGGGCCGAGGTCGTCGAGACCATTCGCCGGGAGGGGCACAATCCGACTTATTTGCCGGAGGTGGCCATTCCGTCGTCAGTCCACGTCACGTCCAGTCTGGAATCAGCCACAGAGGCGTCGTCAGTGTGGGCCGTGGCTGTTCCCTCCCAGAACCTACGCTCCATCGCCTCGGATCTCCAGCCGTATGCGGCTGAAGCCGAGACGGTCGTGTCCCTGGCCAAAGGCATCGAGAACGACTCGCTCCAGCGGATGACCCAAGTGCTCGGGGAGGAACTCCCGGCCGTTTCACAGGAGCGGATCGGAGTGCTGTACGGACCGAGTCATGCCGAGGAGGTCGCAGACGGCCGTCCGACCGCGGTCGTGGCCGCGGCTCCGAGCGAGCAGCACGCCCAGCGAATTCAAGATTCGTTTATGACCTCTCGGCTCCGTGTGTACGTTAATACAGATGTGATCGGGGTCGAGATTGCCGGTTCCGCAAAGAATGTGCTCGCGATAGCGGCCGGCATGAGTGATGGCGTCGGCTACGGCGACAATGCCAAGGCGGCCCTCGTCACCCGCGGTCTGGCCGAGATCCGTCGGCTTGGGCTTGCCCTCGGGGCCCGTGAACAGACCTTTGCGGGGCTGGCGGGCATTGGGGATCTCGTGGTCACCTGCATGAGCCAACACAGCCGCAACCGGTATTTGGGAGAGCAGATTGGCACGGGACATACCCTCGAGGAGGTCCTCGACGAAATGAACATGGTGGCCGAGGGCGTTCGAACCACTCAGTCCATCCGCGATCTCGCTCGGGCTCGTCAGATCGAGATGCCGATCACCGAGGCGGTCTACGCCATTCTTTTTGAGGATGAACGTCCCCGGCAGATGGTCGACGAGTTGATGACCCGTTCGGCCAAGCACGAAAACTGGCTGCCGGAAGGGCTCCAAACCTGACTCGTGCGGTGACGGGCGGCGAGCTGGTGTGGCCTGCGGAGTAATCAGTGGACGCTGAAAGCCCCTTCGAAGGCTTATAAGCCATGTTGCCCGGTTGAACTCGTTGTGCACGGACCATACTTATTCGCTCCTGCAGAAATACAATCCCAACTTCGTTCCTCGGATCCCGGCACTGGTCGGGATCAGGAGCAACGCGGGTCGAGGTCTAGGAGGACTTCCTACGGTATGGGTGCGTTCTCTTCACCGTAGACTCCATCCGAAGACTGCGTGTCTCCATCGACCGACAGTCGTATCCCCTTCGCATTTCCGTTTCGTGACCCTCCATGACGCTTCGTGAACTAGAGCAGCTGGTGGACCTGGGTGAGGGCATCAGCCTCGAATTCAAACGGAAGGTCCCTCGGCTCGAGCGCATTGCTAAAGAAATTGTCGCGCTCGCCAACACCAAGGGCGGTCGCATTGTGCTCGGGGTGTCCGATGACGGGACCATTCGGGGGGTCGACGATGCCTCGGAGGAGGAGTTTCTTCTGCGGCAGGCGACGGAAGCCCACTGTCGCCCACCGGTCGACTATCAGACCGAACGGGTCGTCGTCGCGCCCCGTCAGGACGTGATCGTGGTAACCATTCCGGAGAGCCAGAACAAGCCTCACTTCGTTGTCGGAGAGCCTTCGACGAATGGAGAAGGACCTGCCTACGTCCGGGTCGAGGAGAAGAGCATGGAGGCAAGTGACGAGACCGTTGCTCTTCTCCGGGACGAGGAGAAAGAGACTGGGGTGACCTTCGAATTTGGAGAGACGGAGTCCCTGCTCATGCGGTACCTGGATGACTACGGGCGCATCACGACTGCAGAGCTCGCTCAGCTGGCCGACATCTCTCCCGAGCGGGCGTCGCAGACGCTGTTGCGTCTTGTGAAGGCCGATCTTCTCCGGTTGCACACCAGTTCGGAGGGGGACTATTTTACGCTCAACTATTGACTTCCTGAGTAGGAGAGACATTGTCGAGTCGAACTTGTAGGGACGCATGGCGATGCGTGCCTCCGTCGTGAATATAGGTGGAGAACGTCTCTCCAACTCGACGTGAGATCTAGAGGGGGTCTTTGAACGTCGTTTGACGGGAGGAAAGCGGTCTTCTCCAGTTGAGGAGAGAAGGATAATTCCGTTATTGCAAAGAATAATATACTCCAAACCGTCCACACACTAGTGGAGGAATGAGTGGCTTCCCCGAAACGTCAATCGTCCTCAATCCGACCGTGGAAATGGTCGGTTTCCTTTGGGGGAGGGCTTCAGGCTCCTGGGAGCATGCATTGTGATCGATTACTTCCTGGGTGCTCCTGAGACCTCGCTCGGCGACTTCGGACGGGGAGGGAGAATTGTGCGAGAAAGAGATGTCTCGGGGCTTTTTTCTGGAGTTGAGATCCCCGAAAATGAAACGCGAGCCGGGGCCGGTTGTATGTCCTGGGGAGTGTGAGTAAACTATGTGTGCGCCGACAACATCCGTTATTGAACGACGCTGATGCCCGTTACTGAAACCATCCCGCTTCACGAAACTGCGCGGAAGCGATACCTCAACTACGCGCTGTCCGTCATCACCAGTCGTGCCCTTCCGGACATCCGCGATGGGCTCAAGCCGGTGCAGCGTCGCATCCTGTATGCGATGTTTAACAACCTCCGGCTGTATCCCGACAAGCGGCATCGGAAGAGTGCCACCGTCGTCGGCGATACGATGGGGAAGTACCATCCCCACGGAGACCAGGCCATCTACGACGCCATGGTGCGGATGGCGCAGGACTTTTCGCTCCGAGCGCCCCTGGTGGACGGCCATGGGAACTTTGGCTCGATTGACGGCGACAATGCCGCCGCCATGCGGTACACGGAGGCCAAGCTCCGGCCGCTGGCCATGGAGATGCTGGAGGAAATCCGCGAGGACACGGTCGACTACCGGCCCAACTTCGACGGGACGCTCTCGGAGCCGATCGTGCTTCCGTCTCGGGTCCCCAACCTGCTCGTCAACGGCGCCAGTGGAATCGCGGTGGGCATGGCGACGAACATTCCGCCGCACAAC
>CAYXAD010000289.1:0-4199 GCA_964462965.1 uncultured Salinivenus sp.
GTGGAGGTATTCGAAAATACGGACGACGGCTTCGTTCAGCATCTCCGCGTCGTCGAAACGGGAACCGTGACGTCGGCCCTGTTAGACGACTTCACCCTCGATCTCGCGCATCTCTTCTAGTGCCCTCCGTTCTCCAAGAGTCTGTTTTGGTTTTGAGTCGAACAGTGAGAGCGAAGATCGATGAGGCGAAAATCGGATGAGGAGGAGGCACGTAGTGGAACTACTTGCCGACGAAGAGGGCGATTTGCAGCTCATCGAGACCGCTGCTCCTATAAAGCTCTTGACGGTATGGACTCCGCCGGCATGGCGAAAATAGCCCGAACTCCGGCAAAGAGGCACGTCCAGTCCTCCCTCCTTTCACACTTCCCCTTGCGCTTCTATATCGTCTCTTCGTTCTTCCTGACGTCGCCCCTATTCTGTTTGTCTCTCCCCCTAGTATGTCGCTCCGTACGATCACGCCTTCTCGCTGCCTCGCCTTTTGCTTCGCCCTGCTCCTCGGGCTGGGCACTCCTCTCGCCCTTCCGGCTCAAACGACAGACGCAGACGCCCCGGCGGAGGTCGACACGTCTCTCTTTCGTGAGCTCGACTTTCGAATGGTTGGCCCTACTCGGGGCGGACGCGTGACGGCCGTTGAGGGCCATCCGGCGCATCCGCACACGTTTTACATGGGAGGCGCCGGAGGCAGTGGCGTCTGGAAGACGAGTGACGCCGGCAATACGTGGAACAACCTTTCGGATGGGGAAGGCTTCCAGAGCACCTCCATCGGGGCCCTTGCGGTCGCCCCCTCCGACACGAGCATCGTCTACGCCGGCACCGGCACGGACGGCATCCGCTCCAACGTGACCACCGGCCGTGGTCTCTACAAGTCGACCGACGCGGGCACGTCGTGGGACTTTATGGGCCTGGAAGACACCGGACAGATTGGCGCCGTCGAGGTGCATCCCGAGAATCCGGATCGTGTGTACGCGGCGGCCCTCGGCCATCCCTTCGGCCCGAACGAGCAGCGCGGCCTCTTTCGCTCTACGGACGGCGGCCAGACGTGGGACAAGGTGCTCTATGCGTCCGACTCGACCGGTGCCATTGACGTGGCGCTCAATCCTGAAAACCCGGACGAGATCTATGCCGCGATGTGGCGAGGCGAGCGCAAGCCGTGGACCATCATTAGCGGGGCCGACGCGGAGGACGGCCTCTACAAGTCGACCGACGGCGGCGACTCCTGGACGAAGCTCGAAAACGGCCTTCCGCAGGGACTCGTCGGCAAGATCGATCTCGCCGTCACCCCGGCCAATCCGGATCGCCTCTACGCCCTCGTCGAAGCCCCGGGCGATCAGCAGGGGCTCTACCGCTCGGACGACCGCGGCGAGAGCTGGACGCAGACGAGCGACACGACGGGCATCATGTCCCGCCCGTTCTACTTCACGAACATCACAGCGCATCCGACAAATCCCGACAAGGTGTTCGTCGGCAACGTGCGCTACTGGGTCTCTTCGGACGGGGGCGAAACCTTCGAGACGAAGCCGGTGACCCACGTCGACGTGCACGACCTCTGGATCAACCCGGAAACGCCTTCCCTTCGCATCCAGGGCAACGACGGCGGGGCGACGGTATCGCTCGACGGGGGCGAAACGTGGTCGACGCAGCACAACCAGCCGACCGCCGAGCTTTATCAGGTCAATGTGGACGATCAGTTTCCATACTGGCTCTACGCGGGCCAGCAGGACAACACGACGATTGCTGTGCCGAGCCGTCCGCCTGCCGAAAGTGCCCCGGCCGGTCCACAGGGATGGTGGAGAACCATCGGTGGATGTGAGACCGGACCTGCCGTGCCACAACCCGGCAATCCCGACATCGTGTTTGCCAACTGCAAAGGGCGCTTTGGCCAGTACAGCCGCACGACCGGAGAGGAAAAGGGCTACTGGGTCGGCGGGGAATACATGTATGGGCAAAATCCCGCCGAGCTCGAGTATCGATTCCAGCGGGTGGTGCCCATCGAGGTCTCCCCCCACGACTCCAGCGTGGTCTACAATGCCTCGCAGTACGTGCACAAGACGACCGATGGCGGCGTCACCTGGGAGCGAGTAAGCCCGGACCTGACGGCGAATAAGCCCGAGTATCAGGTGACCTCTGGCCGCCCCATCAATCGAGACGTTACCGGAGAAGAGCATTACAGCACGCTCTATGCGGTAGAGGTCTCACCACACGATCCAGATGTCATCTGGGCAGGGGCCAACGACGGACCGGTTCATGTTACGCGAGACGGCGGGGACACGTGGACGGAGATCACGCCCGACGACGTGCCCCCCAACGGTCGCGTCGATGGCATTGCCCCCTCGCCGCACGATCCGGGCACGGCGACCGTTGCCATTCAGCGCCGCCTGCTCGACGACTTTCAGCCCTACCTCTACCGCACCACGGACTACGGCGAGACGTGGACCCTCCTCACTTCTGGGGAGAATGGCATTCCGGACGACTATCCGGTGCGAAGCGTTCGGGAGGACCCAAACCGCGAAGGCCTGCTCTACGCCGGCACCGACTTCGGGTTCTTCGTCTCCTTCGACGAAGGCCAGCACTGGCAGCCGCTGCAGCGCAGCCTGCCCGTAACTCCCATTACGGACATCCAGATCCAGGAGAAGGACCTCGTTCTCTCGACGATGGGACGGAGCTTCTGGATCATGGACAACCTGACGCCGCTCTACCAGATCGATGATCAGGTTGCCTCCGCGGATCGTCACCTGTTCGAGCCGCGGGACGCATATCGCACGCGCCATCGTGGAGGGGAACGCGGTCCGGACTGGGCAACGAAGGTGTCGCACGGACCGGAGTATCCGTCTTCCGGCGCCATGATCGACTTCTACGTGGCCGACCCTCCTACCCAGTCGTTCACGCTCGACATCCTGCAGGAGGATGGGACGCCCGTGCGCCGCTACGTCGGAGTGCCTGCCGACACGACGGAAGCCGACGCGGACGATTCCGCCGATCCACAATCCATGGCGGTTCCCGAATCGGTGGCCCCAACCACGATTGACACGATCAGAGTGCAGGCGGGCCACAATCGATTCGTCTGGAACCTGCGGCATCCGGGTCCGGCGACAGAGCCTGTCACGGAGGATCAATCCTACGGCTCTACCGGCCTCGGTCCGATGGTGACGCCCGGCACCTATCAGGTGCGCCTGGCGACGGAGGGCTGGAGCGAGACGCAGTCCCTGACCGTTAAGATGGACCCGCGCGTCCGCGAAGACGGCACGACGCTCGCTGACCTCGAGGAGCAACTTCAGCACAACCTCAACATGCTGAATGTCATCGAGGACGCCCGCGGGACGGCTCACCGGATCGACTCGACCCGAACTCAGCTCCGAGAGACCAGCGACAGCCCACAGGCTACGCTCGAAACGCTCGACGACCTGTACCGCGAGCTCGTCACGGCTCCTCCGAGTGACATGAGCTATCCGCCCCCGACGCTCATCGACCAGCTCGAGTACCTCTACTACCAGACCTTGTCGGCGGATCAAAAGGTGGGCCGGGATGCAATCACTCGCCTCGAGACGCTCCAGGAGCGCCTCGATGACATTCAAAACCGCTGGCAACAGGTCCAACAGGACCTCGATCTCCCGAGCACCGATGACTGACGAAGGAGACCACTGGGAATGGTTTCCCTTTTCGCAATCGAGGATAGCCTCGGTTCGAGTATGGGAGTCCGGGTGTATGGAGGGATGGACAAACTGAAGAGACTTCTCCCAGACTCGCTATCGCCAGATCCGTGGAGAAGACTTCCAGTGAAGGGGAACGACTCGATACACCAAACTCCATTCGTCCACGCTCACTTTTTAAAATAAGGGATACTGCCTGCTCCGGGCTCCGTATGGAAAGAGAAAGGAATCGCGCAGAGCTCCTACGCTCCATACCCTAAAACCCCCACTCCCAGATGTTCACCGGCATTATTGAAGAAGTTGGTACGGTGGCCCGCATTGAGGATCAGGGTGGCGGAAAGCGGCTCACCGTCGAGGCCGCCATGGCCGCCGAGCTGTCCGTGGACCAGAGCGTGTCGATCAACGGGGCGTGCCAGACCGTCGTCGCGACGGATGCCGACGCCGGTACGTTTGCCGTCGACACCGTCGAGGAGACGCTTCGCAAGACGACGTTTGCAGCGCTGGAGGCGGGCACGCCGGTCAACCTCGAGCGGGCGCTGCAGGCAGGCGACC
>CAYXAD010000290.1:0-4181 GCA_964462965.1 uncultured Salinivenus sp.
AGCACATTCTTTGGGATCGAGTCATTTCGACCGGAGGGCCCCAAGCTGGGGCCCGAAGTGGAGACAAGAGCGAATCCCGAAAGCTTTCGGGAAGTAAATCTTACTGAATGAGGCGAAGACATCGTTGCAGGGGCTACCGAGCTTGAAAACGTTCCGCTCCTCAGAACCGGGAGAGCATTTGAACCCCCAACGTCGCGGTTGACGGTACTTAGACCTGTCAAAAACCGTTCGTTTTAGGCCGAGCCCTATTGTAATACCAATTGTCCAGGAGCACAGTACACTTACAGCCTCCAGTAAGTCGTCGTATCCGATTAGGGAGGCGACCGCCCTGTCGGTGTAGCGGGACAACCGTCCGGGCCTTTTGCCAGGGGGTCAATAGGTGCTCGTAGAAATCGAACGCCAACTGGTCTTTCAGGTCCTGCCAGAGCCGCTCAACTGGATTGAGTTTCGGGCTGTATGGAGGGAGAAACGTAAATTTGACGTTGTTCGGGACTGAGACTTGTTCGCTTCGTGGAATTGGCCGTTACCCAGGACCATGACGTTGTGGCTGCAGGAAACGCCTCCGTAGAGGTAGAAGTACTCGTAGGCAGGCTTGGCGGTTTGGGTCGGTTTCACGCCGGGCGGAATCGGCTCCTGGCCCGTCTCCGGTCCCGGATCCCCGACTTCTTGAATCTTCTCGGTGCCTCCTTTCTCGTAGAGGGAAAGCCAATCGGCAACCGTATGGCGATGGATTCCCAACTGGCGGCCGCCGCGCTCCGGCTCTTGGCTGTGCCGGGTTTCAGAAGAAGCATCTGGAAGCGGCGCTGGATTTGAGCGTCTCGCCCCTTGCGAACAAGCCGTTTACGCGTCTCGGCCGGCCCGGGAATTTCGGGAAGGGTGTACGTGGGAGAGAGAAGTTCTCAAGCGGAACGGTCTGTCGAGGCATAAACGAGATAAACGCCAGCCCCAGCGAGGTCGTTAAAGCGATTTCCTTGGGACCCGTTGACGGGTCGAATCGGAGATCAGCATCGTTTGCGTCTCATTGGTCGATGACTTTCATTCGGAAAATCGTCCGATCGATAAAGGTCACTTCCGCACTTTGTGGGGCTCCACAGGGCCCAATAGAGGATGAACGAAAGATTCATGCTTGAAAGCGCACGAACAGGCCCGAAAGGGGAAGGCGTTACGTTAATATTACGGCACAAGATGAATCTTCGTGGCTGATTTTCTTTCTATTTGTAGGGCTCTTGGACGCGCCGAAAGGGAGAGGACAGAGGGCAGTGTCACAGTGTCCCCCACCTTTGAGCGTTTCCTGTATTCGCTGGATCGTTGTTTCTTCCCCTCCCCCTACCATTGCTGGCGTTTTTCGCTTTGCCCTTCTTTTGTCCAGCGGCGGCTTGTTTCTCTCAAGCCGAGCGCTCCTGCGCGAAGAGTCTTCTAGAGCTTCTCTCATGCTAGTTCCTGGTTCCTTATGGCCAACGACCACCCTGCGCGTGTTTTTCTCGTCGATGATCATCCCATCATCCGTGATGGATTTCGTGAACTACTCGAGGCTGGGGACGACTTTGTCGTTGCGGGAGAGGCAGGCTCTGGACAGGAAGCCCTGAAAAAAATGTCCGACTCGAAGGTTGATTTGGCCGTCGTAGACATTTCGCTCGGCAGCATGGACGGCATCGAGCTTACCCGACGTCTCAAAGAGGACGATCCAGACCTACGAATCTTGATTGTCTCGATGCACGAAGAAACCCGCTACGTAGAGGATGCCCTAAAGGCGGGGGCTCGGGGGTACGTGCTGAAGGACAACGTGCACGCCCTTCTCCCTGAGGCCGCTCGGGAGGTCATCGATGGACAAATGTATCTATGTGAGGATTTGGAGGGAAGAGTCGATCTTTAGCGGTCTACCCACGCGTCCCATCGAGGAGCCCGGCGGGAGAGCCCCATCGGTGTCGGATTACTTTCGGTCCGGGACTCGAACTTCGTAGAGAGAAAGAGTCGAGACATCTCGAGAAAGAAGGTCTCCGTCAGGATGGGAGCGAAGAGGGCTCCTGGAGAACGCGTCTTCATGGCTTCGGTTACGAACGGCATCCCCAGTCGGAGGGGGCGGTGTCTTTCCGTATAGAGCAGACGTCCAGTGATGATCGAACCCACGACCAGCACCGAGTACGCTCCTGGACATAGCGATCGGTACTTCCGGTTGCTCTTCGAGAGCTCGGATGAGTATGCCATGATGCTTCTCGACAGGGAAGGCCAAATTACCGGCTGGAATCGAGGGGCCGAACGTCTGCTAGGGTGGAGCGCGGAGGAGGCCCTTGGGAAGAAGGGAGCGATTATCTTTACCGAGGAGGACCGTCGGGAGGGGGCCCCCGATCAAGAAATTCGGACTGCATCTGTGCAGGGTCGCGCTCAGGATACACGCTGGCACATTAAGAAGTCCGGAGAATATTTTTGGGCCAGTGCCGTCCTGGAGGCCGTACAAGATAGAAGTGGCAACGTGACGGGCTTCGCCAAAATTATTCGGGACCGGACGGAAGTGAAGCGATACGAGGAGGCCCTCGAGGAGAAAACTGAGGCGCTCGAAGAGCGGTCCAAAGAACTCGAGCAAAGCAACCAGCGCCTCGAAGCGTTTGCGAGCTACGTGGCGCATGAGATGCGCTCTCCCCTGCTTGGAGCATCTCTCGTCATCGACGCACTCTTCGAGCGCTATGACGATGTGATCGAGCCCGAAGACCTCGAGCGAGCACGGGAGGTCAAAAACACCCTCCACGACATCAAACAGTTCGTGGCGGACCTGCTCACCTACTCTCGCTTGGACGGCCCAGAAGAGTTGGAAAGAGAGCCTGTGCAGCCCCGCGAGGTTGTCGAGAACGCGCTCACGGATCTATGGCCGCTAATTGAGGAACGTGAGGCGGAGGTCGATGTGGGGGACCTGCCGGAGGTACTGGCCAATCCGACCCAACTGCGGCACCTTTTTCGCAACCTCCTTTCCAATGCGCTGACGTACAACGAGGCAGAGGTTCCTCGGGCTCGGGTCCGAGCGGAAGAAGACGCGCAGGCGTGGATCTTTCGAGTGGCTGACAACGGCGTTGGAATTTCGGAAGAGGATCATCAGGCAATCTTCGACCTCTTCGAGCGAAATTCGACGGAAGACACCTCCGGGATCGGGGTGGGGCTTGCCTTGACCCGTCGGATCGTCGAAGCACACGGGGGACAAATCTGGGTCGATTCCGAGCCCGGAGAGGGCACGACCTTCTACTTTACGATCCCGAAGGCGCACCCTTCAGAGTCGACGTCGGATGCGGCAGGGGGCCGGGACGCATGATTGCCCAAGGGGGGTCAGTCAGAGTATCGGAAAAGGCCGATGGAGATGCGGGAGGGGGGAAGAGGGCGATCGTCATTCTCGGCTACGGGTGGAATGGGGACATTGGCTTCCACCTCAAGCTGGAGGGCCCAGGCCCCGCCCAGGTCGATCCGACCGTATCCAAGAGTGGCCCCGACGTAGGGGATGCTGTGGGGAGGCCCTTCTGGCCCAGAGCTCCCAAATCCCTCCTCCAGCACCCCAGTGCCGCGCAGTAGGCCGAGGCGACCGCCCACGTAGAGAGGGTGTTGCTCGGAGGGAACACCCTGCAGCCCCCCTTGCAACAGCCCCTGACGAGCATTTATCACTTCCGCCAGTTGCACCTGACCTTCAGCGTTAACGAGGTCCGAGAGATAGGCCCGTCCGGCCAGTCCTCCTCCCACTGCGCCGGCGCTTCCTCCCAGATTGACACTGACGTCGCTTCCCCCCAGCCCGTAGGTTAATTGGCCGTTCGCCCAGGGGACGTACAGCACTCCGGGTTCATGGATCGCCACGGAAACCGCCGTTTCACCGGCATCGAGTTGGCGGGCGGGGAGCATTGCTGTTTGGACACAGCCGGGGCCGACAAGTAGAAGAAAAAGGAGAGCCAACGTCCATCGAACGCGAGGGGAGGGGGCACCTACAGCAGATCTCGTCCTGAACACAACGGCAGCAAGAAAATCCCCCATAGGCTCGACTCGTACCCAGACGGACTGTGTCGGCCAGAGAAAAAGTCAGGATATTCTTCCTTTCATCTTGGGCTCCTCTTCTGGCAGAAGAAGAGATATTCATATCAATACCATCCTACCGATATTCTCTCACCATTGTTCGTAGTGGTCCACGAGTGCGTTGAGGTTGTCGTGCTCAC
>CAYXAD010000291.1:0-4177 GCA_964462965.1 uncultured Salinivenus sp.
CACGATGAGACTCGGCATTGACCTCGGGGGGACGAACATTCGCGTCGGCGCGATCGAAAATCGGGAACTGCAGCGCCTCGAGCGGGCCCCCACCCCGGCGGAAGGAAGCCGGGACGAGGTCTTGGAGTGCCTGTACGCGCTTCTCGATCGGTTTGCAGGTGAGAACATTGAACACATCGGCGTGGGGGTGCCCAGCATCGTCGACGTCGAGGAAGGGGTCGTGTACGACGTGCAGAACATTCCGTCGTGGACGGAGGTGCCGCTCGGGGCCCTGCTGGCAGATCGGTACGGGGTTTCCGTCCGCATTCAGAATGACGCCAACTGCTTTGCGCTCGCCGAGTACCATTTCGGTTCGGCACGGGGCCAGTCACCGATGGTCGGTCTCGTCCTCGGGACCGGGTTTGCCGGGGGAATTGTCGTCGATGGCCGACTGTACAGCGGGCCCAACTGTGGGGCGGGAGAGTTCGGGACGATGCCGTATCGCGACAGCATCTACGAGCACTACTGTGCCGGGCTCTTCTTCGACCGAGAGTATGACACTACGGGGGAGGCCGCGTATGAGCGTGCACAGAAGGGCGACCCCGAGGCCGAAGCGATGTTTGACGAACTGGGGACCCACCTCGGGCGAGCCATCCAGAATGTGCTTTACGCCGTCGATCCCTCACACGTTGTCCTGGGTGGGTCGGTAAGCCAGGCCTATCCGCACTTTCAAGAGGCGATGTGGGACGAGCTCCAGAATTTTGCGTTTTCGCGTGTGCTCGACAATCTCACGTTCACCCTGTCTGATCTGGAGCATGCAGGCGTGTTGGGCGCCGCTGCCCTCGGGTATGAGCACGGAGAGTCAGATTAAGCGAGAGCGTTGTCCGGGATAACGGTGGAGCTCAGGTGCGAACCTGCTCTAAGCAACGAATAGGGCACAGGAGACGCCACCCAACCGGAAAACGCTAGGGCCCTTCGTCCGCAGCAGCGTAGTGTAATGTACACTACGTGGAGGAGGGGCGGACCGACTCCCAGAACGTGCGTGGCGTTACGATTCGAAGCACCTCAACGCGATCGGCTACGTCGAGGAGGTCCTTGTCTCCGGTGATGAGGATCTCTGCGTTCGCCGCAATCGCGGAAGCCAAAACCAACTCGTCATCGGGGTCGCGCACCTCCACCGGTGAACTGATCTCAGGCCTTGGTTCGACGTGATAGCGCCGAAGCAATGCTTCGATGTCGCTTACTCGCTCGGCTGGAACGCCGAATTTCTCGCCGAGCACGCGCCGGATTTCCGAGAGCACGATCTCACTAGTAAGGAGCTCATGCTCGGTAAGAAGAAGTCGAACGACATCAGCGCTGAGCCCGCGCGTCGCAAAGCCGCTCACGAGCACGTTTGTATCGAGGAAGACGCGCATGCGTCCGATCTATGATACCGCGTCGAAGACGTCGTCGTCGGTCAGGTACCCGCGGGCCTCGGCAAAGGGCATGACCTGCTCTCGAAGCTTCTCAAACCGGAGGACCGAAAGCTGGCGGCGCAGGGCGTCTCGAACGATGTCACTTCGACTCCGCCCCAGTGCCTCGGACGCCTCGGCAAGCTGGCGGTCGAGGTCATCGTCGAGTCGAACGGTGACGGTCGACTTCATGGCAGGTGGATTCTGTATCGTATTACATTGTATTACATCACAACCCAGCGTAACCCTGGCCGGTTCCAAGGCCGTTGGCTCTGCGTTTAGTGTGTACATCGACGAAACTCAGCGAGCCGGGTGGGAAGACGTTTCAAGCGGAACCCGAATCGTTCGCTCTGCAACCAATCACTCAGGGTTTTCCCTTCAGGACGTTCGGAGAGCTTTCGATATGATCTTGCCACTGGATGTCCATCTGCGGACTCACATTCATTCGTTTTGGCTTCAACAGAAGGAACGGCGACTTCTCTAAAACGCTCCGAAAGAAAATGAATCAGTTCCTTTTGGGCCGGTCCTCAGCATGATCCGGCGACAGCTACCTCCCTCCCGGGGGACACCTTCGCCCCCGAAAAGCCGAAGAGAGGCGGGGCGACTCCCCGCTCAGAGAAGGAGCGGACACTCTTCGCTCATCAATTCATAACTCGTCCCTCGTGACTCGTCACTTCCCCCGTCGCTTGCCAATGCCGTCGGGAATTCCCTCATAGTAGCGAAACGTTTCGACGGCGTCCCCGCTTTCGGGGTTCTGATAGACGCGATTGCGGATGCTTTCCATGTATTCGTTGTATTCCTCCTCGGGAAGCTCCGATCGGTAGTTCTGCCAGGCCGAGCTAAATTGGCTCATGTGTTGGGCGGTGGCCTCGACCTTGTTCTCGGCGTGCTCCGCAGGGAGGTCCACCGTGAGATTCTTTGCCTCCTCCGGGCCCCCAAAGAACATATACTCTTCGATCAGGTGGGCTTGAAGCCCCTCGTGGTTGATTTGGCCGGGAAAGAGGAGGTGCCATTCCGCCGCTCGGGCGGCGTCCACGGCCAGGTAGGAGGCAGCGCGGTGATCCGTCTTGTGCCACACCTGATAGCCGTACCCGGGGTCAAAGGCAAACAGCACGTCCGGCTGGATGTCTCGAATGTGGTAGACGAGCTGTTTGACGACCTCTTTGCGATCGGCAAATTCGAGCATGCCGTCGGTGTATCCGAGGTTGATGTAATGATCCTCGGGGATGCCCACGGCGGAAAGCGCCTGGAGCTCTTCCTCGCGACGGATTTGGGAAAGCCGGGAACGGGTCATGTCGGGGTCTTTGGTGCCCACGTTGCCGGTCGTTAGAAGGAGAACGTGGATTTCATTCCCATTCTGCTGCAACAGGGAGAGGGTCCCGTACGCATTCGATTCGTCATCCGGATGGGCCCCGACGACGAGGACGGTTTTGTCCGTCCAATCGTCCACGGGCGTGTCGGGCTGAACGGCGGCACCGGTGGGAATCCCTCCGGTGGTGTCGGTCTCTTGAGCGATCGCTGCAGCGGGAAGAGAGAAGAGAAGCAACAGCACAGGGAGGGGGCGAAGGCTGGGCATGGAGATGGATCGGATAGCAGGGAGCTGATGAAGAGGAAGGGAAGGAGAATATAAGCCACAGGAGGAGATTCCCCAAGCTCCCGGTCATGCAGCGGGCGCCAGGCGCTGTGCATCCCAGTTCGTGGCCCAGGCCACAACCGCCGCAGCGGCAAGCCCGAGGGGGATGGGCGTGATGATCCAGAGGATGGGGGCAAAGCCCCCCATAAAATCGGGTCCGAGAGCAAGAATGGTGGGACCGATGGCGGTGCCGCCGATGAAGACCGTGTTGGCCAGGCCGCGGATCGCGCCGTGGTGTGCTCGTCCAAAGTAGTGGGCGTAGGCGGTGCCGAGCAGGGCCTGCTGCATGCCTTGCGTCATGCCGAAGACGGCCCCGTACGTCCAGACCTCGACGGTCGTGTTTACGACCGGCAGCAGACCGACCATGCCTCCGAAGAGGACGAGGAGCAGGCCCAGAAGGAGGCGAGGCGGCGAACGGTCGACCAGCCATCCCGTCCCGAGATTGGCCACGGCCGTGATTACGCCCAGGGGAATGAAAAACTGAGCGGCCGCATCGCGCGCCACGCCGACCTCTTCCAGGATGGAGAAGTGGTGGAAGAGGAGGCCGGTCCCAAAACCGGCCGTACAAACCCCTGCGATCGTAAAGAGCCAAAACGTCCACGTGCGTCGGGCTTCCGCGAGGGAGAGGCCCTGCAGGACCTCTTCGGCATCGCCCGATGATTCGGCAGGACTGTCAGAGGGAGCGTCGGGGGAAAGGCCGTAGCGCTCCGGGGCATCGCGATAGAGCAGGGCGCCGAGCGGAAGCATGAATGCCGCCAGGAGCGCGCCCATGATCAGGTAGGTGGTCTCCCAGCCGTAGGCCTGAAGCCCCTGCTCGATCAGCGGCGGGAAGAGCGCAGTGGCCCCGGCCATGCCGAGTCCGAGCACCCCGATCGCGAGGCCCCGGCGTCGCTCGAACCAGAGGTTGACCGCGTGATTGTTGATGAGGCCGAGCGCTCCCTGCCCGAACCCGCGCAGGCACAGGAAACCTATGAAGACCCCGATCCACCCACTGACCTGACTCATGCCCGCACAGCTCGCGGCAAAGAGGGCAATCACGACGACCGCCATGCGCCGCGGTCCAAAGCGGTCCACGAGCCGGCCCACGAGCGGGAGGCTCAGCGAGCCGAGGACG
>CAYXAD010000292.1:0-4173 GCA_964462965.1 uncultured Salinivenus sp.
GACTCAGCCGCATGACGGTTGCACCGAGCGAAAACTCGTCCCGCAGGCTCCAGTCGGCCCGCGCCCCAAGCAGGGTCTTCTGCTGCAGATTCACGAGATTGTTCTGCTCGTACGAAATCTCGATCTCACGCCCGGCGGAGAGATACGACTGGTTCGTGATGGTCACGGTCCCGCCCTGATAATCGACCACGTAGTCGGTTCCCTCTTCCAGGGTTTGCCCGCCGGCAGTCACCTCGACCGAGCCCTCGACGAGCCCGGAAAAGGCCTCCAGGTCGTAAAAATCTTTCGTCCGTCCCTTGTACGAGCCGTGGATATGGAACACATTTTTTTCCTTGTCCTCCTCCTCCGCGTTCGTCTTCTTCTTGGTGTAGAGGTTTGTAAAGGCATAGGGCTCGCCGGCCGAGCGATTTCCATTTTCTTCTGCCACGTCGAGAATGTGCTCCCCAAAGGGCTGCAGAGTCGGAAAGAAGAGGAGACCTTCCTCTGCATTAATCGTCAGCGGCGTAAAGTCAAACTGATTGTCCGGATTGCGGGCCCCATCCTGATCGATCCGATCCAGGCCGAGCACTTGAAGCAACGGATCCTGACCGGCCACTTCCGAGATGGTCGTCGTCGGGCTTTGTCCCGGCGGACGATACTCGATGTCGAGCTCAAAATTCTCTGCGTCGAAGCCGCGCCCCCCAATCCGATAGACATTTCGCATCTCGAGGAACCACGCAGCCGGCTCAACGGACCCATCCCGGCTCGGAGAAACTGGATTGGTCGGGCGAAGCAGTTTGAGAAGGAGACGATCGGCATTGATGCCTCCGCTGCTCCCCCCCTGATCACTCGAGAAGTCTCCGACACTTCGCACGTCCCCGTCCCTCGTCCGATATCGAAATGCAACGGCAAGGGCCTCATTGGGACGAAGGCGCTGATTGAGAGAAAGAAACCCGAGTCGAGGATCGAGGCGATAGTCGCTCCCTCTCTCGAGCCGTTTAAACTCGTCCTGGACCACATCATGCTGCGTATTGAGCTCCCTCTCCAGATTCCCAGGAGTGCTTACATATGTCACCGCCGACGTTTCACCGTCGCGGAGGGCAGAGACGTCGGCCTCGTCATACTGGTCCGCCTCTGAGCTCGGAAGCCCAATTGTTCTGTCGGAATCGGGAACGTCTAGAATCTCGGGGCTCTCGCCGAGGTCGACGACGGCGGTCGCCTTTCGAAGGTTTGCCTCCTCATCCCCCCGGGAGGTGCTCAGCTTCCACACCTCGATGTCGGTAATTTCTCTGAAGCCGTCAAAGGTCCGCAGCGTCGTCGGGTCCTGGTGAGCCCGGTTCCAGTTGTTTCGGAAGTAGTACCCGAGAAAGTAGTGGGTGTCCTCGTCGTAATCCGTAGGCTTCATGTCAAACTCGGACGTCTCGGCGCCCCCATCAATCTCTTTGGTCTGAGCCTGCCCTTCCTGCTGGCTCGCCACGGCGGTCAGACTCAAATTCCCGAGCTGAAACTCGCTCTTGAGGCCAAAGAGGCGCTGGCTTCCACTGATGAGTTGAGAGGGCGTCTCCAGAGAGACGTTCCCGGCCTCGACGCTCTGAACGATCTCGTCGTCGTAGCCGGTGTAGTCCAGCTTTACCTGGTTCTGATAGTCGAACTGGTTGTTGGTGTCCCAGTCGACGTTGATTTGCAGCTTGTCGCCAATCGTGCCGGTGATGCCCAGCCGCAGGTCCTGCTTAAAGTTGGGATCGATCTGACTGGCGTTTCCGGTGACGGTCACCTGCTGATCGCTCTGGCGATAGTTGAAGCCGGCACTGATGTCGGCCTGGCCGTTGACCCGAAGGTCGACCTCGGGCTTTCCAAAGACGGTGGAGAAGGCGCTCTCACGCCCGCCCGGCACGACCATGTTGACTCCAAGCCCTCCGCGGCTGCTGCGCTGCTGCTGGCGTTGTTCGGCGAGCGTGCGCCAGTTGTCGCGGAGGTTGGCCCGGTACCGTTCCCGGCGGTAGACGCCGGCATCGAGGCGCATGGGGCCGTCGGCCCGGGGATCGCCGGTGAGGACGTAGTGGTCCTCGGTCGAGTCGAGGGCGACGGAGCGTCCGTCCGAGGCGGGAGAACGCTCTCCGAAAAAAGGAGAGGAACGGTCGAACAGGCCGCGGCGAGCTCGTCGCCGGTCCCGGCTCGGCAGATCACGCTGCACGCGCCCTGTATCGGGGGGGACCGACTGTGTCGTCGGCTCTGTGCGGCCGGTGGTCACGCTGTCGACCGAGGAGCCGGTTAAGGGGGAAAGCGGAGAGGCATCGCTGCTTCGCCGCATCGTGTCAGCTGCGGTCGTGTCGCTCGTGTCGACCGGGGCAGATGGGAGCTCCTGTGCCTGTGCCGGCCCAGACGTCCCCGCCCCGACGAAAAGGAGGAGACAAAGAACCGTGCCGACAAGAGACAGGACGGGCCCTCCTCGACCAATCTTACAAAGCAAGTATGAAGTGATAGACACAACCAACGGCACAGATTCCAGCGGGCCCTCTGCTACGATTTCTTCCGGCTCCTCAATTCGGAAGGACCCAGCTCGGTTCGTTCGCGAAATGTACGGTTCTGTAGCAGTTCGTGCCGATACGCAGAGAAATTGATCGTGGGGACCTGGAGAACGGTTGCCGGTACCTTTGGCCCGTTCAAGTAACAAACACGGGCGCAGAGTTCAAACACGAGGTGGACGTGAAGCCGTTCCCGACTGTTTTCCGGACAACGACGGTTTCCTCAAAGACACAAAGACCAGACCACAAATCAGGCCCCGCCTTCGCACCCGTGCTGGGTTCGCGGCTTCTGAGAACTACGCATGCTGGCCTTCGAGCGGCTGCTTGGCCGTGACCTCTCGGAATCCCTCGTACCGCTCCGACCGAATGTTAAGCCCCCGCTCGATGACCTCCTCAAGAAAGCGTTCCCGTGGAACCACAGTTTCCGGCACGCCCGTTCCGCCGCCCCTCATGGTCTCTTCGCGTGCGATAAAGAGGGCAGCGACGACGGTCGGAACCGCCGTGCAGCGCATCATGGCCGTTTGGTGAGTGGCTTCGTCATACTTCTCGACCATCTCATACACGAGGGTCGTGGGGGTGCCGTCCTTTTCGCCCCGGATGAGCACGCGCAAAAGCACTGCATCTTCGTAGTCGCCGCCGAGGCGCTCCCGCATGCGACGCACGAGGAGATCTCGATACGTCAGATGCGTCTGGACCCCGATCTTTCGATCCTCCCCAAAGCCGAGTCCAATGATAAAGCGCATCTGCTGGGCGTGTCCCGGCCACCGAATGGCCTTGTGGTCGAGCGTATCGAGGCGTCCGGACAACGTCTCCGTCAGGGTTGAAAGCCCCCCCTGTGTGCAAAAGGCCTCCATCGTGCCAAAAGAACCTTCGTCGAAGTGGATGGGCTCCTCGCGAGAAAGAGCCTCTACCTCTACGACCTGTCCGTCTTCGATGAGCTGAGCCGGATTCGTGTAGTCGTCGAGAATGCGCTCGGCCGACCACGAGATGCGAAAGTTAAACGGCGGCTCCGGATGAAGCGGAACGTCGCCGACACGCAGGTGTGCCGCCTCAACTCGATCGAGCTGGTCGATGCCATGCAGACAGAGGACGTTGACGAGACCCGGGGCGAGGCCACAGTTGGGCACAATCCAGACCGACTTTTCCCGCGCCCGCTCGTCCAGATCCAGCTCTTGCTTCGCGAGGCGGTCGTTGCCGCCGAGGTCGCAGAAGTGAACGCCGACGTTGAGGCAGAGCTCGGCCAGGTCGGGATTGAGCTCCGAGGGCACGCAGCTAATCACACAGTCGCTGCCCTGCACGATCTGAGACAGCACGTTCATGTCGCGGGCATCGACCTGAAAAGAGCGAAGGGCCTGGCTGTCGACCTGTTCGTGCAGCCGCTGCAGGGCTCGCGATCGTGTATCGCACACCTGCACCTGGGTCACCTCCTCGCTGCGCATGCACAGCTCGCGCACGACGGAGGCCCCCATCGATCCAGCACCGATAACCGTAATTTTCATTTGGGTATTGCCTTCGGGTTTGACGTGAAGATGCGTCCCGTTCGGAGTCACGCGTCCTTATTCCACGTGCCCTCGCCCCTCAAGGGCCCTCGAGAGCGTCGCCTCGTCGGCATATTCGAGGTCTCCGCCAATGGGGAGCCCCCGAGCGATGCGCGTGACATTGACGTCGA
>CAYXAD010000293.1:0-4127 GCA_964462965.1 uncultured Salinivenus sp.
CCATCTCCTCCGGGCCTACGTTGGCGTAGTTGGTGTACACCGTGAGCCGCGGATATTCGATGCGGGGAAGGAGGTCCACCGGGAGATAGGTGAAGCTCACCACACCGATGACGATGACGGCGAGGAACGTCATCGCCGTGGCGACAGGGCGTTGGATGGAAGTTTTCGTTAGCGCCATGGGAGCGAGACGTCAGGATTGAGAAGATGGATGGTTACGTGTGTTCTACGATTCCGGAGAGGCGTCCTGATCGGTCTCCAGGGAGGAGGTGTCGGACTCACTGGACGAGTTTGAAGCGAAGCGTTCTTCGGCCATCTCCTGCTGGCGCTCGAGGATCTGACGGAGGAGGTCTCGATCCTGGAGCTGCTGAAGGGAGACGATGCGGGACCAGGGCAGAGGACGAACGCGGGCGTCCACGCGGTCTGCGGCTTGGTTGGTAAGGAGGTTTTGTCCGGTTGTGATCACCCAGTCTCCAGGCTCGATGCCACGCACGCCAGCTCGCATGCGTCCCTCGGCCAAAATTTTGACCTCTCGGAAGGTGGTAGGCGTCGCCTGGGTCATCTCGGGCGGATTGTCCTCGTCGTACGACTCTGGTTCCTCGACCGGAATTTCTGTTCCGAGCGTCGGGGCTACAAACACCCCGCGTTCTCCGGTATTCGGGTTTTGATACAGAGCACTGAGCGGGATGAGAGTGGCCTGTCGGCTCTCACCGTACAGCACATCTACTTCGACGAACATGCCGGGTTGAAGCAGTCCGTCCTCGTTAGAGACGTCAATTTCAGCCTGTGCACTGTGGGTTTCGTCGCTCAGGAAGGGAGACATCCGCGTGACCGGGGCAGACAAGACGGTGTCTTCCGAGGGGACATGGATGCGGGCGGTTTGTCCGGTCTGAATCTGCCCGAACATGCGGTCGGTCACCTCAATTCGAACGCGGACTGTGTCGAGATCTCCCAGCGTGTAGAGGCGTGTGTTGGAGCCGACGCGCTGTCCAACCTCGACCTCTCGCGCTCCGACGTACCCGCTGATGGGGGCCCGGACGATCGTGCGTTGCAAGTCGGCCTGGCGCTCGTCGAGGGTGGCCTGGGCCTGTTCGACCTGAGCCTGGGCCCGTTCGTATTGCGCCTCGGCTCGCTCGACCTTCGCACGGAGAGACTCCAGCTGCTGCTGGCTTTCGAACTCCTGTTCGGCCAGGCGCTCTGTTCGCTTGAGCTGGGAGCGAAGCTCCTTCAGGTCGGCGTTGGCACTCTTCGCTTCAGCCCGGGCGATGCGAAGAGACGCCTGGGCCTGACGCACACGTTCGCGATACTGGTCGTCCTGAAGGCGGACGAGCACCTCGCCCTGCTCCACGTACTCTCCCGTCTCGGCCTCGACGGCTTCCACGGGGGCATCGATCTCAGGAAAGATCTCGACCTGATTCCGGGCTCGCACCGTGCCGCTCATGCGTTCTTCCAAGGGCAGGGAGCCATACCGGGCCTGGACGGCTTCGACGGCGGGTGGACCCTGGTTGCCTCTGGCTCCAGGAGGGGGGGCATTGGTCTCCTCGTCGGCGGACGAACCGCACCCAAAAATCAGGAGCAAAGAGCCAAGGAGGAGAGAAAGGCGCATCATTTGCGTCACGGTCGAAGTCGGCGGCACAGTGGGAAACGACAGGAATACAACGCCCCCCCGTTGGGAATGTGTCTGCCGGTTCGGGCGCGACGACGTTGTTTTGCCCGAGTTCACAGGCATCCGGAGAGACAACCCTCATCCGCATTCTTCAACACACGCGGCGCACGAGGTTTCTGTAGGGCAACGAGTGACACCGGGGCGAAAATGGATGACACGTCGGTGTGATGAAGCGAAAGCCTTCCCTTTGAAAAGAAATCTCTGGGGACGTCAGAAGCCTTTTACTTCCTGTTCAGGGCACAATCACTGATGGCAGCCGGCGCCTGCTGGGACACCTTCAAGTGACAACCGATACAGGATTTTCGCTGGGTGTGGAGACGCTCGGTTGAGGAGGGGGATACCGTTCGGATTTTGACACTACTGTGGGGTTTTTCCATGCAAGACACGTATGGCACGATCGAGGCAAAGGCTCAAGCGACGATCAAGGTCGAGGGCTCTCGTTTCATTGCAGAGGCGGTTCCGGTGGACACCCGCGAAGACGCCGAGGCCCACATTGAGGCGGTGCAAGATCGAGAGAGGACGGCCACTCATCACTGCACGGCCTATCGACTAGGGACGAATGGGGATGTCTTTCGGTACAACGACGATGGAGAGCCGAGTGGCACCGCCGGAGCGCCCATCCTTCGAGAGATTGATGCCCGCGATCTAACAAATATCCTCGTGGTGGTGACCCGCTACTTTGGAGGGACGGAGCTCGGGACGGGCGGGTTGATGCGGGCCTACGCGGACGCTGCATCGAAAGTCCTCGATCGAGCCTCGACGGTGGAACGGGTCATTCGCGTGCCGGTCCGCCTGCAGTTTTCGTATGACGACACGTCCCCGGCCATGCAGGTGCTCCATCAGTTCGATACGACGGTGACGGAGCGAGACTATACGGAGGTGACGGAACTCACCGTGGCCGTTCGGAAGTCGGAGGCAGAGGCATTCCTCGATGCCTTCACCGATGTACTTTCGGACCGCGGAACGGTGCTTCGGGTGGGAGAGAGCGACCGCTCAGGGTAGGTGATTCTTCAAAGTGTGTGATGCGAAGTATTGCGTAGTGCGTATTGCGTAAAGTGTGAGGGACTGTTTGCCCGAGTCTCACGTACTCACGCCTTACGTATCACGCCATAGTTCGCCACGATAGAGGCGGCTGACGCTGTTTGAAGGAGGCATTGCTATCGCTTGAACGCTTCCATCGCACTCACCGCGAGCTCGTCGGCCATAATGTTGAGTTCATTGTCGGCGTGCCCCTCCACCCAGATCCACTCGACATCGTGGCGCTCGGCCTCGTCGAGCAGGGCTTGCCAGAGTTCCTTGTTCTTGACAGCCTTGTTGGAAGAGGTTTTCCAGCCGTTGTCCTGCCAGCTGTCGAGCCACCCTTTGTTGAAGGCGTTCGAGAGGTAGGCACTGTCGGTGTGGAGCTTCACCGTGGAGGACGTGCCGAGCGCTCGTAGCGCCTCGAGGGCGGCCGTCAGCTCCATGCGGTTGTTCGTCGTGTGAGGTTCTCCCCCTGTGATCTGTTCGGCGTCCTCGTCGTCGATAATGATGGCAGCCCAGCCTCCCGGACCGGGATTGCCGCTGCATGCGCCGTCGGTGTAGATGGTCACTTCAGACATGAGGAGGAAAAATAGGTCCACGGATAATGCCAGCGCAACGTACGGCGTGTAGGTAGACAGTTCCACCCTCAGGATGAAAAACACCCGTGAAAACCTTCTCGGAGGGGCGGACGTACACGGTAGTCCGAGTTTCATGCTTTGGGGGGCTGGTGATTCCGGCGGGGGCAATTCCCCCAGCGGATGCTCGTCATTTCAGAGACAATTGGGCTGAAAATCGTCAGGCCACTGGATCCGGAACGGCCCCGAATCCTCTTTCTTCAGATGGTGCGACGACATGAAATTTCTCGACGAAGTCGATCTTAAGGTTCGCAGCGGGGATGGGGGGAAGGGAATCGTCGCCTGGCGGAGGGAAAAGTATGTGCCGAAGGGAGTGCCCTCTGGGGGAGATGGGGGCGACGGAGGGTCGGTGTACGTCAAGGCCGACGAAAATCTCTACACCCTGATGGACCTGAGCCACAACAAGCACGTCTTTGCCGAGGATGGGGAGGATGGAGGAAGACACGAAAAAAAGGGAGCCTCGGGGGACGACGTGGTGATTCACGTGCCGCCGGGGACCGTGGTGAAGGAGAAGCATACGGGGAAGCTCGTGGGGGAGGTCGTCGAGTCGGGGCAGCAGATCCTCGTGGCCGAAGGGGGAGAGGGGGGGAAGGGAAACGCCTTCTTCAAGTCGAGCACCAACCAGGCGCCGCGCAGGTCCCAGCCGGGTGAAGAGGGAGAGGAGCGAGAGTTAACCTTCGAGCTCAAGCTGATGGCGGACGTGGGGCTCGTGGGCTTTCCAAATGCCGGGAAAAGCACGCTGGTCTCGTCGATCTCCGCCGCGGAGCCCGAGGTGGCCGACTACCCGTTCACGACGCTGACGCCCCAGC
>CAYXAD010000294.1:0-4122 GCA_964462965.1 uncultured Salinivenus sp.
CGATGGCGGTTGCCAGGGCTTCGCAGGGCCTGCTCCCTCCACCCTTCTGGATGAATGTTGCGCTAGCAATATGTCAACGTCGTAGCATACGCTACAAGACGCCTCTCTAAATGTCAATGCCCGAATACGTGAAGAAGGGGTGAGGTTGTTCCCTCTTCCCTCAATTCCGTTGAAAGGCCCTACTCCTCTAACAATGAGAGTGGAAAAACCCTCCCTCAAACGAGCAACATCAGTGCGCCAAACAGAGTCCCTAGACCGATCACGATGAAGCCGATGGCCCGTAGCTTGAAACTCGACTGCACGAGGTCGGGGCGATCGTCCCGATCCGTCAGGTACATGCTCGCTCCCACGAATCCGCTGCCGGCAATTACGGTCGCAGCGGCGACTCCGAGGACCCAGTTCTGCTCGAAAAACCGCACGAGCGCCACCAGTACCGTGAGGACCACCATGATGAAGAGAGCAATGCGCGCGTTCATGCCGTGTGACAACTGGTGCGGCGTTCGACGAAGAAAAGGAATCAACCGTCAAGAGGAAGCTACTCCTCCTCGACGGTCACGTCCCGCAGAGCATCGCCTTCTTTAAGATCATCGACGACATCCTGACCGTCAACGACCTCCCCGAAGACGGTGTGCTTGTCATCGAGGTGCGACTGCGGAGCACGCGTGATGAAGAACTGGCTTCCATTTGTGTTGGGCCCGGCATTGGCCATCGAAATGACCCCGGTCTCGTGCGTGAGGGGATTGCCTTCAATCTCGTCCTCGAACTGGTAGCCAGGACCGCCACGCCCCGTCCCGGTAGGATCCCCACCCTGAACGATAAATCCTTCGATGACGCGGTGGAAGGGGGTGCCGTCGTAAAACCCTTCCCGAGCCAAAAACACGAAGTTGTTCACCGTTTTGGGCGCATGCTCCGGATAGAGACGAAGCACGATCTCTCCTTTGTCGGTATCGAGCGTGGCCCTGTACACGGCGCCGGGATCGATTTGCAAGTCCGGCGGCGCGTCCCACTGTTGAGCATCAGCCATGGAGAAAACGGAAGCAAAAAGAGAAAGAGGAATGACGACTGTCCGACGCAGAGACAAGAAGGGGTGTTTCACTCCGTCGCTCTCATCGCCCCCTACGAAACGTCGTTTTCCACTGGAATCAGTCCTGCGTCATCGCCCCTTCCTTTTCCCTCTCCCCCGTTGCTGCCACGCCCCCGATCCCATGCCCCCCGCAATGAATCTTGATCCGAAGACACCCATATAGATTTTCGTAAAGATCAATTTCTCCGCTCTGCCCTCTGAGGCCCTGGCAGATTCACCGTCCTCCCCTGTATCCCTCTCACCTCACGGTCGCCCCCTCTCCCATGTCAATCCCGGAGTCGGAGAAAGAAACCATTGCCCTCGCTCAGGAGGAACTCGACATTCTTGCCGCGATCCGGCACCGGGCCCCCAGTCACCGCCTCGACGCGACGCTGGCGGAAGCCTACGGCGTCTGGACCGTCTGCTTCCGACGCTATTGCCGACAAAAAGACCTTCCCTGGCTGTGGATGACCAGCGTGTCGAAGTTCATGGACTACCTGGACGCTCACTCCAATGTGTCGAGGGAGGAACGGGACCGAGCCCTCGACGGCATCATGTTCTACCTCACTGACGTTCGCAAGGCAAAAGAGGACGAAGAGTCGGCCTCAAACGATGCGGTCCCCACCTCCACCAAGAGCCTCTTTGCCCAACTTCTTCTCCAGTGCGACCTCCAGCTCACGGAGGCCATGCACATACGCCTCCAGGACGTGCGCCTCGACGAGGACGCAATTACGCTTCAAGGAGACGAGGAGCACGATTCACGACGCTTGACGCTGCCTTCCCCGCTACAGGAGGGGTTCGAAAAACATGTGCAGCGAGTAGAAGAACGGTCGACGGACACGAATCCGTTGCTCTTCGGCCATCGTGGTTTTATGGAGGATCTTCCAGACACCGACGACGAAATCCACCGCTCCACCGAGATTGCCACGCGTGTGATGCAAACGCTCGACGAGGCGGAGTCCGACGACGAGTAAGAGTTCGCCAGGGCAATCGATGTAGACGATGCGGTGCCTCGGATGCCCCTCATGTGTAGCTTCTCCGGGGTACTCTTCTTTCTGATCTTGTGTCTGGCGAATGTCGCTCCTATCTTCGAGACGCTGCTCGTCCAGGTTCCGTCCTCGCCCCCAAGCCCATGATGCTTCGCCGCTCTCTTTCGATCGTCCTCGCGTCCGTGCTGGTGGCCGGGTGCATGAACGTCTCCACCACACTCACTGTCCGCCCAGACGGAAGCGGGACGGTCCGCGAGCGCCTGACGGTGAGCCCACAGTTCGCCACGATGATGGAGAGCATGAAACAGATGGGCGATTCGACGGCGACGTCGGAAGGGCTCTTTACCGAGGCGGAAATCCGAAAGGATGCGAGTTCGCTCGGGATGCGCCTGGAATCGGTCCAGATGATTTCAGGGGCCGGAGGGGAAGGATACGAGGCCGTCTACGGCTTTGACAACCTCAATGACGTCCGATTTGACCCGTCTCCGGATGATGTATTGCCCGAAGAGGCCTCGCAGCAGACCGAGGAGAATCCCTTTGAGCTGCTCTCGGCGGTCGACGTGTCCTATACGTCCGGCTCCCCCGCCACCCTCACCCTCCGGATGCCGCGCGACAAAGCCCCTGACGATGAGGACGCCTCTGAAGACGGCTCCTCGATGGATACGGGAGACGAGGAGCCATCCCCTCAGGAGATGCAAATGATGCGCGAGATGATGACGGATGCTGGGGTCCGTCTCATCGTGTCCATCGACGGACAAATCCTGGAAACGAATGCCACACACCGGTCGGGCTCCACAGTTACGCTCATGGACATGGACTTTGGACAACTGGCCCAGGACTCGACGGCCTTCACGCGAATGATGGCCGTCGACCAGCCCACCCTATCGCCGCAATCAACCATCGACAGCCTCAACGCCCTGCCGGGAATGACCATAGAGCCGCAGGAGGCCGTTACGATCCGCTTTCGATAAGCGCCACCTCTACGTGCAGGTGCAAAAGGAATGTACTCTCTCTTCGCCTCCGCTCACTTCCCCCCGGTCTCCTCTGAGTCCCTTTGCACCTCGGGGGGCTTTGCACGTTCGTTTGCGTGCCATGCGCGCCGGGTACTGGATGGCCCCATCCTCGGGATCGGGCTCCGGGAGGTTCGTCGTGGCCAGCACGTCGGGATGCGAGGCCAGTTCCTGTACCGCCTCGGCATGATGTGGAGCGATGGTTCGAGATAGATGTCGGACCTGAAAGCACGGACCTCTACGAACTGTGTCGTCGGCGTCGACGCCATGGACTCTGCCCCACCTGCCCGTCGCCCGTAGACGTAATTTTCGGAGCCTCGTCTTCCTGCGTCTCGGCGTAGTAGAGGGTCGCCGCCAGGGCCGCCACCGTGTCGCGCTCCGGGTCGTCCACCTGAAGGACAGACGGGTCAAACTCGTCGTCGACGAAGTGGGTCGTAAAGTCGCCGTTGCGGAAGCCCTCGTGCTGCATGGCGAAGCGACAAAAGGGAATCGTCGTCGCCATCCCGGCAACTTCGTACTCGTCGAGGGCTCGAACCATCCGGTCGATGGCCGCTTCGCGGCTGCGGCCCCAGGTCGTAAGCTTCGAAATCATCGGGTCGTAGTGAATGAGGACTTCGCCGCCCTCCTCCACCCCGGCGTCGACGCGCACCCCAAACCCGGATGGCGCCGCATGTCGGCGGAGCGGCCCCGGATCCGGCAGAAAGTTGGAGGCCGGATCCTCGGCGTAAATGCGACTCTCGATGGCGTGACCGTCGATCGAAAGATCGTCCGTCGTGTAGCCGAGCTCCTGGCCCTGCGCCACGCGAATCTGCTCGGCCACCAGGTCGACGCCCGTCACCCACTCGGTCACGGGGTGCTCCACCTGCAGCCGCGTGTTCATCTCCATAAAGTAGTAGTTCAGGTCTTTGTCGACCAGAAACTCCACGGTCCCGGCATTGACGTACCCGCACGCTTCGGCGGCGGCCACGGCCGCCTCGCCCATCTCGGCGCGCACCTCCGGGGTGAGCACCGACGACGGGGCCTCCTCGATCACCTTCTGGTGTCGGCGCTGGATGGAGCA
>CAYXAD010000295.1:0-4111 GCA_964462965.1 uncultured Salinivenus sp.
GCCGGACCTTCGAGGAAGCGGGCATTCCCCACGTCGAGATGATCGCTCGGGAGGGGTGACACAATATCTGGAGAGTGGATTTGTGGATGGAGGGGGATGGAGAGTAAACTTGCTCTTGGGAAAAGAAAAAAACCCCCTCTCCGCAATGAAGCGAAGAGGGGGGAAGAAAAAGGTGCTCAGGAAAGATTTGAGCCAGCGGGGATGCTGTTAGCTTTCATCGTAGAGTCCGGCGTCGACGATGTCGGGATTGGCGCGGACCGTGGCATCTTCCAGGAGCGCATTCAATTCATCTTCGAAGGCCTGCTGGCGCCGCTCCTCGGTCATCTGCTTGCGGGCCTTGGCAGTTTCCAGCGGCTGACCCGGATCCGTCAGGCGGATCACGTGAAAGCCGTACTGGGTCCGTACGGGTTCAGGGGCGACGTCGCCCGAGTCGGCCAGCGCATACGCCGCGTCCGAGAACTCTTCGATCATTTGATCTCTCGTAAAGAAGCCGAGGTCGCCTCCCTGCTCGGCCGAGGGGCCTTCGCTGTGGCGGCGGGCCAGCTCCGAAAAGTCAGCACCGGCTTCGACACTGTCGAGGAGGGCCTGGGCGGCCTGGCGGGCCGAGTCGACCTCCGCTTCGGGGGCGTCTTCGCCAACACGAATCAAGATGTGCTGGGCGCGGATCCGCCGGTTTTCCTGGCTGTAGTTCTCGATCTCTTCCTCCGTGGGCTCCTCATAGTTTTCCGACATCTGCTGCTGCAGCGTTTGCTGCTGCAACTGGGTGGCGAGGTAGCTGCGGAGGGAGTCGATGGTCACGTTGTTTTGAGCCAGCTGCTGCTGAAACTGCTCTTCACTCTCGTATTTCTTCTTGATCTGATTGAGCTGAGAGGTCACCCGAGCAGTGTCTACTTCGAGGTCCTGGCTTTGAGCTTCTCCCTGCATTACGTGCTGGGCCGCAAAACTGCGGATGAGATTGCGATGGAGGCTTTGCGCCTGATCGCCGGAGCGCTGGTTGGGCGAGCGGCGCTGCATTTGGAGGCTAATCTGCTGCTGGTACCGGTTGGCGTTCAGGCTGTCGGTGCCGTAGTCCGACGTGACGACGAGGGCCAGGGTCGAGTCCGAGATTGGATCTCCCACATTGTAGGAAATCTCGTCCCCGTTCTCCTCCGCGCCGTTGTTTCCACAGCCCATTAGAACGAGGGCGAGAGCAAGGAGAGGAAGACAAAGGAGACGGGTGACATGAGCAGAACGGTGCGAAGGACACATAGACACAGTACAGTCAATGAATGCGGTGAGGCAGGGAAGGGCCGTGTAGAGGGACTTTGGGACAGAGGGCTCCGTGGCAGAGACTTCAAGAAAACGTCCCCTCAATCGGCGTAATGTACCCGGGGCCCAATCACAATCGGTAGGTGCACGTCACCGGTACGAACGTGTTTCCCAGACGCGGACGAAATACCGATTCAGAAGAGCAGGCAGACATGGAGGTTTGAAAAGAAGGGGGTGGAATTTCGGTGAACCCGAAACCTGGAAGTGCCCTTGTGGTACGACCGACCGGACTTACGACACAGGACCTGCCGCGTTCGTCTAGGGGTCTAGGACGCCGGCCTCTCACGCCGGTAGCACGGGTTCGAATCCCGTACGCGGTACGTCACAACAGTTTTATGAGGCGCTGGCCTTCCTCCTCCCTCCCCCCGGGCCAGTGCCTCTTTTTTTGTTTCAGGCCTACTTTTGGGGGAGAGCGGGGCCCGTCAAGCCCACTCTTCTGAAGGTGCCTTTTCCCAAATAAAAAAGCGACGCCCCAGGGTTTGGGGCGTCGCTTTTGCTTGTCAGTCGAGGAGTTCGAGCTATTCGGCGTCGTCGCTTTCGTCCTGCTCCCCTGTTTCACCTTCGGGTTCCCCGTTCGGACGGATGGACTTCAGTCCCTTCAGGTTCTTGGGGTTTAGAACATTGTCGACGAGGCCGTAGTCTTTGGCCTCCTCGGCGCTCATCCAGTAGTTGCGGTCGGCATCGTCCTCGATCTGGTCGAGGTCTTTGTTTGTGTGGAGAGCAAGGATCTCGTAGAGTCGCTTTTTCAGCCACATGATCTCCTGGGCCTGAATTTCGATGTCGGAGGCCTGCCCTTCGGCGCCGCCCATGGGCTGGTGAATCATGACGCGAGAGTTGGGCAGAGCGGCACGACGTCCATCTTCTCCGGCCGCGAGCAGAACCGATCCCATCGATGCGGCCAATCCTACGCAGATGGTGGCCACGGGCGAGTCGACGTACTGGATGGTGTCGTACACCCCGAGCCCGCTGTAGATGACGCCGCCGGGCGAGTTAATGTACAGGTTGATGTCCCGGCTCGAATCCTCGCTCGCCAGGTACAGGAGCTGCGCCACCGTCAGGTTCGCAATCTGATCGTTGATTGGCGTTCCGATAAAGACGATGCGCTCCTTCAGCAGGCGGCTGAAGATGTCGTAGGCGCGCTCGCCTCGGGTGGTTTGCTCGACGACCATCGGGACGAGCCCCGACGTTGGCTGGTCGCCCAGTCCCCCTTTGTAGATGTCTCGGGGGAGCGAGGTGAGGCTCTTGCTAAACTTGACGAAGTCGTCAACCATAACGGTTCAACGCGTTCCTTGCGAGGAAAAAAGGGCTGCGAATCGAACCCTAGGGGTCGGGCGATGGTTCCTCTCGGCAGACCGATAGAGCCGCGGACGTCGAGGCGCTGATCGGGCAAGAAGAACGCTGCTTCTCTCCCGGTTACGGAGCGACGGCCTGGCGCGACTCTTGGCGCTGCTGCATCTCCTCTTCGAACTCCTCCCGGTTCTTGGGCTGCACGTCGAAGCGGTCGAGCAGAAGGTCGTACACCTTGTCGCTCAGAATCTGCTGCTTGACGCGATCCATCATGCGGGGCATCGAGCGATAGAACTGCTCGATCTGCTGGAGGGTCACCTCGTCATCATTGTCGGCCTGTTCGGCGAAGAACTCCTGGATCTCCTCATCCGAGACCTCCAGGTCTTCGTTCTCGATGATCTGGTCGCGGATGAGCATCCAGCGGCCCTGCTTCTCGGCGTCCCGGCGGTTGCGCTGCCGGAAGTGCTCCTCGTCGAAGTCCTCGGGCAGCTCGCCGTCGTTCTCCTGGCGTACCTGGTTTACGAAGGAGTCGAGGTAGCCTTCGATGACAGACTCGGGCACCGGCACCGGGTGCAGTTCGAGCATCTTGTCGATGACCTCGTTCTGTGCCATCTCGCGGGCCTGGTTCTTCCAGCCTTCCTCGAGCCGCTCGCGGAGCTCTGCGCGGAACGCATCCGGATCTTCGAACTCCTCTTCGAGCTCTTCTTTGGAAACGCGCCGGACGAAGGCCTCATCGAACGGCGGCAGGTCGCGGCGCTTCACGTCGTTGACGGTGACCTCGTACAGGCGGTCCTCCTCGTCGTGTCCCCCTTCGTGGCTGTGGTCGTGAGCATGATCGTGCGGCGCCTCCTGCGGCAGCTCTACGCGAAATGTATCGCCCGCCTTTTTCCCTACGAGCGCATCGCGCAGCTCTTCCTTCAAACGGTCGTCGTCGAGGAAGAAGGTAAGGTCCTCGTCCTTGTCCCCGATGATGGGCGTGTCGGTGGAGGGGTCGATGCGCTGGAGGTCGATGTTGACGTAGTCCTCTTCCTCCGCCGGTTCATCTTCGAGGGGAAGGAGGTCGGCGTTTTGCGTGCGGAGCCGTTCGATCTCGTCTTCCACGTCCTCCTCGGTGACCTCCGGCTCGAGCATCGGAAGCTCCACAGACGAGAGGTCTTGAATTTCTACCTCGGGCCGCACGCCAAAGCGAATCACGGCGTGTAGGTCGCCGTCGAGTTCGTAGTCGAGCTCCGTCAGCGTTGGCTGACCGATCGGGTCGATCTCGTCATTGTCCTCGACCTCCTGCTCGAAGATCTCCTGCACGTAGTCCTCGGCCACCTTGTAGCCGATGGCGTCTCCGTGCATCTTCTTCACGAGACCGAGGGGCACCTTGCCCTTGCGAAAGCCCTGCACGTCCATCTCCGAACGCTGATTTTTCAGGGCTTCTCGGAGCTTCGGCTCCAGGTCGTCGGCGGTGGCGTGGATTTCCAGTTCGTGTTCTACTGGAGTGGCTTTTGAAATCGAAACGTCCATGGGC
>CAYXAD010000296.1:0-4076 GCA_964462965.1 uncultured Salinivenus sp.
AAACCGACGAGCGATCCGACCAATTTGGCTCTCGAGAGGTGCTCAAGAAAAACCTCGATGACCTCGTTCGAGAGGAATACGTCCTTCCAGAACGCCAGGACCCCGGCCCAACGGAGGCCCTCAAGCTCGAGGGCCCGTTCCGGGTTAATGGGGAGGAGGTGGAGCGGCTAATCTCGGGAGAGGTCCTGTAAATTAAATCGAGCACGTTCGGTCTCCCAAACGAGCCAAAGCTCGCACCGAAGAAGGGGCGTCGCGTAGTTCGCAGGACGTACCACGTGATACGTGAAGCGCTTCTTTTCCGATGGACTGTCTCTCTGCTTGTACCTCCGCAGCCCTCCACGGTGACGAAAGACTCCCCCCCGACGAGCACTCTCGTCCATTTCAGCTCGGTTCCGATCCTCTCTCAGCCAACGAGCAACTGCAATGTCCCACATCCTTCTAACAGTCGACCTCTCGGATGCCGAGGGGAAGGAGCGAGACGCCTTTACCGGCCAGTTAAAAAAGCTCGGGTTCGAGGTACTTTCCCCCACCACGACGTACACCCTCCGCTTTCCTCCCGACGACGTCGAAGCAGAAGTGGAAGAAGACGTGGCGGAAAGGATGGACGAGTTCGGTCCCGACAACTGGATTCGGGCGGCCGTCGGCTCCGCAGCCGGTGCAACGAGCGGACGCGTCGTGGTCTCTTACCTCGTCTCCGATGATTTTGGGGAAGCAAACGAACCGAAGACGTTCGAAATCCACGGTACCCGGTAGAAACGCGATTGATCTCCCTTTGCATTCTTCCGCTGCAAGCAATCATTTAAGCTCTCTTTGAAGAGGGTCAACTGGGCACGAAGATTGTGCATTTCGACAGGTGCGACACGGACCACCTCCCGTCAACGAGGTCCGTGCCCCCTTGAATTGAGCCCCCGCCTCTTCAATGTCCTATTCTCAGTTTCCGTCGGGCATCCACAACCACGATCCCGAGGCCGTGACCCAGTACGTCGCCTGCAGTGCCAGCGGGCGTGTTCGGACCTTCGGGACCCCTCGCGGCCTCGCCCTCTACATGGAAGAACGCTCCCTGTCGGACTGGTCGCTTTTCAAGTGGCGAGAGGGCTGGCGTCGGGTGAACGTCGCCCACCCGGCGGTGACCACCGACGAACTGCGAAACGCCATTCAGCAGGCCTAACCCTCTTCGCCGTCCACTTCGTGAATTCACGGGGGAAGGGAGAGGGGTTTGATTTGAAATCGCAGGCGCGACCAAACCTGAGCCCGTCGGATCGAGTTTACCATCGAGATGACATTCCAATGGACCTCAGGACGCCGTGGAACCCCCACGACTTAAACGGCACGGAGGAATCATTTCCGGCTTTGCGTATACCTATTCGAAAGCCCTCCAGGCCTCTCGTGCGGAGATTATCGATGCGGTGGACGGGAAGAATGCCGTCGAGACCCTCGTGCTCGTGAATGGCAACCGAGGCACCGATCACGCCGGAGGGTCTACAAATCGGATCCAGTCCGACGAGCATCCCGAGCACGAGGGCTGTGACCGTGTATACATTGCCACCACTCCTCAGCAATTCGAAGCCCTCGCCGCGGCCGTAGGAGCGGACGCCACCGTCCCTTCCTCGTAGAATCCGCTGGAACCTTCCAGAACGACGAGCTCCGGGCCGGAGGCCACTGGCCAAGCCTCCCTCCTCCCTTTCACGTCCCCCTTCCTGCTTTTCTAGTACTCCATGTCGCTCGATACGTCGTCCCCCCAGGTACGTGCCGTCCTTCCACTTCTCTACGTCGCGTGGGCCGACGGTGTGCTCACCCCCTCGGAGGCGGACACGCTGCAGACGCGAATTCGCTCCATGAACTGGATCGACGACAGCGTCCGAGAGGAAATTTGTCAATACCTGAATCCGCAGTCTCCCCCTACAGCCACGGAGTACTTTCAGTGGATTCGAGCCCTCAAAGAAGCCGCCGATGAATCGCCCGTGACGGCGCGGAGATCCCTCGCGGCGCTTGGTGCAGCCATGGCCACGACGAGTCATCCCGAAGGGACCTTTCCGGACGCCTCCCGACGGGCCCTGGAGGACCTCGAGGCACTCCTCGGTGCGGACGGGGCGGCCTTCCTGAGCGACCTCCTCGACGAGCGCCCCACATCGGCTCCCCCGACCACGACGGCCCCCTTCGACGTCGAGGCCCTGACGGACCTGCTCGACGGGACACACGCGGATCTGCGCGACCGCATCCGCACCCTCCTCCAGGACCCGACCTTCGAGTACCGAGATCACCTCCCCACTCCCGACTATCGCGAGCAGGTCCTCGAGTGGTGCCAACTACTCGCTGATCAGGGCCTCGGGGCCCTGGCCTATCCCGAAGAATACGGCGGTGAAGACGACATCGAGAAGTTTCTCGTCGCCTTCGAGACGCTGGCGTACCACGACCTCAGTCTCGTCATCAAGTTTGGGGTTCAGTTCGGCCTCTTTGGCATCGGCATCTATCGCCTCGGGACGGAACGTCACCACGACGAGTACCTGGAGGACGCGGGAACGCTGGCCCTGCCCGGCTGCTTCGCAATGACGGAGCGGAACCACGGCTCCAACGTCCGCGGACTGGAGACGACGGCCCGCTACGACCCTGACACGGAAACGTTCGTGGTGGACACTCCGCACGAGCGGGCCCACAAGGAGTGGATCGGCAACGCGGCAGCCCACGGGCAGATGGCCCTCGTCTTTGCACAGCTCGAGACGCAGGGTGAAGAATACGGCGTCCATCCGTTCCTCGTGCCCATCCGCACCGAGGACGGCACGCCGATGCCTCGCGTCCGCATCGAGGACAGCGGCGAAAAGATGGGGCTCAACGGGGTGGACAACGGACGCCTCTGGTTCGACGCGGTCCGCATCCCACGCGAAAACCTGCTCGACCGCTTTGGCAGCGTTGCCCCCGACGGCACCTACGAAAGTCCCATCCCCAATCCCGGCAAGCGGTTCTTTACCATGCTGAGCACCCTGGTGGGCGGACGCATCAGCGTGGCACGGGCCGGGGTGAGCGCGGCCAAGTCGGCCCTCACCATCGCCGTGCGCTACGGCAACCGTCGCCGGCAGTTTGGCCCCAAGGACGAGGCCGAGGTGCCCTTGCTCGACTACCGCACGCACAAGGATCGCCTGCTGCCGCGCCTCGCCACCACCTACGCACTTCACTTTGCCCTCGAGGGCCTGACGAAGGAGTTCGCCGCAAAAGCTCAGGACGACTCCCTCGACAAGGTGGAGGCCGAAGCCAATGCCCTGAAGGCCTACGCCACCTCGCACACGACCGATACGCTGCAGGAGGCCCGCGAGGCCTGCGGTGGCGAGGGCTACCGTGCGGCAAACCGCATCGCCCAGCTCAAGGCCGATACGGACGTCTTCACCACCTTCGAGGGCGACAACACCGTCCTGATGCTACAAGTAGCCAAAGGGTTGCTGTCGGACTTCCGCCGGGAATTTCGCGACATCAACCTGCTGGGGATGGCCCGCTTCATGGTCGACGAGGTGGCCACTCGGGTGTCGGAGCTCAATCCGGTGGTGACCCGCACGACCGATCCCGAGCACCTGCGGAGCCTCGACTTTCAGCAGGCCGCCTTCCAGTACCGGGCCGACCAGATGCTGCTCTCGGTGGGCCGACGCCTGCAGCGCCGGATCGAAGGACAAGACATGGATCCCTTCGACGCCTTCGTGGACGTGCAGGATCACCTCGTACAGACGGCGCACGCCGAGGTGGAGCGAGTCATCCTAGACCGGTTCGCCGCCGCCATCGAACAGTGTGAGGACGAGGAGCTGCGCCGTCCCTTGACGGCCCTCCGCCGGCTCTTTGCCCTCTCGCGCATCGAAGCCGATCTGGACTGGTTCCTGGAAGCCGGCTACGTGGAGTCGGGCAAGTCGAAGGCCATCCGCGGGGAGGTCAATGCCCTCTGCGATGAGATTCGGCCGTACGCCGAAGCACTGGTCGACGCCTTTGCCATTCCGGACGCCTGTCTCGCCGCACCCATTGCGACTGACGACGCATAAGACGAACGCAGCGCCCCCGCTCGGACTCAGCCGACTCTCCTCGTCCAAACAGATCCCCCC
>CAYXAD010000297.1:0-4073 GCA_964462965.1 uncultured Salinivenus sp.
GAAAGATTTACAGCATCAGTCGCTGCGCTCTTGTTTCGACTCCGCTTGGAATGACGTCGTTTCATGTACTTTTGTGTATCCACAAAGAAAGACCGGACGCCGATGAATTCTGCTGAGTGGGAGGCCACTCCGTGAATGCTTCGCAATGCGGAACGGGGCCGATGCGGAAAGGCTCGAACGGTGTACAGTTGGGACTTGCGAGAGCAAATCGAGTCGCCATCCTGCCGCCCCCGCTTACAGTCTCAGTAAAGAGTGGGCCGTGGACAGTCGCAGTCGCTCAGGCAGATCTTCTGATGGTAACCATCGAGGCGCCGACACACAATCAGTCCGACGGGAGGGTCAGTTTTCGTTGCGAAGAAAGGGAACGAAGCGAACGGGGGCGAGCTCTTGTGTTGAAATCTCACCGTCTTCTTTCGTGACGAGCATTAACTGTTGGACTCGTTTCTCGGGACCTACCGGAATGATCATGCGTCCCCCCTCCGCCAGCTGGCGAGTGAGTGGGGGCGGAATTTCCTCAGGGGCCGCCGTGACGACGATGACGTCGAACGGCGCCTGCTCCGGCCATCCTTTGAAGCCGTCTGCATGTTTCACGACGACATTGTCGTATCCGAGCCGATTCAGTCGCTTCTCGGCCGTCGCGGCTAGTTCTGGAATAATCTCGATCGTGTAGACCGAGTCGACAATTTCGGCGAGCACGGCGGCCTGATAGCCCGATCCGGTCCCGATTTCCAGGGCACGGTCGGCAGAGTCCGGCTGGACCAGCTCCGTCATGGACGCCACGATGTAGGGCTGCGAGATGGTCTGCCCGTGGCCGATGGGAAGAGGGGTGTCGGAATACGCTTGTTCGGGCGGGTGGTCGGGGGCGAAGCGGTGGCGCGGGACTTCCCGCATGGCCTGCAGCACAGCCGGATCGGAGACATCGCGGGCCTCGAGCTGAGTCTGGACCATCCGTTCCCGCAGCTCCTGGTGGTCCCAGCTCGTGTCTGGGGGAGGGGCTAAGAAAAGAAGGGTGCCGAGGAGAAGGGGAAGCATAGTCCGACGGGACAATTTCTACGGGTCGGGGGAATTACATCCAACGGAGGTTCCCAGAGGGACGTTCGTACATGTGCGGTGGAAGAGTATTAGTCCCGGGAGTTGTTTGAGCCAGGGTCGATCTTCGGAATCGTAAACGAGAACGTCGTGCCCTGTTCGGGCTCAGAGTCGACCCAGATGTCTCCGCCGTGGGCGGTGACGATTCGCTTTGAGAGCGCGAGGCCCACTCCGATGCCGGGCGCCTGTTCCTCTTCGGCTCGCTTGAAAAGGTCGAAAATGGCCGCCTGATCGTCTACGGAAATGCCGACTCCGTTGTCTGTCACCTGAAAGACCCACGCTTCGTCGTCCTCCTTTACGTTGACCTCTATTCGAGGCACGTCCGACTCGTTGTAGCGCAGCGCGTTGGAGAGGAGATTTCGAAAGAGGTGCCGGAGCTGTGTGGGATTGGCGTACACCTCGGGCAGGTCACTCACTTCGATTTCAGCCGCCGTCTCTTCGAGTTGTGCACGGAGGTCGCCCTGGGCCTGTTCGACAATCTCGTGGGCCGAGACTTCTTCCTTGTTGAAGGCTTCCGATGTCCCGAGGCGAGAGAAGGTGAGCAGTTCCGACACGAACCGCTTGATGTCCTGGAGGGTGCTTTTGACCTCTCGGGCACGCTCCAGGTCGTCCGGTTCGATGACGTTGCTGTAGCGGTCAAAAAGCTGATCGATGGTGAGGGAAACGCCCAAGAGCGGCGAGCGCACCTCGTGGGCAACGTAGCTGGCAAAGGATTCGAGCCTGCGGTTACTTTCTTCGAGGGCCTCGGTCTTTTCCTGTAGGGCCTGAGTTTTTTCCTCGAGGGCTTCCTCGTAGCGCTTCACCTCCGTTTTGTCGCGAATAATTTTGGCAAATCCAACCACCTCTCCCTCTTCGTTCTCGACGGCTTCCAGCACGGCACTCGCCCAAAAGAGCTCCCCACTTTTTTTGACGTGCCAGCGGGTGTCGTCGGCCCGCCCGCTGGCTTTCGCTGTGTCAATCTCTTTCTGGGGAGCCCCTGCCTGGCAGTCTTCCTTTGTGAAAAAGAGGGCACCGGGTTTCCCAAGGGCCTCTTCGACGCTCCACCCGAGAAGCTGTTCGGCGCCCTGATTCCAACCGGTAATTTTTCCTTCGGCATCCAGGAGCACGATTGCGTACTCGTCGGAGCCCTCGAAGAGCATCCGGAAGTAGCGATCGTTGTGCTCCGGTGCATACTCGGTGTGAGGCGTGGATTCAATCATGTTCGGGCCGCTGCTTGCAAAGAACAAATCGGAAGCCACTAATACTTACATGCAGCAAAAAGAGTTGTCCATTGGATGTAACGGTTACGGGGGAGCGTTTAGGAAGGGAGGACGCTCTTCACGTCTGCCTGAGCCATAAGTGAAGGGCTCAGGCGTCGTCCTCTGGGGAGGTGGTTTCCGTCGTTCGCCTGCGTTCGAGTGCGTTCTGGAGGGCATTGCGCACGTTGCGCTTGAAGCCTTCGAACGTCGCCCGCTTCACGGGACTCGCTTCGAAGCGTCGTTCGAACTCATCCAGGTTCATCTCCATCCAGTCCTCCAGTTCGGTGTCCGTCACGTCCTCTCGCGGGAGGTACCGCTCTTCGTCGGTGGGAGATTTGAACTTATTCCACGGGCACACGTCCTGACAGATGTCACAGCCAAACACCCAGTTGTCCACGTCGGGGCGAAGGCCTTCGGGAACGTCGTCGGCGCCGTGCTCGATGGTCAGATAGGAAATGCAGCGGTTGGCGTCGACGGCATACGGTTCGTAGATGGCATCCGTCGGACAGGCGTCGATGCAGCGCGTGCAAGAGCCGCAGTAGTCGGGCATTGGATCATCGGTGGCCAGCGGCACGCTCACGATGAGCTCCCCGAGAAAAAAGAACGAGCCCGACTCGCGGTTGAGCGCGAGGGAGTGCTTCCCCTGCCAGCTGATGCCGCTGCGGGCCGCCCACGCCTTGTCCATCACCGGGGCACTGTCGACGAACGCCCGGCCGTTGATCTCGGCCCCAACCTCCTCTTCCAACCACTGGTACAGGAGGTAGAGCTTCTCCTTCATCACCTCATGGTAGTCGTCGCCCCAGGCGTACCGGCTGATCTTGCCCACCTCGGGATCCTCGGGCTGGTCGACGGGCTGGTAGTAGTTGTGAAGGACCGAGATGACAGATTCGGCCCCGTCCACGAGTTTCGTCGGATCGGTGCGCTTGTCGAAGTTGCGTTCCATCCAGTCCATGCTCCCGTGGCGCCCTTCCAACAGCCACTGTTCCAGGCGGAAGGCTTCCTCGTCGAGCGGCTCGGCCGCCGAGATGCCGCACGCGTCAAATCCAAGGCGCGAGGCATTTTGCTTCAGAGCACGGGCGAGACGGTCCTCGTTGGACGCGTCAAAGCCAGCCATGCGAACGATAGTCCGTGAGTAAACAGTGAGTAAAAATAACGCCTCCGGGTTTCAGATCGTTCAGAGAAGAGAGTCCATCGTTGGGGACAAACAAAAAAGGGCGAACCCGCCGCATGGCAGGTCCGCCCGAAGAAGTAGGCACTATGTGCCGTCGAAGTTACATTCCATCGTCCTGGCGCTCCGGAATGGAGTCGGCACGGCGGTACTGACGGGTGCCGTCCTTTTTGCTCGTGACACCGCTAACCCGGCCTTCACCGCTGGTGTCAATGCGATCTCCTTCGACATCGTTGTCCTCGTAGAAGTCCGCAACGGCTTCGGCACGGTCTTCGGAGAGCGACTGAGGATTTCGCTCGCCCGGGGCCGCGAAGCCTTCGATCTGGACGCTCAGGTTCGAGCACTGCGAGAGGATGTCGGCGTTTTACGTGAGGTCTTGTCTCGCCTCGTCGGTCAGGGTGCTGGAGTTACGACCGAAGAAGGCCGAGTTGAACTCGCTCACAGTAGTGCAGATCTCAGGAAGCGCCTCTTCGACTTGCATGTTCAGCGTGCGCGAGTCCTGACCGGCCTCATTGGAGGCCTGGAGCTGAACCGTGTACTGGCCAGCCTCTTCGTAGGTGTGGGAGGGCGAACTGCCG
>CAYXAD010000298.1:0-4048 GCA_964462965.1 uncultured Salinivenus sp.
CTGAACCGCCGGCGCCACCCCCCAAACAAGCAGAAAGAAAACGGCGAAAAGAGAAATCCTGCACTGAGTAAAATGAGCCATCACAGAAGGTAAACGAAACGAGCAAAGTGAAATCTCCAGTGGAAAGACATTCGTTCCTCGACAGGCACAAATAAATCATGCCCTGAGAGAAGAAACTTCAGTAACACGCAATCTATAGTTTCCGGCATCGAAAATCCAAACACCGAAAATCCAAACGCCTCTCCTCGGTCTCTTTCGTCGCATGTGCCCCCTACAACTCTCCACTTGCAAAAAGGCGAACCTCTTCTCCCAGAGCTCCTCCCGGCAGCGTACGCCCGCCGCTTGTCCCCGAGAACTCAGAGATCCTCCGAGGAAACCGATCTTCAAGAAGTGAAGCGCGAAAATCCATTTCCAGGGTGCTCTATGAGCCGTTCCCTGAGTGGACTGTGCGTCTAAGGACTCCTTTCCCCGTAGGGTCCATAATGCACTGTGCACTCGGGGGACGTCCCCGAAACCAGTCGAAGGAGCACTGGTCTACTCGTCCCCGTCGCCTGCTTTTCCTTCTCCAAAGCTCCTTCGAACCCTCTCCGTGAGCATGGAGCGCAGAACCTTTGTCAAGAAAGCGGGGCTCCTGCTCGCTGCTGGGTCGGTGGCAACCGGCTGTGAGGAGTCGGTGGAGCAGTACCCTCCGAACGAGGACCGCTCCCGAGAGACGAGAGCGCCACTCGGATCCTCGCAGCCATCAGACGATCGGACGTGGAGCTGGGTGCGCGATCAGTTTCAGTTGTCCCCCGACAAGATCCACCTCGCGGCCCTGCTCGTGTCGTCGCACCCGAAGCCCGTCCAGGAGGCCATCGCAGAATATCGGCGCGAGATAAATGAAACCCCAACCCCCTACCTGGAGGCCGAGAACGACGAACTCAAAGCCGAGGTGAGGAACGCTGCAGCTGAGTATCTCGGCGGGGAGGCAAACGAGATCGCCCTCACGGACAGCACCACCCAGGGGATCGCCCTCGTCTACAACGGTCTGCAGTTGGAACCCGGTGACGAAGTGGTAACGACGGAGCATGGGTACTATGCAACCCACGAGTCCCTCCGGCTGGCGGCCGCTCGCTCCGGCGCCAACATTCGCAAGATTCGCCTCTACGACCGCCCACAGGCGGCCTCGCAAAAGCAAATTGTCGACCGGATCCGCAGCAACATCACCCCGAACACCCGAGCAGTCGCCCTCACGTGGGTCCACTCGAGCACCGGCGTCAAGCTGCCGCTCTCTCAAATCGGAGAGGCCATGGCCGAGGTTAACGCCGATCGAGACGAAGACGAACGCGTCCTCCTCTGTGTCGACGGCGTGCACGGCTTCGGCGTCGAGGACGTCACCGTGGACGAGTTAGGCTGTGACTTCTTTATGGCGGGCTGTCACAAGTGGCTCTTCGGACCACGCGGTACGGGCATCGTGTGGGGACGGAGCGACGCCTGGAATCGGTTGCTCCCCACCATCCCCAGCTTCATGGACAGTGAGAGCTGGCTGGCGTGGACGAAAGATCGTGCCCCACGTGGCCCGACGACGGCCGCTCGCGTGTCGCCCGGCGGGTTCAAACCGTTCGAGCACCAGTGGGCCATGACGGAGGCCTTCGAGTTTCATCAGGGAATTGGCAAGGCCGCAGTCGCCGACCGGACGCACACCCTGGCCCGCCAGCTCAAAGAGGGGCTGGCCCAGATGAATGGCATCACACTGTACACGCCCCCTGAAGAGGAGCTCTCGGCCGGCATCGTGTGCTTCGATGTCGACGGCAGATCTCCGGAGGCGGTCGTGGCAAGCCTGATGGATCGGGACATCGTGGCCACGACCACCCCATATGCCGTGACCTACCCGCGGTTGACCCCGTCCATCTACAACACCCCCGAGGAGATTGAGGAGGCGCTACGGGCGGTACAAGACCACCTGGTGTGACGAGCTATCAGGCTCGTCCCCCGTGGACTGCCGTGCCGAGACAGACGGCCCATCGACTCGTTATGACGTCCGGTCGAGGAGGTCTTCCATCTCGTCACTGAGATAGCGCTCCCCATTGAGGAGGGTCTCTACGGCTTCCACCAAGACCTCTCCCATGTTGTTTTTGAGGACATATCCACCGGCGCCCGCCTTGAGAACTTTATCGACGTAGTAGACCTCCTCGTGCATTGAGACGATGAGCACCGGGACATCGGGACACTGCACCGCGAGATGCTGAGTCAGTTCGACGCCCCCCATCCCGTTCAGCCCGTCGAGCGAAATGTCCACGAGCGCCAGATCCGGTTTCTCCTCCAGTATCTGAGGGAGCGCTTGCTGGCCGCTTTCAGCCTCCCCAATCACCGTAAGAGACCCTGTCTGCTCGAATAGGCGACGAAGCCCCATCCGGACGACAGGATGATCGTCCACTAGAAAAATCCGGTGTGGAGCCGCCTTTTGAGAGGTTTTATTCGTGGAGGAGAAACTGTTCGACAGCAGGGAATGCATAGAAGCTCGTGAGGTGGATACTGAAGTCAACGACAACGAACGAGACGATAGACGAATTTTCGAAAGCGCAGACTTCAGGAAAAGGGCTTTCCTTATCGGCCCTTGTAAGAGAAAAGAAACAGTCGTTGTAAGATTTAGACGACAACTACGCCTACTACCGGCATGCGGAACAGAGCCAGGGGGACGGTCCCAGGCTCCATCTACTAACTCCGAAGAACAGGCCCCCTGGCCGTGGGGCGTCCGTCCTCAAGATCCCATTACTCCTCCTCTTCTCCATCGGATGCCCCGGCCTCACCATTGGAATGGAGTGACTTGAGGCCTTCCAGGTTTTCTGGATTTAGAACATTGTCGACCAGCCCGTAGTCCTGGGCTTCCTCGGCACTCATCCAGTAATTCCGGTCGGCATCGTCCTCGATCTGTTCGATGTCCTTATGGGTGTGGTGGGCCAGAATCTGGTAGAGCCGCTTCTTCAACCAGGCCATCTCTTCGGCTTGGATCTCGATGTCAGAGGCCTGTCCCTGAGCTCCTCCCATGGGCTGGTGCATCATCACCCGCGAGTTGGGCAGGCAGGCCCGCCGTCCCTCTTCTCCGGCAGCAAGCAACACAGATCCCATCGAGGCAGCAAGTCCTACGCAGATGGTTGCAATTGGAGCCTCCACGTACTGCATGGTGTCGTAGACGCCGAGGCCACTGTAGATGACCCCACCCGGCGAGTTGATGTACATGCTGATGTCCTGGTTGGTGTCTTCGTTCTCCAGGTACAGGAGCTGCGCAACCGTAAGGTTGGCAATCTGGTCGTTGATCGGGGTACCCACGAAAATGATTCGCTCCTTCAGGAGGCGGCTGAAAATGTCGTAGGCGCGTTCGCCTCGGGTCGTCTGCTCGACGACCTTCGGAACCAGTCCGGACATGGGCTGATCCCCGAGTCCTCCCTGAGCGATGCTTCCGGGGAGGGACGTCAACCCCTGACTGAAGGAAATGAAGTCGTCTACGTCGGCCATATCGAAGAATCCAAACTCGTGGAGAGAGAACGTGGGTACTCAACCCACACGCGAACCTGGCAGTTTCAAGATCCGGACATCGGCATGTGGTTTTCACCTTCCACTCGACATCCCCTCCCGGTGGATCTCACTTCCATGATTTCACGCTCCTGCCTTGCTTTGTGTATGTGTGACCTCGACACACACTGACCGCTATCGAGCCCCCAGGGCGACTCCTTTGCTGGTGCCATGGAGCACCATCCCATCTAGAATTGGAGTACCCTCTTGCGCCAAAAGAAGATGTGCTTCCCCCGCTCCGTTCGTTTCCATCTTAGTGGAGCATTTTCGCACGGCCCCCGACCCTGCAGAGGAGCTTCCTGCAGAGGAGCTTCCTGCAGAGGAGCTTCCTGCTCCTGCAGAGGGGGTTCCTGTAGGGAGGCTTTCTGTAGGGAGGCTTCTTGCGGCGGTTTCCCTGTCGGGCCTTCTCTTCTACGTTTGCCTTCTGATCGCGCATCCATTTCATCCATTCCACAGCTCTCCCATGCCTACTCGCCTTGCCTCTAGCTCCGACTCT
>CAYXAD010000299.1:0-4040 GCA_964462965.1 uncultured Salinivenus sp.
ATCACCCGCACCATCGACCGTCACATGGCCTCGGTCCGCAAGAAGATTGAACCCGACCCCTCGTCTCCGACCTATATCGAAACGGTGTACGGCATCGGCTACCGTTTCGAGGACGACTAAGCGTCTCGAGGATTCCTCTCCCCTCCGGATAGAAACCTCACAGCCACGCGTTCTTTCTTCCCCTCGACCATCCGTAAACACCGAGAAGGCAGGACGCCTCCTCAGTCACATTGTCCGACGGCCCCCACCCGCGAGCGCCGACAAACCGCCCTTGCTTCTCAGGGGCAATTTTTAGTGTGTGGGCAGAGCAAACGTCAAAAGGGAGGATTGGAAACGGGATGTCCCCCTGAGGGTCGGAGACTGCTGCTCAATCAAGCCCTGTGACGTGGAAAAGCTGAGAGGAATCCCCGACAACGAACAGGGCACGCGGGATCCGTTATCCGTGCACGACGGCCAACGGCCGCAACCGGGCCACCTTGCTCGCCAGACGTGCGCCCGCCACTGTTTCTACGACTGAGCCGATGTTCTCCTTGATCTTCACCCCACCGGCCGCCGCCGATCCGTCTCCGGACCGGACCTGCATCCCTTGGCCTTCTAGATCCTCCTCGACGGGAACGCGCTCGACGTGGTGATTGGCCTCGTGCCGACTCATGGTGCGACCGGCCCCGTGACATGCCGATCCAAAGCTCTTCTTCATGCTCTCGCGCGTGGCCAGCATGACCCACGATTTCTCGCCCATGCTTCCGGGCACCAGCACGGGCTGGCCGAGGGCACGGTACGGAAGGGAAATGCCCGGCGTCCCAGGACCGAAGGCCCGAGCTGCTCCTTTTCGATGGACGTAGCAGCGCATGTGCTTGCCTTCCACCTGGTGCATCTCGACCTGACCCAGATTGTGGGCCACGTCGTATACCGTCTTCAGACGCTGTCCGGCGCCATCGAGGACCTCGTCGAACACTTCGCGAACACGATGGGCCAGCACCTGCCGGTTGGCATAGGCGTAGTTTGCGGCCGCTCGCATGGCCCCCATGTAGTCTTCCGCCTCGGACGCCTCGAGGGGAACGCAGGCAAGGTTCGGATTGGGGGGCGTGATGTCGTAGGAGGAGGCAACCTCCTGGAATTTCTCGATGTAATCGGCACAGACTTGACGCCCATAGGCTCGAGATCCGCAGTGGATTTGTGCAACAAGCGTTCCCTCCTTCAAGCCCATCGTCACAGCGGCAGCCCGATCAAACACTTCCTCGACGGCATGGACTTCGATGAAGTGCTCGCCTCCACCGAGGGTCCCGAGCTGCTGAGCACCGAGGGCCCGAGCCGCCTCGCTCACTTTACTGGGATTGGCTTCGTTGAGGCGTCCCCCTTCCTCCGCCCGAACGAGATCGTCCTGCTGGGCCATGTCTTTTCGTAGAGCCCATTGGGCCCCCGACTGGGCGACGTGGTCGACCTCATTCTTGCTGAGTTGAATGGATCCCTCCGCATCCACCCCGCTCGGAATGTGCTCCTCCAGAGCATCGGCCAATGCATCGTACTGACCGTCGGCTTCGTCCAGGGCGATGTCCGACCCCAGGAGACGCACACCCGTGTTGATGTCGTGCCCAATGGCCCCCGGAGCAATTGTGCCGACGGGCCACTTCGAGACGGCAACGATCCCAACGGGCGCTCCTTGACCGCTGTAGACGTCCGGCATCACGACAAGGTGCCCCACCAGCCCCGGCAACATGGCCGTCTGAATAGCCTGCTCAATCGCCTCTCCCCCCAAAATGTCCCCGATGAGGTCCTCGTTGGCAATAATGCGCACGGGAACACGCATCGCCTCCCGGAACGACTTGGGAATTTCCCACGTGAAGTCATCGAGGCGCGTCAAATCCGTTCGTTCCATACTGAGGCTTACGTGCACACGAGGACTGGACGCAGTCCTAGGCGTCACGTCTGATTATTCTTTTGGATGCGGCGTCATGGTGAATTGAACCCTGCCGACAATTTTAGTGTTCCTCCCTCAAGGGGTCTCCGAGTGAATATCCAGGCTTAAAAGAGGGGGGCGAAGGATACTGATACTGCCCCTCTTTGCGACGCGGGCCGACCCATCAGGGCCCAGAAAACGACTACGCATGGGCTTCTGCGGCCTGTTCAGCCCGATCGGACTCCGCAGTGCCCACTTCGTGAATCCATCCGCCCCCGAGGACGTCGTCCCCCTCGTACAGCACGACACTCTGCCCCGGCGTGATGGCTCGACGCGGCTCCGCAAAAGCGACCTTCAAGGTATCCTCGTCGGGCTGCCAGGTGAGACATCCTGCCCCCGAGTCGTTGTAACGGATGGTGCCCCAAGCCGGGCGTTCTTCTTCCAAGTCGGGATACTTGACACAGTTGATCTCGTGGGCCGTGAGGGTCTGCTCCATGAGCTCTTCTTTGGGCCCTACGGTAATCGTGTTTGTCTCCGGATCGATGTCCGTGACGTACACCCGTTCCCCGAGGGCCAGTCCGAGACCGCGACGTTGTCCAATCGTGTAGAAGGGATAGCCGTCGTGCTCCCCCACGACGGTGCCATCGCTCAGTACGAACTTCCCTCCGCTCACTTCTTCCTCCAGTCCGTCGACGCGGTCCTTCAGGAACCGACCGTAATCGTTGTCGGGGATGAAACAGATTTCGTAGGAATCGGGCTTGTCGGCCACGCTCAGGCCAAAGTCGGCCGCCATCTCGCGAATTTCCGGCTTTTCGTACTCTCCGAGCGGAAAAATGGAGCGGGCGAGATGCTCCTGGGGGAGCCCCCACAGGGCATAACTCTGATCCTTGTTGCGGTCCTTGCCCCGGCTCAGCACGTAGCGCCCGAGTTCCTCGTCGTACCGAACCTTTGCGTAGTGGCCCGTGGCAATGTATTCGCAGTCGAGGTCGTCTGCTCGGCGGAGCAGGGCCGCCCACTTTATGTGGGTATTGCAAAGCACACAGGGATTCGGCGTGCGTCCAGACAGATACTCGTTGGTGAACCGTTCGATGACCCAGTCTCCGAACTCGTCCCGGATGTCGACGATGAAGTGCGTAAAGCCGTACTTCGTCGCCACCGCTCGGGCGTCATTCATCGACTCGAGCGAGCAGCAACCGATCTCCTTGCCGTCGCGCCCTCCACTGGTGGAGTAATCCCACGTCTTCATGGTAATGCCCACCACTTCGTAGCCTTGCTCGGCCAGCAAAACAGCAGTAACTGACGAGTCGACCCCGCCACTCATCGCAACGAGTACACGTCCCTTCTTGCTCATAGCAAACCTTAGACTGACAGATAATCCCGCAAACACACGCTTACTGATTTACTTAGAACGACCTGTGCGCAGACGGCGTTCCTGTCTTCTCTTCAGAGTCCCTGCCTTCGAAAAACGATCATCTCCTCTCTTTCTCTTACGACAGAACAAGAAAGGTCACGTTGCCTCCTGTGCCCGAAAGCCCTCTTGCAAAACGACACATCGCGGTTGCACAGTCCCTTCGAAGCCCACCTGTAAATGCCCATAAGATCTACGGACGTGGATGAGGCTGTTTGGGGCGGGCTCTTCCCCCTTTGCTCGTGCTGCACGCGCTCTTTAGATAATATTCGCTTGTACCACGAGGCAGGAACGAGGATGTTGTAAGGTGTCGTGTTCTTTCGGGAGTTTCGATCCTGCTTTTATGTCCGCACAGTCCTCCTCGACCTCAACATCCCGCAGTACTGTCACCACTCCCTTGGCCCCCGCGGCGATCGGCCCATACAGTCAAGGCATCCTCACGGACGGTACGTTGTACGTGTCCGGCCAGATTGCCATCGATCCCGAGACCGGGAGCATGATCGACGGCAGCATCGAGGAGGAAACCGAGCGCGTCTTGGACAATCTTGGGGCGGTCCTGAAGGCCGCGAGCATGACCTTCGAAGACGTCGTCCGCTGCGAGGTGTTTATGACGGACGTCAACGACTACGCCCAGATCAACGAGGTGTACGCCCACTATTTTAATGAGAAGCCGCCCGCCCGGCAGGCCGTGGAGGTATCATCTCTGCCTCGAAATGCCCGCGTCGAGATCTCCTG
>CAYXAD010000300.1:0-3977 GCA_964462965.1 uncultured Salinivenus sp.
GCGCCCACCGAGTCCGACCGGTCACGTGCTTTCGGCATCCTCAGCCAGCGCCGAGGGAGTAGTTCGTGTTTCGCGAGTGAGATAGGCAATCAGTTATCGTTGGCTGCGGTCATCAGAACCAGTTTCCGCAGAGCGAGGACCGACATTGCTCCAAGCCGCTGAGAAGGCTGGTCTTTTCAGTCATACTTTTCAGTCTTAGAAGCCAGAGCTAGAAGGCCCCTCCACCAGAGGTGTAGCTTACAAGAGCATATCAATAAGAAGTGGGCCTTTACACCCCATCGGCCACAGATCTAACGTCCAAAGTCTTCCTCCTCCTTCGGCCGCAGCTAGGGGAGGGGAACCTGAGCAGGTCGATCTCAGCGGTGCTAAAGGGCGATTCTCTACGTATAAAAAACCGAAGCGGTTTGTGATACCCACTGTGGAGGAGCGATAACGACCGCTTTGTTTGCTTTTTGCGTTGGAGGAGTTGTCGCCGGACCGGAGCGCTTTCAGGAGGAAAACTTGCAGCGAGGGGAGGCGAGAGCGAAAGGGGTGTGGGTCGAGTCGAGAGCACTGTCTGCAAGGGGAGCTGCTGCAGACCAGTCTCTCATTGATGCACGCTGATGCACCGAATGGGGTTTACGCACTAGACGGGACTCGAATGTGTTAGGTAACCCACGTTGCGGGGTGCAAACCTCTAGCGCGATGACAGCCAACAGCGGACCCCGAAGGAGGGTGGGACAGGCCCCGACCGCCTCGAACGCTCCGTTCGGCGATCTACCGTCTGTCGTCCGCTGTCTTTTCAGAAAACAGCAAATAGGTCGCAACTTGAGTTACTTAGATGCAGAGGGGCCATCAGATGGGGGCTCTGCCGTTGGGCTCAATGAATCGTTCGCCGCGAATTACACGCTATTGCTACGGATCTCATACGAGGACAACTGATGGGTTTCACGAGAAGGCTGCGTTCCCTTTCTTTTTCTTCTCCGAGAAATAAGCCGTTTCATTCTGCTCCTCGGCACTGGAGCCTGCTGCATGTTCTTTGCCCAACCCCCCAGCTGGACGGGCAGAGCTGAGCGGATGGAACCACGTCCGGGCCTCAGGGTGGAATCGGTTTTTCGATCTCGATTGTCAGGGCGTCGTTTTAAGAGATCGGCTCCGTTCAATCCTCATTTATACGAACCAACGAGCATATGTCTCGAGGCCGTGCCTTCGCTCTAGCTATCGGTCTGGTCACTACTTTTCTTGGAGGCCTCGGGTGTGCTTCCCAGACGGAGACCACTGCCCCACCGGTAGAGGCGCCGGAGCGCTTTTCCGACTCCGGAGCTCCGGAGGTGCCCGATCGATGGTGGACGGCCTTCGAGAACGAGCAGTTGAACGCCCTGGTCGACAGCGCGACGGCTTCCAACTTTCCCCTGAAGACTGCGTGGCAGCGGCTGCAGGCGGCGCAGGCCGTGGTGGACCGAGCGTCCTCAGACCTCTTCCCGGACTTCGATGCCTTTGGGCAGGGCGACGTTCGTCGCGCGCAGGGCGCCGACGAGACCACCGAGACGTTACAGCTCGGGCTCGACGCGGCGTACGAGGTCGACCTGTGGGGGCGCATTGGGGCCACCGTCGAGGCCGAACGCTTCCGCGCCCGGGCCACCCGGGCCGAGTATCAGACGGCGGCCCTCTCGCTTTCGGCCGAGGTCGTGCGCACCTGGTACCAGCTGGCAGAGGCCCGAAGTCAGTTGCGCCTCGTGAACGAACAGATTGAGACCAACGAGACCGTCCTCGAGCTTCTGCAGAACCGCTTCGAGACCGGCCAGATCCGGAGCGTGGACCTTCTCCGACAGCGCCAGCTCGTGCGATCGACCCGCGAGCAACGGTCGGTCGTGGAGTCGCGGGCGCAGGTGCTGGAGCACCGGCTCGCCGTGCTCCTGGGGCGCTCTCCGCAGGCCGGCGTCGAGGCACAGCCCGATACGCTGCCGACCCTTCCTCCCCTGCCGGACACCGGCGTGCCCATGGATCTGATTCAGCGGCGCCCCGACGTACAGCAGGACTTATACCGGCTCCAGGCAGCCGACCGCGAACTGGCCGCGGCCATCAGCAACCAGTATCCCCGCCTCACGCTCTCGGTCTCCGCCTCGTCGGCCGCCGACAACGCGGCGAGCCTGTTTCAGGAGTGGGCGTACTCCTTTGCCGGCAACCTGCTGGCCCCCATTTTCCGGGGCGGGGAGCTGCGGGCCGAGGTCGATCGGTCCGAGTCCGTCAAACAACAGCGGCTCTACGAGTACGCGCAGACGACCCTCACGGCCTTTCGAGAGGTGGAGGATGCACTGGTCCGCGAGCGGAAGCAGCGGGAACAGATCCGGCAGATCGAGGAACAGGTAGAGCTGGGACAGCAGGCCTATGAGCAGCTCCGCGTCCAGTACCTGAACGGCACCACCGATTATCTCGACGTCTTGACCGCGCTCGACGACCTGCAACAGCTTCGGCGGGACCTCCTCTCGGCCCGGCTAATCCTGGTCGAGGACCGAATTGCTCTCTATCAGGCCCTCGCCGGGTCGTTTAGAACCTCCAGGGAGAGGAATGAATAATCTAGGAGTCCGGGTGGACGGGCTTTCGATGCACCACGTGAACAACTTCGACCCATGAACTGGAAAACGACGCTCCTCATTTGTCTCGGGATCCTGCTCGTCGGCGGCGGCGTGACGACCCTCATCTTCTTCACGGAGCCAACGGCCCAGCGAACGGGGGCGACCCGAGAGACGCCTATGCTCGTCGACGTGACGACCGTCCGGCGCGACACGGTGCAGCCGACCATCGAGGCCATGGGCACCGTCCGGCCGTCGCAGGACATCGTGCTGAGTCCGCAGGTCGGGGGAAAAATCATTCGGCGGGCCGACGGCTTCACGCCCGGAGGCTACATAGAGGAAGGAGAGGTCCTGCTTCAGATCGATCCGTCCGACTATCAGAACACCCTTCAGCAGCGGAGAAGTGAGCTCCGGCAGGCCCGGGCAGACCTCAATCTGGAGATGGGGCGGCAGGACGTGGCGCAGCAGGATTATCAGTTGCTCGACGACTCGTTGTCGGAGGAGGACCGGTCCCTCGTGCTCCGCAAGCCACAGCTCAACTCGGCCCGGTCGCAGGTCGAGTCGGCCCAGGCCGCCGTCGAGCAGGCCGAGCTGAACCTGGCGCGTACGACCATTCGGGCCCCCTTCGACGCCCACATCCTGAGTCGGAATGTGAACGTCGGCTCGCAGGTGGCCCCCGGCGACGAGCTCGGGCGGCTGGTGGGGCTCGACGAGTATTGGGTCGAGGCCACCGTGCCGGTGTCGAAGCTTCGTCGACTGAGCCTGCCGGAAGACGGGACGCAGGGGGCGTCCGTTCGCATCCAGAATCGTACGGCGTGGGAGGAGGGCGCTTGGCGTGAAGGGCACATATTTCGGGTCATCGGCTCAGTGGAAGGGGAGACGCGCATGGCCCGCGTGCTGATCTCGGTGCCGGACCCACACGCCTATCAGGCCGAGAACGCCGAGGGGCCCCGGCTGATGATCGGGTCGTACGTCGAGGCGCACATGCAGGGCACGCCGCTGGAAAATGTGGTTCGCCTGAATCGTGACTTTCTCCGAAGCGACGACACCGTGTGGGTGATGGAGGACGGAGAGCTTCGCATTCGGGACGCCACCGTCGTCTTCCGGGATGCGCAGTACGCCTACATCCGAGAAGGACTGAACGACGGGGATCAGGTGGTGACGACCAACCTGAGTACCGTAACCGAGGGGGCTCCGCTGCGCCTGGAAGGGTCCGAGGAGCAGCCGGTGCCGGAGCCTGCTCAAGAGTAGAGGCCGCTCGACCCGAGTAACGCCGTCCCGGCGGGACGGCTCAACGTGTGATCTCCCTCGCCAGATCTTTCCAGTACCATGAGCAGCGCAGACGCATCGTCCGAGTCCGGTCGCGAGTGGACCGGGCCCATCGCCTACATGGCCCAGAACCCGATTGCCGCCAACCTGCTGATG
>CAYXAD010000301.1:0-3974 GCA_964462965.1 uncultured Salinivenus sp.
TGCTGCTGCCGATGCGCACGCCGAAGGGGGGATTGGTGACGATGAGGTCGGCCTCTAGCTCGGCGAACGTTTCGGCGAGGTACCAGGTGTCGGATTCGCAGAGTGTGAGGCGGTCGGTTAGCCCTTGCGCCTCCGCATTTTGGCGCGCCCCCGCAAGGGTCTCTTCGTTCCAGTCGTTGCCCACGAGGCGCGTCTCGGACCAGAGGGCCCCGGCCTCCCAGAGAATGGTGCCGGACCCGCAAAACGGATCGAGCAGCACCTCGGGGGCCCCGTCGAGATGAGCCAGCCGAAGCAAGGCGTATGCGACGTTGGGTTTGAGGGCCGCGCGCGGCTGGAAAAGCCGAGCCTGTCGACGGCTCAACGCCTCGTGGGTGTGCTGAACACTGACGAGGCACCGGTCGTCGTGTACGTCGACCCGCACCTCCACGTCGTACTCTTCCAGGTCGACCGTCGTCCCGTAGTGGGCTTCCAGTCCGGCGCCGGCCTCGCGCTGCACGTCGATGCTCGTAAAGTCGTGGTCTCCCTCCCGCACCGTGGTGACCCGAAAGGTATCGGCGTCGTCCATGGCGTCCACCTCAAGGGCTTCGAGCGTAGTGCGAATTTGATGCAGAGCCTCTTTGGGGGAATGGGGAAGAGAAAAGGTGTAATGCGGAGCCAAAATGTGATGCACAGAGCGCATCTCGTGGGCCACCGGGAGGAGACGTGTTGGCGCAGTTGCGGCCGTCACTTGTGCGTAGCCGGTGAGGTCCTTTGGCGTAGGCGTCGTGTCGATGACGTCGATTCCTACAGCCCGACAGCGCTCCGAGAACTCGTTGATGACCACGTCCTCCAAGCCCATGTTCGTGGTAAAGAGCAGGGGCGTGTGCTCGGCCGACCGGAGCGACTGAACCGATGGAGCGGACAGCATGCGAACTGAAGGCGAAATGGAAAAATGACGGAAGTCCGTTCTACCGAGCAGTGAAAAGCGGGATTCAAGAAAAGAAGGGACTGGGTTCGATGATCAGACTTCACTGAGGGCGGTCGAGTCTCACGATTTCGCCCCCACCCTGAGATGGCTCTCTGAAAAGCTGGAGACAATTGACATTTTCCGCATCGCTGCTTATATGAAAAGACCAATAAACCTTTCGTTATTTCGAGAATGTACCACTCAGGCTTCCCCTGACTCATGATGCTTACTGCTCTCATCGTCTTCGCCCTAGCCGCCGTTGGCGGTCTCGTGTTGCTCCGGATGCATGTCACGAAGGACGACGCTCCCCTTGGGCTCGCGGCCGTTCACGGAGTTCTTGCTGCTGCCGGGCTCGTCCTCCTTCTGTGGTTCGTATTACAAAATGGCGCCAGCAGTTTGCTCTGGGCGTCCGTGGGGCTCTTCGTCGTGGCGGCACTCGGCGGATTTGTGTTGATTGCCAAGCACCTTCGCGGGGAGTCGCTCCCCAACGGGCTAATGTACGGACACGGCGGCGCTGCAGTCGTGGCCTTTCTCCTCTTACTGCTCGGCTATTTGGGTTGAGCGATTGGCTCCAGGTTTTCCAGGATTTCTGCTGGAGCATTTTACCATTCGGTATCGTCGAGCCCTTCACTGCCCCGACCGACATGCGACTCTCCGGCCTTTCTCTTCATTCGTTGTGCGTCCATTTTCCTGTGGCCCTGTTGCCCCTGTCGCTGATGTGGGATGCCATTGGGATCTGGACGGGGAGTGCTCTCTGGTGGGCAATGAGCTTTTGGACGCTCGTTGTTGGGCTTATCGCTGCCCTTCCGACGATTGTGACGGGGTTCATGGAGTACGCGCGGCTCTCGCCCGACAGTCCCGCTGAGCCGACGGCCACTCGACACTTGCTCCTCACGGGCGCAGCGATCACCGCCTTTCTGGTGAGCCTCCTCGTGCGCGGCGCACCGGACGCCACGCTCCAGAATGCTCGTCTCGTGGGGGCCCTGGCCTGTTCAGGGGTGGGGGGCGCCTTGCTTGCTGCGGGCGGACATCTCGGTGCGGTCCTCGTATTTCGGTACGGCGTCGGGGTGTCCCGGCCGGGGGAGCCTTCTGAAAGCCGACCGCAGGTGTAGGGACAAGGAGGGGGGCGCGAGTACGAGAGGCGGCTGCAATTCAATGAGCTCACTTCTAATTTGTGGGCGGTAAATGTGCTCGCCGCCATCCTCTGTCTCCACATCCACTCCCATGCGGTTGCTTCTCGGCTCTCGTCTCTACGGTTGCTTTCGTCGTTGTGTGCTTTGTTTGGGCTTGCTGCTCGCCGCTGGATCCGTGCAGGGCCAGGACATCACGGCATGGGTCGGGGGGACCGTCATCCAGCCGGCCCAGGACGCAGAGATTGAGGACGCAACGATTCTCCTCGAGGGCGATCGGATCGCGGCTGTGGGGCCCTCGAGCGAGGTGACCGTTCCCGACGCGGCGACCGTCCGCGAGATTCCGGGCAAGTACGTGATCCCCGGCCTCGTCGACGGACACGTCCACTTTTTCCAGAGCGGCGGGCTCTACACGCGGCCCGACATCCTCGACCTCCGCGCCGCACGCCCCTACGAGGAAGAGCTGTCGCTGATCAAGGAGCGGCTGCCCGATACCTTTCGGCGCTACCTGCGCAGCGGGGTGACCAGCGTCGTGGACGTGGGGGGACCCATGTGGAATTTGGACGTGCGTGCCCGGGCCGAGACGACGGCCACAGCACCTACGGTTGTAACCGCCGGGCCGCTCCTTTCCAGCGTCGAGCGCCCCTCGTTGGACACCGGAGATCCGCCCATCCTCCAGATCGAGTCGCCCGAGGCGGCCCGTGAGGAGGTGCGGCGTCAGGTCGAAGCCGGGGTGGATCTCATCAAGATTTGGTACATCGTTCGGGGCGGCGAGACGCCCGCCGCGTTCCGACCGATCGTCGATGCGACCATCGACGAGGCGCATGAGGCCGGCAAACGCGTGGCGGTGCATGCCACCGAGCTCGAAACGGCCCGGGCGGCCGTCGAGGCGGGCGCCGACATTCTCGTCCACAGCGTGTCCGACGCTCCCGTCGACGACGCGTTTGTCGAGCTTCTTCGTGAGGACGAGGTGATCTACACGCCGACGCTCATGGTGGGGGAACGATACAGCGAGACCTTTGCTCAGCAGCTCGATTTCACGACGCCCGAGCACCGCATCGGGCAGAAAGAGGTGATCGGTTCACTCTTCGATCTGCGGACGCTTCCGGATTCGCTCGTGCCTCGGGGCATTCGCCAGCGGATCGAGCAGGCGCCGTCAGTGCCGTCCGACACCACCGCCATGCGCAATCTGAAGCGCCTCCACGATGCGGGCGTCCCGATTGCGGCGGGGACCGATGCGGGCAACATCGGCACGCCGCACGGGCCCGCCCTCTTCCGCGAGTTCGAACTGATGCAAGCGGCCGGACTCACCCCCCAGCAGATCTTGGCGACGGCGACCGAAGGCGGCGCTGCGCTCATGGAGCGGGACGATCTCGGGCGGCTCGAGGAAGGGGCCCAGGCCGACCTCGTGGTGCTCGATCGGAATCCCCTGGAGGACATTATGAATACAGCCTCCATCCACCGAGTCATTAAGGCCGGAGAGGACTTCGAGCCGGAGTCCCTGGTTCCGCGATCGCCCGAAGCCGTCGTCCGACAGGGCGGCAACGCCTTCAATGCCCGGGACCTCGGTGGTTTCCTCGATGCGTTCAGTGAGGAGGTCGAGGTCTACGATCCCCCGAACGAGCTCCGACGAGAAGGACGGGCGGTCCTCCGCGACGAGTACAGTTCTCTGTTTGAGGAAGCGCCGACGCTTGGGGTACAGTTTCATGACGTCACGACCGTGGGGCAGACCGCGGTGGTGGAGGAGACGGTTTCCGGACTGCCGGAGCAAGACTCTGTGCGACAGGTGGGAATCTACCGGGTGACCGACGGGGCCATCGATCGGGTGTGGCTCGTTAGTGACAACTGAAGCGCGCGTCCCGTTTGGAGGCGCTAACGTCCTTTGGGTGCGGAGGCCC
>CAYXAD010000302.1:0-3957 GCA_964462965.1 uncultured Salinivenus sp.
TTCTGCATCCAGTCTGCCGTTTGCGGGGACGGAAGCACGCAGACGGCAGCGGGGTTGCCGGCAAAAGGGGTGGTCGTAAAGGCATCGACCTGGTACAATAGAATCGACATGAGTCGGTATGGGGAATGAGAACTCCGAGGTGGGAGAAACGAAATGGGGGGAAGTCGGGTCCAAAGGATAGGTCATCGCTTCATCGGGGATAAGATCCCCCCACCGGCGTCCGCAGCTCCTTTGGGTTAATCACATTGAGTGCATGTACAACGTTCTACGTCCCCTGCTTTTTCGGTTAGACGCCGAGCGAGCGCATGATTTCACGCTGCGGATGGCCGAATTCGTACAGAACAACGTGCCGTCCCTCGCAGCACGGTATGGGTTCGAAGACGAACGACTCAAACAGCGAGTCTGGGGGGAAACGTTTCCCAATCCCATTGGCGTGGCGGCCGGGCTCGATAAGAATGCCCGGCTCGTTCAATTTTGGGAGACCCTCGGGTTTGGGTTTGTCGAGGTCGGTTCTGTGAGTGCCCGGCCCGCCGATGGAAACTCGAAACCCCGTGCCTTTCGGCTGCCAGAGGATCAGGCCCTCCTCAACCGAATGGGGCTCAACAACGACGGGGCCGAAGCAGTGGCCGAGCGGCTAGAGGCCAATCGATCCGACCGCACGCGGCCCCTCGGCATCAATCTGGCGAAGACCCATGATCCCGACGTGATGGGGGACGCTGCGCTCGAAGACTTTCGCAAAAGCTTTCGCCTGTTGGCGCAGCAGGCGAGCTACGTGACCCTCAACGTCTCCTGTCCAAATACGAAGGATGGACGCACCTTTGAGGATCCAGACGCTCTCGACAACCTATTGCGCGTCATCTTCTCCGAACAGCTCGCGCCGGGCCTGGAGGTGCCGGTTCTCATCAAGCTGAGTCCTCCCATCAGCGAGAAACTCGTCTTTGACACCCGCCTGGAAGACATCCTCGCGGTGGCTCAGGATCACGGCGTCCACGGGATTGTGGCCACGAACACGGCCTCGGATCGGGAGGGGCTCAAGACGTCTGACGAGACCCTCGAGTCGATCGGCGAAGGCGGAATCAGTGGGCCTCCGCTGGCCGATCGGTCCACCGCCCTCATTCGGTACCTGTACCGAGCCACCGACGGAGAGCTGCCCATCATCGGCGTAGGGGGCGTGCACGACGCGGAGTCGGCCTACGAGAAAATTCGGGCCGGTGCCTCCTTGATTCAGCTTTACACTGCGCTTATTTATGAAGGCCCCGACCTCGTACGTCGCATCAAGGAGGGCCTCATCGAGCGCCTTCGGGATGACGGGCACGTGTCGGTTCGGCGGGCCGTCGGGGCGGCCGCGTGAGGAACGGCCTCTTTTGGACGTTGTCCGGACGCCCTCCCTGGACGTGACTCGGACGGGGACGGAGGGATGATCGATTGGGGGCCATTGATTCAGAAGCCCGTGATTGATTACCATATCCTTGCCGGGTCGACGCGCGCCCTTCAGAAGGGGGTTCCTACGAGGATCCATCGCATCCGTCTGAGATTCCTATCTCTGTGGCGCAGAACCCCCATCGGGTCCCTCTTGCCGAGTCTTTCCTCCTACAGACGCTCCCCACACTCTCCTCATTGATCTCTTTTCACGTCCATGCCTGTTCAGGTCGAGTTCGACACAATTCCTCAGATGTTTCGTCGCCTCTGTGCTCGGTACCGCGGGCAGGAGCGGCCCGTGCTTCGGCACAAAGTGCGAGGGGAGGGGTGGCACGACATCACCTGGGAGCAGCTCGAGGATCGCGTACAAGCCCTGGCCGGCTACCTGCACCAGCAAGGCGTGCGCAAGGGGGATCGCGTGGCCTTGCTCTCTGAAAACCGTCCGGAGTGGGCCATTACTGACCTCGGCACCCAGCTCATTGGGGGAGTGAATGTATCGATCTACACGTCCCTTCCCCCCGCCAAGGTCGGCTACATCCTTCGCGACGCCGGGGCGAAGGTGTGTATCGTCTCCGTTCCGGTTCAGCGAAAAAAGATCGAACAGATTGCCGACACCTGTCCGGAGCTCGAGGAGGTCATCGTGATGAGCGAACGCCCGGACGACCCGCCCATTGCCATGTCGTCCTGGGAGCAGGCGCTCGAGGAGGGAGGCACCTACTGGTCGGCGCACGAGGACAGCCTCGTTACCGACGCCGAGGGCGTGGCCCCGGAAGACCCCAGTGCGCTGATTTACACGAGCGGGACCACCGGTGAACCGAAGGGAGTGGTCCTTACGAATCGGAACTTCTGCTCGAATGTAAAGGCCGCTCATCAGTGCGTCCCCTTTGGGGAGGAGGATCATCACCTCTCCTTTCTGCCGCTGTCCCACGCCTTTGAACGCACCGCAGGCCACACGGCCATTCTCGCTGCCGGGGCGACGATTAGTTATGCGGAGAGCATCGAAGCAGTGACTCAGAATTTGCAGGAGGTGCAGCCCACCGTGATGATCTCGGTGCCGCGCATGTTTGAGAAGGTGTACAACCGTGTCACGAAGCAGGCCAGCGAGGGAGGCCTGATCAAGGAGAAGCTCTTCGAATGGGCCGTACAAGCGGGGGAACGGCACGCCGAGGCGCGGCAGAACGGGAATTCAGGGCCTGGGCTCTTCCTCCGGGCCCAGAAGACTCTCGCTCACCAGCTCGTCTTTTCGAAGCTACACGAGAAGCTGGGCGGACGCCTCCGCTTTGCGGTGTCGGGCGGGGCGGCCTTGCCCGAAGAGATCGGTACGTTTTTTCAGGCCGCCGGCGTGACAATCATCGAAGGATACGGGCTGACAGAGACGGCGCCTGTAATCTCTGCCAATCCCATGGACGCGCCGCGATACGGAACCGTCGGACACATCCTGCCGGGGGTGACGGTAGCCATTCAGCCCCTGGATGAAAGGACGCCGGTTGCCGAAGTGAACGGCAACGATTACCCCACCCGGACAACGACAGAAGAGGGCGAGATTCTCGTAAAGGGGCCCAACGTGATGAAAGGCTACTGGAATCGTCCCGAAGAGACGCGGTCCGTCTTTGACCCGGAGGGCTGGTATCACACGGGCGACGTAGGGCGGTTCGATTCGGGCTACCTCAAGATCACGGATCGGATCAAGCACATGATCGTCTCTCGGGGGGGCAAGAACATTTATCCCGGTCCCATCGAGGAGTCGTTCAAGACCACTGGATGGATCGATCAGATGATCGTGGTGGGAGAAGACCGACCGTTCCTTACTGCCCTCGTGGTGCCCGACTTTGAAACCCTTCGTTTGCAGGCTCGTGATCAGGGAGTCGACGAGGCGTCCTACAGGGATGAGGAGCTCCTCGAACTCGACGATGTTTCTCAGCTTTTCCAGTCGGCGATCTCGGAGTACAACAGCGAGGCGGCCGCCCACGAGAAAATCCGGAACTTTCGGTTGCTCTCAGACCCTTTTACCGTCGAGGATGGGACGCTAACCCCGACTCTCAAACTCCGTCGCAATGTGATCACCGAACGCTACGAGGGCCTCATCGACGAAATGTACGAAGAGTTTGGACGATGATGGTTGGACAATGGCGATTTTAGAATTGCGAATGTCGAGTGGGAGGGGAGCCTGTATCGCGTGCTCATCGGCCGAGTGGTTCTTCTGTCGTCTTCTGTATGTGGTGAAGAGAAGCGATTCGAACGTTGATCGATTTGGAGAGAGCCCCCTGCTGATTGGGAGAACTCAGAGGTGATCGCGTGTGCTGGAACGACATTTTTATGAGCAAAAGCAGCGAGACGCGATTCGAAATTTGCCACTCGCACTTCGCAATTGTTCTGTGGATAAGTATTGAACTTCGGCTCTCGAGGGAGACAGGAAGGGGGGAGCCGGATCGATTTCTGGATCCCCGTCTCGATCTAGCCCTATAACATGGACGATCATATCCTCGGGGCATGGCGCAGCCCGGTAGCGCGCTTCGTTCGGGACGAAGAGGTCGCCGG
>CAYXAD010000303.1:0-3935 GCA_964462965.1 uncultured Salinivenus sp.
GCCCTCGAGTCGAGCCTCTCGGCCGATGAGACGCTCAAGGCCGACCACAGCTGGACCGATCTCTTCATCTATCCGGAGTATGACTTCAAAATCACGGAACGGATGATCACGAACTTTCACCGTCCCGAGAGTACGCTCCTCATGATGGCGGCGGCGTTTGCCGGCTACGACTTCATCTTTGAAGTATACGAGGAAGCGTTCGAAGAGGAATACCGTCTCTTCTCCTTTGGTGACGCAATGCTGATCGAATAGCCTCCGGCGCCGGCTGCCCTCGGGGCGGGTCGGCGTTCTCGACTGCCATGAGCCAGTCCAGCACGGTAGAGCAGGCAAATGAGGTGGCCGTCCTGATGCCCGCCGCGGGGGAAGGGCGTCGGCTCGGGGGAGTGCGCAAGCAGTTTCGCACGCTCGGCGAGCGCCCGTTACTCGTTCAGGTGCTCCTTGCTTTCGAACGGCACCCTCGTGTGGGGCACCTCATCGTGGCCGTTCCCGAAGAGCACGTCCGCGAGGTGAGCGACCGCCTCCAGGCAGAAGGCCTCAGTAAGCTCACGGCCGTCGTTAGTGGGGGGGACAGCCGACAGGATTCTGTTCGGCACGCCCTGCGGGCGGTTCCTGCCCCCGTTGAGGTCGTGCTGGTCCACGATGCCGTTCGTCCCTTTGTCTCGGCGTCGCAGATCCAAAAGGTCATCGAGGGAGTGCGAGAGCAGGGCGCTGCTGCTCTGGCGGTGCCGGTGGTCGACACCCTGCGCACCGCGCAGGACGACGTGTTTGGGGACACGGTTCCTCGGGAGGACCTCTACCGCATGCAGACGCCCCAGGGCTTCCGTCGGGCCTGGCTCGAAGACGCCCATCGGGCCGCTGCGGAAGGAGAAGGGCCGCCGGCTACAGACGACGTGTCCCTGGTGCAGCGCACCGATCGAGAGGTTGCGCTTGTTCGGGGCAGCCGTCGCAACTTTAAGATTACGACGCAGGCCGACTGGCACTTGGCCCAGCAGCTGTGGGGCTCCTGGGTCAATGATCCGGAGCGGTTGAGCTCTCCTTCGACCTAGCCGATGGAGCGGTTCCTGGGATTGCCTTCCAATTTTGTCTCGTACACGTATGCGCATTGGAATTGGCTACGACGTCCATCGGCTCGTGGAAGGGCGTCCTCTCGTGCTGGGCGGGGTGACCATTCCCCACACCACTGGTCTCGCCGGTCATTCGGACGCCGACGTTCTCCTGCACGCCGTTGCCGACGCGATCCTGGGAGCGGCCGCCCTCGGCGATCTTGGGGCTCACTTTCCCGACACGGAGGACGCGTGGGAGGGGGCGGACAGCCTGGAGTTGCTTCGGACGGTGCGCGAGAGGGTCCGCGAAACCGGGTACGCGCCACATAACGTGGACGCCACGGTGATTCTCGAACGGCCCAAGCTTCGCCCCCACATCGACGCCATGCGGGAAAACATCGCGACGGCTCTCGATATTGAGACTCGTCGTGTTTCCGTGAAGGCGACGACCGCGGAAGGCCTGGGAGCGGTGGGACAGGAGGACGGGGCAACGGCGCACGCCGTCTGTTTGCTTCGTTCCGTCTAGCACGGGTCATTGAGAGCCCAGAGCCGGAGACATTTCGCCTCGTTTGTCTATGTTCGACTGGTTTTCGGACTTTTTTTCGTGGATGCAGGCCCTGCCGCCGTTGTGGGCCTATTTTACTCTGCTCCTCATTGCGTACGGAGAGAACGTCCTGCCCCCCATTCCGGGAGATATGGTCGTGGTGTTTGGCGGGTATCTGGCCGGCCTGGGACAGCTCCACCTCGGAGTCGTGATCCTGTTGTCGACGATCGGGGGGGCGCTGGGCTTCATGACGATGTATGCCATCGGCTATCAGCTTGGCCGAGCCGTCCTGGATCCCAACCGGTTCACGTGGCTTCCTCGCGAGGGATTTGACAAGGCCCAGCGGTGGATTCACACGTACGGCTACGGGGTCGTCGCTGCCAATCGCTTCTTGAGTGGGGCCCGGTCCGTCATTTCGCTCACCTCCGGCGTGGCTCAGATGGAGCCCTGGCGGACGGCCTGGTGGTGCACCGTCAGCGCACTGCTGTGGACGGGACTCATTAGCTATGCGGGCTACGAGGTGGGCGAGAACTGGGAGCTGGTGGTCGAGTATCTGCGGGCCTACGGACGGATCGTGCTCATTCTCCTGGCCGTGGGAGCGGCAGGGCTAGCGGTCTACTGGTACTGGCGGCGCCGGCAGCGTTCTCGGTCGCTCGATCCTGCGTCCGACGAACCGGCCGACGCGGACGACCCGCACGTCGAAGAGGGTTGAGGGCTGCGCCAACAGCTTCCCTCATCGTCGAGAGCAGATGGCAGTCGGAGGCCTCCGAGGGGTTGGCGGGTTCGGTGTTCTCCTCTCTGTTCTTCTTCTACCTCGCGTGTCTCTCCTGACGCGAACTCGGAGGGGAGGCCCCCCGTCATCGGCCCCGACTGAAAACGTTGAAGGAGAGCGGCACTCGTCTTTTCTCACGGCTCCATCCTGTCGGCGAGCGTCCAAAATCCCACAAAGGCAGCAAGACCCAAAGTGATGAAGAGCACTCCGAAAAATAGGGTTTTGAGAAAGGACCAGAAGCCGGTCACAAAGAGCACGTAAACGCTTGCTACGAGGAAAAAAGCTCCCGGGAAAAGGATCAAGAGGGACGCGATAGAGAGGATGCGGAAGACGTCATTCATTGTTTGTGGTGAGGGAGTCATGGCGTCGCTTCAGGAATCCGTAGCAGCGGCTGGAGCCTCGATCGCCTTTAGTTTTCGGAGAGAGGGGTCTGGAGAGCTCTCCCCGTCTCTGCGCATTCGGTTCGTTCCCCCGGAGTCTCATTCGTCTTGCGGTACGTGCGCTGGAAGCTTGCACGATCTACCGGGCCTGCCCTCATGGAATCCGCGCGGATCTCCACGTGCCACTCATTGTCCCTGTTCGGTGCGGTGCGAAAAAACATGACGTTCGCCTCGGGGTCGTAGTCTTGGATTTTCCACGCTCTGGACAAGCAACTCGTGTCTTGGCTGCTAACGAAATATTGTCGGAGGGTTTGCTCGGTAAAGTGGAGATAGTAGTCTCCATTGTTGGATTCGCTCAGCCACATCCCGAGGTATTCGGGAGATGCCTCCGAACCAAGCACATCACATCCCAGAGGGAGAGCCAACAGAAATATTAGGAGGTATCGGGGCATGGAAAAGGAGGACACTCAGTGAATTGTCCGGGGGGAGGGGGGCTCAAGGTTGGATTCACCATGGGCGCTATTCACGAAGATGGTGACGCTCGATTTTAGCACGGTGAAGATCTGCTTCCCTTCCGAACTGTCTTTTGGCTCAGACCCCCTTGGGGCGGGCTGCAGAGAGCCTCTTCCCCCTTCACGAGAAAGGCGTAGCACTTTCTCTCGAAAGCGGTGTCATTGGCGAGGGGAGGGGCGTCAGGAACGTCAAGGTTCAGGGGGCCATAAGCCGCGTCTGTCCCTCTGTAATTTCCCGCTTTTCCTTTCTTGCGACCCCAGGATTTCCTTTTCTAACAGTTGACTCGTCCCCCTTGAATAGAATGAACACCGAATGGAAACGAGCGGCTCTTTCCGTTCGCAGGCTATCAATAGCCCCTGCGGGCACAGGGTTCGCCGAAGAGACAAACTTCAGCAGCTCCCATCGCGTCTTGAGCCGAGCCCGCTGGTCGGCTCGCCTAGCTGGAGAGCGGCTTTTGCGGCAGCTCGTCGAGCAGTTCGTTCCCGACGGGCCGGTTGTAATCGGCCTCGACGACACGATCGAGCGACGCTGGGACCCAAAAATCAAAGCGCGTGGCATCTACCGCGACCCCGTTCGCTCCTCGAAAGGGCACTTCGTGAAGGCGAGCGGGCTTCGCTGGCTGAGCGTCCAGCTTTTGGCTCCGGTAAAGTGGGCCGGGCGGGTCTGGGCACTTCCCTTTTTGA
>CAYXAD010000304.1:0-3934 GCA_964462965.1 uncultured Salinivenus sp.
TGGTGCACGCCCGCCGCGCCATCCTGGTGGGCGACCACAAGCAGCTTCCGCCCACGATTCTCAACGAGGAGGCCGCCCACAGCGGACTGCGTCACACCCTCTTCGAACGTCTCGCCAAGCATCACGAGACGGATCCCGATGCAGCGGGCTCCATCCGGAGTCTGTTGCGGACCCAGTACCGCATGCACGAGACCATCATGGGCTTTTCCAGCCGTTATTTCTACGACGACCGGCTGGAACCGGCCGAGGCCGTGCGCCGCCACACGCTGGCGGATCTCGGGGTGGAGGCTCCGTCCCTGCCCGCCGACCGGCAGTCCATCCTGGCGCCGGAGGCCCCCCTCGTCTTTGTGGACACGACCGTGATCGATGCCCCCGAGCGGCAGCGCGCGGGCTCGAACTCCCGGGAAAACCCCCGCGAGGCCGAGATCGTGGCACAGCTGGCCCACGACGGCCTCGACGCAGGGATCGATCCGTCGGCCCTTGCCGTCATCACTCCCTACAACGATCAGGTGGATCGAATCGGGGAGCGGATCGACATTGAGGGACTCGAGGTCGATACCGTAGACGGGTTTCAGGGACGCGAAAAAGAGGTCGTGCTCGTTTCCCTCGTCCGTAGCAATGATCGGGGCGTCATCGGATTTCTCGACGACCCCCGCCGGTTCAACGTGGCCGTCACCCGGGCCCGGCGCAAAGTTGTGGTCGTCGGTGATGCCAGCACCGTTGCGGCAGGAGACGTCTTTGATGCGTTTGTTCGCTACGCCGAGCGGGACGGTCGCGTCGTTCGACTCTAGCTGTGGCCTTCGAGAGTGGATCCCAACGAGACAGACGAAGCAGGAAATGAAACGAATGAGGACCCACAGACAGGAGGTACATACCGCCTCCGCATTGTTAGACGCTCATTGGAAGGATCTGGAATGAATCGATTGTTGTGGATTCTTATCGTGCTCTTTGGGCTGGGCGTCCCGGGACTCGGGCCTCCATCGGTCGCTCAGGATTCCTCCGCCTCGAAAGAGGCCGACGCCAACTGGCTTGTTCTTCCATATGCCTCCTATTCGCCGGATACCAAGATTGCGGTCGGAGGCGTGGTGGGCTACTATTTGTCGGCAGAAGAGGGGCAGTTGCCCTCGAACGTGCAACTCACCTTCACCGCCACCCAGCGGCGCCAGTTGATCGTCGACATTAGTCCCGAGCTCTATTTAAAGGGTGGACTGTGGCGCGTGCAGGGAAAGGTGGTGGCCAGTCGATATCCGAACTCTTTCTATGGCATCGGGGGGGACACGCCGTCCTCCGCCAAAGAGGGCTACACGGCTCGGTTTGGGCTTCTCGATCAAACGGTGCAGCGTCGGGTGCGACCGCACCTGCGTCTCGGCCCTCGGGTCTTCATTCGGAGCGGAACCATCACGGACCCGGACGAAGGGGGACGCCTCGATGAGGATCGGATTCCCGGAGCCGACGGGGGAACCGTGGTGGGCCTCGGCGGCTCGGTTCTTTGGGACGCGCGGGACAACATTTATTTTCCGATGCGGGGGACGTATGCTGAGCTGAAGGCCACCTGGCATTCGTTGATCTGGGGAAGCGACTATACCTTTGGCCGGTTCGGGACCGATCTTCGGGGCTATCGCCCTGCGGGCCCCGGCACCTGGGCCGTGCAGGCCTACCTCGAGACCGTCGTCGGCCAAGCTCCCTTCGAGCTCCTTCCTCTGCTGGGAGGCTCGAGTCGCATGCGAGGCTACCGAGAGGGACGGTTCCGGGACAAGGTCTACTGGACCACCCAGGCAGAATACCGGCTGCCGCTCTGGTGGCGCTTCAAGGCGGCTGCTTTTATGACGGCGGGCGAGGTGGGCCCCCGGTTGGGGTCTCCGCTTTTCGACGAAGTGGAGGTGGGCGTAGGGGCTGGAGGACGATTTCGGCTGACTGAGGATGGGGTTCATGGCCGCCTCGATGTGGCGTATAGTCCGACAGGCTTCGAGATCTATATGTCGCTCGGTGAGGCCTTCTAAGGGCTTCCCTCGGCAGAACTCTTTAGGAGTGGTCTGTGACGACGATGGAGTGATCCGCTCCCGGTCGTCGCTCAGAACGAGATTCAGAACCTGTATCGATTGGGGGGACAACGGACCGTCGTCGCGCTGGAAGCGTGCTCGGCCCACTCCTCTTCGGAGGCACTCCCTTGACAGAAGCGCTCCTGGGTCGACCCCTGAATGTGAGACGCCCTCCTCTATGGGGGAACCCGAGGGGGGGTGCATTCCTCAAAACTGACCTATGGATAAGCAGTTAGATTCACGGTCAGCCACTATCGGCGTTCACCAGCCAATCACGCCACCCCATCATGTCCTTCGACGATCAGCTTCGTTCCGACACGTCCTCGCTCTACACCGACCTCTACCAGCTCACCATGCTCCAGGCCTACTGGCGCGAGGGCATGGACGAGGTGGCTGTCTTCGACCTCTTCGTGCGTCGCCTCAAGAACCGAAACTATCTACTCGCCTGTGGGCTGGAGCAGGCCCTCGAATATCTGGACGCCCTTTCTTTCTCCGAGGAGGCGATCGAGTATCTTGCCGAGCAAGACCTCTTTGGATCCGAATTTCTGGAGTGGCTGGAAGGGTTCGAGTTTACCGGCGACGTGTATGCCGTCCCCGAGGGGACGCCTGTCTTTCCCGACGAACCGATCCTCGAGGTCGTCGCTCCGATCGGTGAGGCACAACTCGTAGAGACCTTTCTGCTCAATCAGATTACGTTCCAGACCTCCCTGGCGTCGAAAGCGGCGCGCGTGGTGGAGGCGGCCAAGCAGGGCGACACGAATCGCCTCGTCGCTGACTTTGGCATGCGGCGCATGCACGGCACCGATGCCGCCATGAAGGCGGCCCGGGCCACCTACATTGCCGGCGTGGATGCCACCTCCAACGTGGCGGCCGGGCAGGCCTATGGCGTTCCCATCACCGGCACCATGGCCCACAGCTACATCGAAGCCCACGACTCGGAGCGGGAGGCCTTTGAGGCCTTTGCAAAGCTCTATCCGGAGACCATTCTCCTGGTCGACACCTACGACACCCTCGAAGGAGTACAGAAGGTCATTGACATGGCCGACAAGTGGGGGGAGGACTTTCGGGTGCGCGGCATCCGGCTCGACTCGGGCGACCTTGCGGTGCTGGCCCACGAGGCGCGGCGGATGCTCGACGCCGCCGGCCTGCGGGACGTCCAAATCTTTGCCAGCGGTGGGCTCGACGAGTCCCGGATTTCTGAGTTGCTCGACCGCGGGGCCCCGATCGACGGCTTCGGCGTGGGGACCAAGATGGGCACCTCGGCCGACCAGCCGTCCCTGGATAGTGCCTTCAAGCTGTGCGGCTATGCCGGGAAGCCCCGCATGAAGCTCTCCTCTGGCAAGTCGAACCTCCCCGGTCGCAAACAGCTGGTGCGGCAGTACGAGGATGGGAAGGCGATTCGTGACGTCATTGCCACCGAGTCGGAACAGATGAGTGGCGCCCCGCTCCTGGAACTCGTCATGAAGGACGGAGAGCGGACGGATGCCGGCGAGACGCGTCCGCTCAAGGCCATTCGCGAGCACGCCGCCGTCCGCATTTCGGAGCTGCCCGACCGGTTGCGCGCCCTCGATCCGGACGTGGACGGGTACGAGGTGGTCGTGAGTGAGGGCCTAGAGGAGCGTCTCGAAACGACTCGCAGCGAGCTGCAGGAAGCCATGGCCCTGGAGGCCTCCTAGTTCACTCAAAAGCCGTGAAGCAGTGCGTCGTCAATTCCCGTGTCCAAACGGTTATCGAGGGCGACGGGTCGGTCTATATCGTCTCGTAGACCTTCCCCTCTGAACTAAGTAGATCAACATAAAAACGTAAGCCGAAGTCATTCTGAGCGACCGACGAACGCAGAGAGGAGGGAGTCGAAGAATCTTCCTGAATGCGGCGTAGACGCTCATGTAGGCCGT
>CAYXAD010000305.1:0-3926 GCA_964462965.1 uncultured Salinivenus sp.
GCCCAGCGACTCTACGCACTCGGCGTCGGAATCCCGTTTCCGCTCCTCCTCTCGTTTTCGTGGCCGATCTCCGCTCGATCAGGGAACATGCGAACATCTTCGAGAGGAGTCATTCTGAAGATCTCATGACAAACAGACCATCAAATTCTCACAGAAGTTTTCTGGATCCGAGACTCTGAGGATTCGTTGGGCGTCCTCGGTTATTCGCTTCATCACTTTCCCTCCGCCCCACGATGATTCTTCGCCGATCGTTCCTTCCGGTGGTCCTCGTTCTTTTCCTCCTCGGTACGCCCGTTCAGGAGAGCCACGCCCAGGACACCTCCGACGTGGCGTTTCAAGTTCAACTGCCCGATAGCGTCGTCGTGACGGCCTCGCGCACGGCTACCCCTGCCCAGGAGACCGGGCGCCGCGTGAGCGTCTGGACTCAGCAGGACCTTCAGCAGCTTCCCGTCTCCTCGGTCGACGAGCTGCTGCGCACCGTCGCGGGCGTAGAAGTGCAAAGCCGCGGGGGCTTCGGCGTGCAGAGCGACCTGACACTGCGCGGCTCGACCTTCAATGGCGTCCTGCTTCTGCTCGACGGCGCTCGTCTGAACGACCCGCAGACGGGCCACTTCCTGGCCGACATCCCGGTGCCCCTCTCAGAGATCGCCCGCATTGAGGTGCTGCGGGGCCCGGCGACGGCGCTCTACGGCCCCGATGCCCTCGGCGGCGTGGTGCAGATCTTTACGAAGACGGGCCTCCGACAGGCGCCCGTGGACGACACCGGTCCCTCAGCCACCCTGACGGCCCAGGGCGGCCAACACAGCCTGTACGAAGTGGACGGGGCCGGTCGCTATGCCACGGACGGCACCGCCGTGAGCGCTGCGGCCTCCGTGCAGGGAAGCGACGGAGAGCCCATCGACGGAACGGGGGGCGCCGTCCGAACAGACTTTGCTCGCACCGCCGGAACCGGTGCTGTGGCGCAACAGGTGGGGTCGGCCACCCTGCAGGCCCGCGTTGGCATTGACGATCGCGACTTCAGCGCCTATCACTTCTACACGACCCTCGACAGCGATACCGCCCGCGAAGCGACCTCCACGTACTGGGCCCAGGCCCGCCTCCAGAGCGACCCCGAAGGACGCACCTCCTGGCAAACGCAAATAGCCGCCAAGCAGCACGAGGATACCTATCGCTTCTATCCGGGCATCCCAGCCAACCGCCACACGAGTCAGCTGCTCATGGCCCAGGGTTCCGTGAACCGGTCCCTCGGCGGCATCTTTACGGGCGGAGCGGGGGGACAGATCTCCTGGCGCAGCATCGATAGCAACAACCTCGGCGATCACGACGACCGTTCGGCCGGGGCCTTCGTTCGGCTTCAGGCCCAGCTGACCCCGTCCTGGACGGCCCAGGCCAGCCAGCGCGTCGACTACGACCCGGTCTACGGCACCGAGTGGACGCCGCAGCTTTACACCACGTACCGGATCACCCCCCTTCTCTCGGTCCGGGGCGGCGTCGGCCGATCGGTGCGAGCCCCCAACTATACGGAGCGCTACTACAACACAGAGCTCGACTCGCCTCCGGACGGAACCCTCGGCACGCCTTCTCTCAACGCCGAGCGGGCCTGGTCGTACGAGGCCGGCGTCGACCTCAATCCGGGAGGGGGATTTCGGCTGCACGGCACGGCCTTCACTCGCTCTACGAGGGATCTGATCGACTACGCTCGGGAGCCTGGAGATCAGTACTTTCGGGCTCAGAACGTTTTGAGCGTCGAGACATGGGGAGTGGAGGCAGAAACGGCCTTCAATCGACAGCTCACATCGCAGACCCATCTCCGCCTTACGGGTTCCTATACCTTCCTGGACGCGAATCTGGGAGACGTGGACGAGGATGTCGAGTATACCTACGTGCTCAACAGTGCCCGCCACCACGTACAGAGCACCGCGACGCTCCGGGTTCAGGACGTGTCGCTCGGCCTGCAGGGCCAGTGGAAGGAACGCATGGAGACCCCGAGTCCCGCCAATCAACGATACGGCCTCCTCAATCTGACCGCCGGGTATACCCTTCCGGTGTCGTCAACCCACATAAAACTGACGGGCGAGTTGCGCAACGCCTTCGACACCGAGTACAGCGAGGTCCTCGACGCTCCGATGCCGGGCCGCTGGTGGATCCTGGGGGCGGAGGTGCAGCTGTAGAAATTTACCCCCAGCATCGCCGCCCCTTAGCAGGCCATTTCCAAGGTCACGCAGAACGCTTTCAGGGTCGGTCGAGAGCCCTCATTACTCGTCAACTCATCACTCGCTACTCGCCAACTCGTGCCTCGTCCACCAGGCGCCCCACAGAAGGTTCTGGTAAAAGCGGGTGGGGGATGCAAACTGGGCGGCGTTCAGGAGTTGCGCCAGCTCGTCCTCGCGGACGAAGTCGATCTGGTGCTCGATCCGGCCAAAGACGCGCTCGACCTCCTCGGGATCGGTGCCGCTTCGTTCAAAGAAATGTCGCCACGTCGCCAACAGCCGATCGAACTCGGCGCCGGTCCCGCTTTTGTATAGATCCGCCAGGAGGAAGGGCGCCTGGGGACTCAACCGGTCGGCGACGGCCTGGAAAAACCGACGCTTTGCAGCCGGCTCCTGAATGAAGTGGGCGACGAATATGGAGGTGGCGGCGTCAAAGACGGTATCGGGGGGCACGTCCTCGACGCGATCACACACGTATTCGACCCGGGAGGCCAGGTCGGCCTCGCTCACCTTCCTCCGACACCGGTCCAGCATCTCGGCAGACGGATCTACGGCCGTGAACTGCCAACCAGGCTGTGCACGACCCAGCTGAATGATCTCGGTCCCGGTTCCGGCCCCGACGATGAGCAGGTGAGCGTCGGGCTCCAGCATCGTAGACAGAAGGTCCGCGAGAACCTCGTGGAGTGCGTCGTAGCCGGGAGCCAATCGGCGAATCCGGCCGTCGTACGCCGATGCTCGCTCCTCATCGAACTGCTGGGCCGACGTCTCTTCCATGTTGGTTCTCCGACTCGATTCGTGAACTGTCGAGGGGGCTCGCCAGGGCGATTGCATAAGATCTTTGTCGAGAGCAGAGGCTCAGTTGCCTTTGATGTTCGAACGTACCTGGAAAAGCACGGACGAAAGGGCGCGCGGGAGCGTGGGAGCGGCGACGTCCCGCCCTGCGTTACGGGCGAGATCGGACAGCCAGCGCGAAGATGCGATTGCCCTGGGAGGCTCGCCGTGAACTGATGTTTTCCGCAGAGAAAATTCCGTCGGCCTATCGGGGCACGTGGTCTCGGAGCACGTCGGAGGCCGCCCCCGAGGCAACGGCCTCTACACGGTTTCGCAACCTGTACATTGCCCGGGCGCCCTGCAAAAGGCCATGCAGGGCTTTCAGGGACGAGTGCGGAAGCAAAATGGACACGTCCCCGGCGTCGGAGCTCGCTTGAAGCCGCCACGTATTTTGCCCTTCTGCCCCTCGCACCTGTGTCCACGCCCGATGGAGGGTGTGCGCTAGCTCCTCAAACTCCTCCTCGTCGACCAGCAGGGTATGACTGCGAAACGTAATCTGGATGCGCCCGCAGCACGTGCACTGAAGGACGGAGCCGAATCGCGTTTCGAAGAGATGAGGACCGTGGGCATTGTGCATGGCGAGGGAGGCAGCAATCGTTCAAAGTGTCGTTTAGGCGGTTGACCGTCGACTTGCCCGGCGTCTCCCGAACTTTTTCAGTAGGAGCCCGCGGATGGGCTACGGGGCACTCTCGATGGTTCTGGTTTGCGAGGGGCGTGTCCGGAGCTGCTCGATGCCGGTCTCGATCTGGTCGCGCATCCAGGCCTCGAACTCGGGATGCGGCGCAAAGCCCTTGCCGTAGCGGTAGTCCAGCCCCTCCAGATACTCGGAGGCGCGGCCCTGTGCGGTGGTGCGGGCGGGAACGACGAGCGCGGTCCCGTCCTCGG
>CAYXAD010000306.1:0-3916 GCA_964462965.1 uncultured Salinivenus sp.
CTGCCCGCGGTTCCGGGGCTGCGAGTAGACGCGACCGTCCGGATCGTGCTGGACAATCTGCACCGGGAGTTCGTTGGGGCTCCGGCGCTCGGCCGCTTAGGGATGGTGAGGCTGACGTACGAACTTCCTTGAGGTGTGGACGGGTGGATGGATGGAAGGATGGAGGGGTGACTAGGTGTTCCTCGATCCCCAGTGACTCAAAATACAGGTCAGATCAAAGGCTCTCAGAGAGACCTCTGAAGGGCTTATCCATCCATACTTTCAGCCGTCCATCCTTCCATACCTGTAGTTTCACCGGCTCTTTGGAAGGACGTCCCCGTGTCTCGTTGCATCCACGGGTGCTAATCCCTACCGTATCCTATCCGTGGGGCCTCTTCATTTGGGGGCCACGCTTTTGTTTTCCCGCTTCCGTGTTTGACTCGCTTGGCTCATGTTTGGTGACTTCGTTCCCTTGTTTATCATGATTGCGCTGGCCATCGGGCTGGCGCTGACCCTGCTCAAGGCGGCCGAAATCCTCGGCCCCAAGCGGCCCAGCAACACGAAGACAATGCCCTACGAGAGTGGCATGGATCCAGTGGGGAGCGCCCACGAGCGGTACTCGATCAAGTTTTATCTCGTGGCGATGCTCTTTATCGTCTTTGACGTGGAGGTCGTCTTTATGTGGCCGTGGGCCGCCAGCTTCCATTCCTTCGTGGACAGCGGGGCGGGCCTCGGGGTGATTGCTGTAATCTCCCTCTTCACGGTGATTCTGCTCGTGGGTCTGTTGTACGACATTCAGAAGGGCGGGCTGGATTTCGAGCAGTAGGCGAGTCGCTCGTTGACGAGACGTGAGTTGAGGAGTCACGAGAATGCCCCTTTGAGCGCTGAACCAGTGGGCTTTTCCTTGGAACCGCCCAGTTCGGCAAGAAACGACGCCTCGGCCGGCTTACAACGGTGAGAGTTGCGTTTATTCTTCTTGGGGCACCCCCCGTGGGTGAAACAGGGGGGCAAACCGTGGCATTTAACCGGGTGGTGAGCGACACGCAGGGCCTGAGCGGGTCCTGCAGAGGCGTAGGGCTCCGGCTCGGCGTCCTGTGTTGTGCCTCCGCATCCGCATTCCAAATGCTTGAATGACCTATGGCTGGTTCGAACGCAACCAACGGACAGGGCTTTTTCACGACACGGGTTGACGCCGTGCTCAACTGGGCCCGGTCCAATTCTCTCATGCCCATGCCGATGGGCCTGGCCTGTTGCGCCATTGAAATGATGGCGTTTGCAGGGCCGAAGTACGACTCGGCGCGCTTTGGCAGCGAAGCCATGCGGTTTTCGCCGCGCCAGGCCGACCTCATGATCGTGGCCGGCTGGTGCTCCTATAAGATGAGTCACGCCATCCGACGCGTCTGGGACCAGATGGGCGACCCGAAATGGTGCATCGCCATGGGGGCCTGCGCCTCCACCGGCGGCATGCATCGCTGCTACGGCGTCGTTCAGGGCGTAGACAATTTCCTTCCGGTCGACGTCTACATCTCGGGCTGCCCCCCGCGCCCAGAGTCTGTGCTGCACGGGCTGATGGACATCCAGGAGAAGATTCGCAACGAGTACTCCGTCGTGCAGGATTACGCCAGTGGAGAAGTGGCTCGAGCTCGCGCCCCCGTCGTTCCGGAGAATTCGGTCAAGTTTCCTGATCAGCTCGAGAAGCCGAAGGCACCGAGTGTAGAACTTGAAGCCATGGAGGCCTCCGAACCGACCGAAGAGGCCTAGCGGTCCCGCTCGATTCTCCTGCTCCCACCGGATTCTGTCTCTGCTACGCTAGAGTACCTTATGAGCGATCCAACTGACTCTCGCCCCCCTCGCAACCAGCCTTCTGAGTCCGAGGAGCCTCAGGCCCTTCGGTTTCATTACACCGCGAGGCACGAGCCCCGGCCCGACGAAGAGGAGCGCAACCCGCACGCCAAGGACACCACCCGCGTCCCGGAGATCATCGACGCCTTGCGCGAGGAGTTCGGCGGGGTCATCCTGGGCGTCGACCGGTACGCCAACGAAGACACGGTGTACGTTCAGAAAGAGCGCATCCGTGACGTCTGTCGCTTCCTCAGGGAGGAGCAAGGCTTCGACTACTTCATCGACCTCGGGGGCATCGATCGCTTTACCGAGGAGGATCGCTACGAGGTCTTCTACAACCTCGTGAGTACCGAGCGGCAGAAGCGCATTCGTTTAAAGGTGCGGGTCGACGAGGACGACATGCGTGTGCCGAGCGTGGAGCCGGTCTACCGGGCCGCCAACTGGAACGAGCGGGAGGCCTACGACATGTTCGGCTTCACCTTTGTGGACCACCCGGATCCCCGGCGCATGTACATGCCGGAGGACTTCGAGTACCATCCGCTGCGCAAGGAATTTCCTCAGCTCGGGGTGCCCGGCTCGCTCCCGCTTCCGCCGCAGACGCCGGACGGCGACCTCACCATGGATCCCTTTGCTGCCGCCCGGGGCTCGAAGCCCGTCAAGAGCTACGAGGAGCCTCCGATCGACGACTCTGATTCTGAATGAGCGTTGAGCGTGGCCACGTCGCGCGTTCAACGTGCTCACTCACAAACGCACCCATCCGTATGGCCGAACGACCACAATTTCCGGGGCACGACCTCGGCGACCAGTTTCGGTTTTGGCCGAAGCACAACGAAGCCATCTACGAGCGCCTCGAGAGCAAGCACGCCTGGATTGAAGAGAAGCGTGCGGCTCAAGGCGACGGGGGGATGGCCGTGACCGAGAAGGCCGAGCTCGACCCGCTGGAGAACGAGATGATCCTCAACATCGGGCCGCAGCACCCCGCCACCCACGGGGTGCTGCGCTGCGTCGTCAAGCTCGACGGCGAGACGGTCGAGAAGTCCGTCCTCGACATCGGTTATCTCCACCGCGGGATCGAGAAGCTCGCGGAAAACAAGACGTATCAGGAGTTCATGCCGTACACCGACCGCATGGACTACCTGTCGCCCTATTCGAACAACGTGGCGTGGTGCCTGGCCGTCGAGAAGCTCGCCGGGATCGAGGTGCCGGAGCGTGCGCAGTGGATTCGCATGATCATGAGCGAGCTGGCCCGCATCTCGTCGCACTGCCTCTGGCTCGGCGTGGGCATGATGGACGCCGGCGCCGTCTCCGGCTTCCTCTGGACCTTTCAGCAGCGGGAGGAAATCTACTCGATCTTCGACGAGGTGGCCGGCGTTCGCTTTACCGTCAGTCACAGCCGGATTGGGGGAGTGGCCTCGGACATTTCGCCGCGGGCCATCGAAATGATTCGCGACTTTATCGAAGATTTTCCGGACGAGATTGCCGGCTGGGAGCGCCTGCTCAATAAAAATCGAATCTGGGTCGAGCGCAACAAGGACGTCGGTCGGGTGACGAGGGAGGAGGCGCTCGAGCTGGGAATGACGGGGCCCAACCTCCGGGGGTCCGGTGTGCCCTACGACGTGCGCCGCTTCGAACCCTACCTCAAGTACGACGAGGTGGACTTCACCATTCCGGTGCGGGAGGCCGGCGACTGTCTGGCCCGGTACTTCCTGCGACTCGATGAGATGAAGCAGAGCGTGCGCATCATCGAGCAGTGCCTCGACCGCATGACGGAGGGGCCCATCCGCTCCGACGACGCCAAGGAGGCCTATCCCTCCAAGGAGGAGGTCTATTATTCGATGGAAGGCATGATTCACGACTTCATGTACACGGACGTCGGAACGGTCCCGCCCAAGGGAGCACATTCCTACCACGCCATCGAAAGCTCCAAGGGTGAGCTCGGCTTTTACCTGACGTCCGACGGCACGGGGCGGCCCTGGCGCGTCCGCATCAATGCACCGTCCTTTACCAACCTGCAGGCCATGGAGTACATCATGGAAGGCTCCCTGGTGGCCGACACCGTCGTCATCATCGGCTCCCTGGATCCGGTGATGGGCGA
>CAYXAD010000307.1:0-3858 GCA_964462965.1 uncultured Salinivenus sp.
CGCTCCAGATCGCTCTGGGTATTGTCGAGCTTCCGTAGGGCCTGGCGCCGACGCATCTTGTATCGCGTGATGCCGGCGGCCTCCTCAAACATGCGACGCCGGTCCTCGGTGGAGCCAGAGAGAATTTCGTCGATCATCTTTAACTCGATGACCGAGTAGGCGTCGGCCGCCATCCCCGTATCCATAAAGAGGTCGGTGATGTCTTTCAGCCGACACTGGGTCCCATTCATCAGGTACTCGGACGTGCCGTCGCGAAACAGACGGCGGCCGATGGTCACCTCCGTGTACTCCGTCGGCAGGACCCCCTCGGTGTTTTCAATGGTGAGCTCGACCTCTGCCATGCCGAGCGGGCGCCGGTCTGCGGTCCCATTGAAGATCAAATTCTCCATTTTCTCCGATCGAAGGACCGTGGGGCGTTGCTCACCGATCACCCAGCGAATGGCGTCCACAATGTTTGATTTGCCACAACCATTGGGGCCGACGATGGTCGTCACGCCCGGATCAAAGGTGAGAGTGGTCGAATCGGCAAAGCTCTTAAAGCCCTGCAGCTCGAGTTTACTGAGATACATGCAGCGATGCCTCGTCCAAGAGAGAAAGTGGCCCGCAGATGAAGGACCTGATCAGAGAGACGGGTCGAATGCGGGATCTGGAGATCGATGTAAAAAAAGGGGCTGGTCGTCGTTTCGCAAATGTCACGACGAACGCGAACCCGTCTTAACGTCCATACAGCAAGAAATTCGACGGGGAATCGTGCAAAGCCGCGTTGCTTCTCTTTGTGTTAAAGCCCCAGGCGTACCATGAGCGACCACGTCCGGGTTTGAGCCTTCTTCGGAAAGGGAGCCGCGGGCAAGGGTTGCTCGTTCAAATCTTGCGCCACATCCACGACCCCCCGGGCGTGGCGAGCAGTGACATTGAGTCGCCGTTCCCCAACGGTGAGGGTGGCCCCAACACCGACTACCCCGCCGGCATCAAACCGGTTGAAAAATGTGGTATTGGTCCGGAGGGGAAAATTCAATCCGCCCCCTCCCGGGCGTTGTTGCTCGAAGAGCTTGACGCCCCCAAAACCGCCTGCTTCTGCGTGCAGTGTCACGGAGGGGAGGGACGGTCCCGTCACATGAAGCAAGAGCGGAAGATCGAGGTATCCAGCTCCATAGCGAATCGCCCCGCCTCCATCGGCCTGAATGGCAGCCCCCTTCTGATTTAGTAACAACTCCGTTTGGAGGGCAACGGGACCGTACAGCGGCCGCCGAAGAACCACGCCAATCGCATAGGACGGCCGAACGCCAAGGTCCGCGTCCGAGGCATGCATCGTTGCAAGATTAAAGCCAACGGTCCCTCCGAGCTGAAATCCCTCTTGCCCCCAAGCCGGTAGCGGACCCCCAGCGAGGAGGCCCCCGAGAAGCATGAGACAGAGGAGGCGCCGCATCTGGGAATGTGTTCTTTTGAAAAGATGAGCATCCGCTAGAACGAGACGACCTCGGGTGGGATCCTCCCTCGAGCCCTCATTGCAGTCCTCCCCCCTAACCTCTAAGTAGTAGATGTATTTGCCGCCTCGCTTTTCGATTCTCCGCCTAATTCTTCCTCCATTTCCATCAAGTGCAGCGTAGCAGGTTGCATCAGAGCAAGGTGCGGAATATTCTTTGTAGGATTCCCCATTGCGCTGTGATGGAACTCGCAAAAGGATCTTTCCCGACCCACACTGTAGACGTGTAGCTGTCCCTGTGAGACGTCCCCCAGGAACGAACGACGCTGTACGACTGGCTTCATTACACTTGCTTCTTCCTTAACCTTGCAGTACGTATGGCGGACACTGCAAAAGTCACACAGTTACTACAGAAGTTCCAGGAGGGCAATCGGAAAGCGGCCGAACAGCTCTGGTCAGAGGTCTACGACGAACTGCATCGCATTGCCCACCACAAGCTGGCAAGTGAGCGCGACGACCACACATTGAGCACGACCGAACTGGTCCACGAATGCTATCTCAAGCTCGTCGATCAAACCCAGGTGCAGTGGAAGAGTCGGCTCCATTTCTTTGCCATGGCTTCCCGCGTCATGCGCAACATCCTCATCGACTACGCTCGACGGCGTACGGCGCAGAAACGCGGAGGAGGCGCTCCGCACCTGAGCCTCTCGGAGATGAATGTAGCCGGTGAGCAGATGACGGCCGATCTATTCCTCGCCCTGGACAACGCACTAAACCAGCTCGAGGAGCTGGACGAACGGCTCGTTCGAGTGGTCGAATGCCGGTTCTTCGGCGGCATGAAGGAAAAAGAAATCGCCGACTTCATGGATCTGTCGCCTCGTACCATCCGTCGGGACTGGCGGAAGGCAAAAGGATGGCTGGCCCGCGCCCTGGACGAGGATGCCTGACTTCCGTTCGGAAGGTCCCTTCTCCACGTGTCGCCCCCCGAGACAGGGGACCGAGCGCCCATCTACCTCCCTGTTCGTTTCGCCCGGGGGCCTCACCAGTGAACGCACGCAATTCCGACCTGTATCGAGAATAGCCCGAACCGTCCCGGATTCTCTCGAGAAGCAGGGTCGATCCTTCCAGTAGACGAGCGCTGCGTCCACTGCCCTCTCCTTTCTCTCGACAAGTTCGTCCTGCCAGCCCGCCATGTCCTCGATCGCAACCCTCACGATGAACCCGGCCATTGATAAGAATACCAGCGTAGAGCGCGTGGTGGCCGAGGACAAGCTGCGATGCGACGCGCCTCGCCGGGAACCGGGAGGCGGAGGCATCAACGTGTCACGAGCCATCCGTCGACTCGGTGGCGACTCCAAGGCGACCTATATGGCGGGAGGCCCTCCGGGCGACATCCTCCAGTCGTTGCTAGACGAGGAGGATCTTTCGCAAATCCCCGTTCCGATTTCTCAATGGACACGAGAAAATCTAATCGTGTACGAGACCTCGACCGATCGGCAATTTCGATTCGGAATGCCGGGCCCGGAGGTAACTCCCGAAGAGACCACCCGATGCCTCGACATCCTGCGCGATCTGGAGCCTACTCCCGAGTACCTGGTGGCCAGCGGCAGCTTGCCCCCGGGCGCCCCCGACGACACCTACGCCCGCATTGCCGAGACGGCCCAGTCCTTTGGGGCTCATCCCATCCTCGACACTTCCGGAACGGCCCTTCGAGAAGCCGTGAAGGCCGGATGGTTCCTCCTAAAACCCAATCTCCGTGAGCTCGAACAACTGGCCGGCACGACCCTCAAAACGGAAACTCAGCGCATTGACGCAGCGCGCGAGTTCATCGAGCAGGGGTGGAGTACCGTAGTGGTGCTCTCTATGGGAGCGTCAGGGGCCTTGCTGGTCACCGCCGATCACGTCGAGCACATTCGGTCACCGACCGTGCCCATCAAAAGCCGGGTAGGAGCCGGGGATAGCATGGTCGGCGGACTGACCCTGGCCCTTGCTCGGGGGCTGGACCTGATCGACGCGGTTCGGTTTGGGGTCGCGGCCGGGGCGGCGGCCGTCATGACTCCCGGAACGGAGCTGTGTCGCCGAGACGACACGGAAGAGCTGTTTGATGCGATGACCACTGCCCCCCGACCTCCCGCGAATTGATTCAAGGAACGGGCGCTCCTCGTGCTTCTTGATGAGCCCGTACAGTAGACGTCGGCCTACGGGGAGTCTGCGTTCAGGCAAGCGGAGGGGAAACAACCCTTCTTCCCGATTGACGAACGACTCCGGAGTGCGTCAGCGTGCCTTTTCTGCGGCCCGCACTCTCCCGAGCGCTGGCTCAACAACACAGGATGCAAACCGCCCCTTGAGGTGTATTGGGTCCCGGTTCCCGGGGCCCCTTGCAGCTGTCACTCCCATCCGGTCCTCTCCTTTCGATTTCCATCGGACTTGGGAAG
>CAYXAD010000308.1:0-3857 GCA_964462965.1 uncultured Salinivenus sp.
GGAAGCGGGTGTGCTCCGCCCCGAGCCCCATGACTTCAGTCGCGGCAATGGCCTCTCCGGAACGAATATTCGCCTTGAGGTCCTGCACCTCTGGCAGATCGATTTCCCCCGGATCTTTGCTTTCGAGGAACGACTCAATCTTCTTACACCGCTCCTTAAAGCCCTCCAGGTTCTCATCGCTCATGTCGAGCGCGTCACTACTGAGATCAATGAATCGGAGGTACCGCCGCACGTCGGCATCGAAGACAGCCACGTTTCCGCTCGTCATGTACGCAACGGTGACGTCATTGTCGTTGTCGACGAGCTTGTCCAACATTCCCCCCATCGAGATGACGTCATCGTCGGGATGGGGGCTAAATACGATGACGGATTCGTCGGAAATGAGATCTTCTCGGTACTTGACGCGCTGTCGCAGGTCCTCGAACACCTCTCGTGTCAGGTCGTCGACGTGATCGTACTTGTGGAGCAGGCTGTGTAACTGATGGCGATAGAAATCCGCCGACTCGAGACGAGGAATGGCCGTGTCAACGGTCCGCGAAAGCCAGATGACCGCCCGTTTGGCGCGCGCCTTCGTCCAGTCGACGTCGCGCACGAGCCACGGGGTCTCCTGCCTCGTTAGACTTCCCGCAGCCGCACGGTCGAGGTAGAAGGTTGCATTGTGATGGTTCTGGAGATAACTGGCAGTGACCTCGTGGGTCGGGGGCTCTTCCACCGCTCGCTGGACGATGGGCGCTTTGTGTTCCCCCGTGGCCATGAGAATAATTTCGTCCGCATCGAGGATCGTGCCGACCCCCATCGTGATGGCCTCCTTCGGCACGTTTTCCTCCCCGAAAAAGTCACTCGCCGCGTCCTTCCGGGTCAGTTCGTCGAGGATGATGAGACGAGTTCGGGTGTGGGGGCCTGAACCGGGCTCGTTGAAGCCGACGTGGCCACTGCGCCCGATGCCCAAAAGCATCAGGTCGATGCCGCCGGCCTTTTCAATGGCGTGCTCATATTCGATGCAGTGCCGCTCGACGTCCTCCCGAGGAATGTCTCCGTGGGGAATATGAATGTTTTCTTCAGGGATGTTGACGTGATCAAAGAAATTCTCCGCCATGAACCGGTGGTAGCTCTGAAGGCTCTCCGGATCCATGGGATAGTACTCATCCAGGTTGAATGTGACCACGTTCGAAAAATCCAATCCTTCTTCCTCATGCATCCGAATGAGCTCCTGGTAGACCCCCACGGGCGTCGACCCGGTGGGGAGTCCCAGCACGAACTGCTGTCCGACCGCCTGACGTTCTTCGATGAGATTGGCGATGCGTTGAGCCACCTGTGTTGCTACCTCTCCCGGGGAATCGAAAATAAGCACGGGGGCACGTTCACGCTGAGTGCCCTCGTTGGCACGGGTGACCTGACGGGACGTCTCGACGGTAGACGTGTCCACTGCGGCATCGGACGTGGCGGTCGAGTCGGAAGACATAAGGAATGGAGAAACGGTTCGGGGCGTGTCGAAACGAGAAGGATTGCTCCTCATGAATACTGGAGATCTCTAGGAATGAAGCACTATGGACGGGTTCAAATGGTCCGATGGAAGCCGTTCCAAACTGTAATCCGATCCGTCCCCAAAGCAGTCACCAGTAGAGCACGAGGCCTGCACCAGAAGCGAACCCCCACCAGAGACGTCTCTTCCGTCCTTTCTTCCTCCACATGCCTTCTGTTCGGCTCGATGACGTCCCCTCGGCACCCTCCCCCCTGGAGAGCCTCTGCCGGGAGGAGCTGCCCCTTTCAAAGAGGACGTGACTTCCCTGCGTTTTTCACCGATGGAGCAATCCCTTCGGCATCGTTCCCTGACAGCGAGTTTCTCTCCTGAACATAGGTTGGGGACGGCTTTTTTTCCGTTGATGCCATGCGCCGTCCCTTAGGTACCACTTTCATCACTCCTTGCCCATGTCCGAGATTGATCTCAGCGAGTACGGAATCTCTCCCGAAGAGGTTGTCCGAAATGCAAACCCCGCCCGTTTGTACGAAGAGGCCATTCGACTCGACCCCTCTGCGGCCATTGCCGACAGCGGGGCCCTCACCATCCGATCTGGAAAAAAAACGGGACGAAGTCCCGCCGACAAACGCATCGTCCGACATCCGGAAAGCGAAGACGACATCTGGTGGGGACCCGTCAACATGGAAATTGACGACCACACCTTCGCCATCAATCGGGAACGAGCCCAGGACTACCTGAACACCCGAAAGCGCCTGTACGTGGTGGACGGATTTGCTGGCTGGGACCCGAACTACCGCTTGAAGGTGCGAATTATCTGCTCTCGGCCCTATCACGCGCTGTTCATGCACAACATGTTGATCCGCCCGTCTGAAGAGGGGCTGGACGAGTTCGGCGATCCCGACTTCGTGATCTACAATGCCGGGGAGTTTCCTGCCAACCGGCAGACCAAGCACATGAGTTCGAAGACGAGCGTTGATCTCTCCTTTGAGGACCGAGAAATGGTCATCCTGGGCACCGAATACGCAGGAGAGATGAAAAAGGGCATCTTCACGGTGATGCATTATCTGATGCCCAAGCAAGACATCCTCTCGATGCACTGCTCCGCAAACGAAGGCGAGGAGGGGGACGTCTCGCTGTTCTTCGGTCTCAGCGGGACAGGCAAAACCACGCTCTCCGCCGACCCTTCCCGTCAGCTCATCGGGGACGACGAGCACTGCTGGAGCGACGAAGGCGTTTTCAACATCGAAGGCGGCTGTTACGCCAAGGCCGTTGGCCTTTCTCCGACGGATGAACCCGAAATTTACAACGCCATCCGGTACGGGACTGTCCTCGAAAATGTCGTCTACGACGAGCGGACTCGCCAGGTCGATTACGACGACACGTCCATCACCCAGAACACCCGTGCCTCGTATCCCCTCGAGTACATCGAGAACGCAAAGATTCCGGCCGTGGCGGACCACCCGGACAACATCATTTTCCTGACCTACGACGCCTTTGGCGTCCTGCCTCCGGTGAGCAAGCTGACGCCCGAGCAGGCCATGTATCACTTTATCAGCGGATACACGGCCAAGGTTGCGGGCACCGAAGTGGGCATCGACGAGCCGCAGGCGACCTTTTCTGCCTGCTTTGGTGCGGCCTTCCTCGCACAACACCCGAGCGTGTATGCCGAAATGCTCGCCGAGAAAATGCGAACCCACGGCGCTGAGGCCTGGCTGGTCAATACCGGCATCACCGGCGGACCGTACGGCACGGGTCACCGCGTGCCCCTAAAATACACTCGCGCCATGATCGACGCCATCCACGACGGCTCCCTGCTCGAGGCGCCGAAGGAGACACATTCCGTCTTTGGGGTCGAGATCCCTACACAGTGCCCCGACGTCCCCTCCGAGATCCTCCGTCCGCGTCAGACCTGGGACGATCCGTCGGCCTACGACGAGGCGGCCCGCAAGCTGGCCGGCCTCTTCAACGACCACTTCGAAACGTACGAAGACAAAGCCGCCCCGGAGATTGCCAACGCCGGGCCGACCCTCGAGGCTGAGCTGGCATCGTGAGGAGAAAGGGGCAGAAGTCGTCTCCTGCAGAGCGGTCGGCTCGATGGGCTCGAATGCATGCTGCTTCCGATTCCATCTCAGGGCCTCTGCCCCTCCTGTAGGAACGACTCCCGAAGGGACGACCGGCCGATCGTCCCTTCGTCATGGTTGAGGCATGCTCTGACTAAGTACAGCGTCAACTAAGTTCTTTGATACAAGGCGTTGTTCGGATGGACAGCTCGGTAGTGCCGGTTGAGCTTCCGTCGGGCTGTGTCCACCGAGAACTGCCACTGGATCGGGATCTGCTTCTCGTTGCGCTCCCGAATGAGGGCCATGACCTCTTGCTC
>CAYXAD010000309.1:0-3824 GCA_964462965.1 uncultured Salinivenus sp.
TGATCATGGGCATGAGGACGCGGTTCGAGACGAATCCCGGGTAGTCCTCCACCTCGACGGGGTTCTTGTCCAGGTCTTCCGCCACGCCCGCCACGGCTTCGAAGGTGGCGTCGGTCGTGCGCTGGCCCCGCACGACCTCCACGAGGGTCATCACCGGCACCGGATTGAAGAAGTGCATGCCGATGATCTGCTCGGGGCGCTCGGTCTGGGCGGCGATCCAGGTGATCGAGATGGACGACGTGTTGGAGGTCAGAATGGCGTCGTCGGGGGCATGGCGGTCGAGGTCGCCGAAAACGTCCGCCTTGAGCGCCTGCGACTCCGGCACGGCCTCGACGACCAGGTCGACGTCAGCCACACCGTCTTGCAATTCGGTCGTCGTCGCGATGCGGTCGAGGGCGGCGTCTTTGTCGGACGCGTCGATCTTGTCCTTGCTCACCTGGCGCTCCAGGTTCTGGGTGATGGTGTCCGTTGCCGTCTCGAGGAGGTCGGCGTCGACATCGATGAGGGTAACGTCGTAGCCGTGCAGGGCAAAGACGTGAGCAATGCCGTTTCCCATCGTGCCGGCGCCCACGACGGCGGTGTTCTGAATGGCCATCTGTTGGTGCGGATGTGTTTAACGAGGAAGTGTGCGCGGTCAGAAATGTATAAAAGCGCCATCTTCCTGTCGAGCGAGACTCGTCAAAATTAACCATCAAAGGTCCGTCATTCTATCGCAGCGAATTACCCTTCCCAGCCAACGCCGTCTAGGTACAACTAGACACCGTTTCTGGTCAAAGGTAGTGATGCGCGATCTACACTACAGATGTAGCAAGTATAATTCCTCACCGGCTGAAGTCCTCTGTAGAACGCTTTGCACCAAGAAAAGTGAGTTCCCCATTTGGATCAAGCCAAATGGGGAAAAGATCAAGGCTGTGACGAAGCGGCCTGAGGCCCTTCCCCCCTCCACTAAATGGAGCAAACTCGCTCACAGGTTCGCTCAAACATGCTCCATTTTGGCCGCTTCGGGAGTCGGGGCCTCCGGGCGGCCGCTTCGTCAAGGCCGATAGAAGATTCAATACAGACTGCGGTGAACTCTTCAGTCTGCCGATGGACAGAAGTAAGGGATTGGGTTACGAAGTGTCACCATCGAGGAATGAACCGTTCTCTCCAGTCCCTGAGAAAACTGTCTCGACTTGGAGACTGGCTGTAGTCCTGAGCCTCTCCCCGAGTGTAAACACTCTGCTCGATATGAAGCCCTTTCGGCCTTGAGGAAAATGGCGTCTCGGAAGCTCCAGAGGTCGAAACGCCCGAAATTCGGGATGTCTGAGCGCTTCCGCGCGCAGAGAGGAAGCGCGAGTTTGCCGAATTTCAGTGGAGGCCGGAGGAGCTTCAGCCATTTTCCTCACAGCCTTGACCTTTTGGTTCCTTTTGTGTCAAGACAAAAGGAACACCAGATCACTCGCTATCGCTACGACTAAAGAGACGTCTAAAAAACGTCTTATCTGGTCAGCAATAATTCCAAGGGGGCATAGCGAAGTCGAGACAAGAGCGAAGCAAATCTCTTAGCAAACTGACCGAAAAAGGTCCTGGCAGGCGCTTCCGCCTGAATCCAAGAGATTCACTCCTGAAAGCACTTCCTCTCCCGACGACTGTAGGGTCAGGGGGCTTGGACTCCCTCCTCCCTTCGATCGTCGGTCACTCAGAACCTTCTCGATTCCTATCGGGAGGGCTTCGGATAGCCGATGAGAGTTGGTTTATAAGCCCCTACGCCCGAAAGGCCTCCTCCTTCGGCATCCCGTCCTTGGCAATGTCGGTGTCTTGCGGGCTGACCTCGAGCGTCTGTACCTCCTTGACGTCGTTGTGCTCGTCCACGAGGACGACGCGGGGATGGTGCTGGCGTGCCTCCTTCGGGGTCATCTCAGTGTATGCGATGACGATCACCTCGTCCCCGGGCGCAGCCAGGCGCGCCGCCGGCCCATTGAGGCACACTGTGCGCTCGCCGGCCTCTCCCGGAATGGTATACGTCTCCAGTCGCTCTCCATTGTTGACGTTGACGACCTGCACCTTTTCGTACGGCAGGAGTCCTGCCGTGTCGAGGAGCTCCTGATCGATCGTGATCGACCCCTCGTAGTAGAGGTCGGCCTGGGTGACGTGAAGGCGGTGCAACTTCGCCTTGAACATGGAAAGGGTCATGGAGACCGGTGGAGTGGGTTGAAAACAGGGACAACGAAGAAGTGCATCGGATCGACGGTTTCACGCGGCCGGCACCTGAACGAACGTATTGTCGATCAGCCGCGTGTCGCCGAAGAAGACGGCCACGGCGGCAAGCACGTCCTGCCCCGGCTCGAGGCGGTCGAGCGGCTGGAGCGTGTGGGCGTCGACGACCTCCGCGTACTGGACCTCGGCGTCGGGGGCCGCAGCGAGTTCTCGATCCATCGCTCGAACAACCGCTTCCGCCTCCTGTTCCCCCCCGTGGATCGCCGCCTCGGCGGCCGTCACGGCTTCGTAGAGCACGGTGGATTGCTCGCGCTCGGACGGGCTCAGGTACTCGTTGCGGGAGGAGGCGGCCAGCCCGTCGTCTTCCCGAACGGTCGACACGCCCACGAGCTCGATGTCGAAGAGGAGCTCGTCCACCATCCGCTGAAGGATCACGTACTGCTGGGCGTCTTTCGTTCCGAAGACGGCCACGTCCGGCTTGCAGGCGTGGAAGAGCTTCGTGACCACCGTGGTTACCCCCCGAAAGTGTCCCTCCCGAAATGCTCCGCACAAATGCTCGTCGAGGCGCTCGACCTCGACCCAGGCGAGCGGCCCGGGCAGGGTGTCGTCGTGGGCGTGCGGGTACATCTCTTCGACCGAGGGCGCAAACATTGCATCCACGTCCAGCGCCTCGAGCGTTTCGCGGTCCCCGTCCAGGTCGCGCGGGTAGTCCTCGTAGTCTTCGTCGGGGCCGAACTGGGTGGGATTGACGAACACGGAGACGGTCACGTGATCGGCCTCGTCGATCGCCCTGCGGACGAGCGCGAGGTGCCCTTTGTGCAGGGCGCCGAGCGTCGGCACGAGGGCCAGCGTCTGTCCCTCCGCCCGGGCCGCGTCGGCGTGCGCCTGCATGGCGTCGACGGTCTGTAAGAGCTCCATGTAATACGTGCGGTGGATGCGACGAGGAATGGTGTGTCCTCTCCCCCGACTCGCCCCAAAGATAAGGCAGACGCCCCCCCGAAATCCAATGCTGCACAGGGGCGAGAGAGCGCGTGGTGGAATGCGAGAGTGCAATGGTGAGAATGGTTGAATGGATGACTGGATGATTGGGAGAATCAGACGCCCCTTCCTTCACGCATGCTCACTCCCACCCTCCAGACTCCCATTCCCAAAATCACCCAATCGCACACTCAGCCAATCCCCTCACTTTTCAACGCGTCCTTGCGTCGCGGCCATTGAACTTTGACACCCCGTGGATCAGTTTTAACATCATCGGATCTCTCCCACTTCCTTACAAACACTCTCGAACCGACCGCTATGGCCCCGGAATACCGAACCGAACAAGATTCGCTCGGCGACGTGCGCGTTCCCGCCGACGCCCTCTACGGCGCCCAGACACAGCGCGCCAAGGACAACTTTCCCATTAGCGACCTGCGCTTTCCCCGCCGCTTCATCGAGGCCCTCGGCCACGTGAAGCAGGCCGCCGCCCGCGCCAATCATGAGCTCGGCCTCCTGGAGCAAGAGACGGCAGAGGCCATCGTCGACGCGGCCCAGGAAGTCATCGACGGCACGCACGACGAGGAGTTCGTGCTCGACATCTTCCAGACCGGCAGCGGCACCTCGACCAACATGAACGCCAACGAGGTGAT
>CAYXAD010000310.1:0-3795 GCA_964462965.1 uncultured Salinivenus sp.
AATCCATCGTAGGGCGACTTCTCATCAGTCGCAAGTACACAATAGAGCAGCCGTCTTCCCTTTTCAAGTTAAAAAATGTGAATAACGTTTTTATTGTGTAAAGCTCAACGCCCGGCTCTTGAGGAATGATCCATCGAGCAGGTCAGGCATGAGTCCAGCGAGGCAACGGCCGGAGTCGGGCCCACAGTCCCCACACCAGAAGGAGGCCGGCAACCAGTTCCCCGCCCCGACCGAGAAGGAAAAGCAGTGCTGTGTCTGTGCAGGCCCCTGCCAGGACGAAAAGAATGCCCCCGTTGAGGGCCCACCAGGCGCCCCAGAACCGACGGTCTTCCGACACCGCGCCCGAAAACGGCAAAATCCACGACGCCACCCCGGCCGCCAGCTGAACCAGCCACCCCAGCAGCACGACCTCCACGTGCACGGAACGAAGCATGACCGGGGCCTCGGGCAGGAGACCGCCCGTCGCCGCCAGCTGCCACGCGCCGAGGGTGACGCCCACGAAAAAGTGGAGCAGTGCCGCCCGTATGTACCAGACGCTCACGCGTGCCATCAAACGGTAGCAATCACTTAGAGCGAACGCGGGACCAAAAATGCACCGCGAAGAAGAGGCTGGCCCCCCATTGGAGGCCGGCGGAGAGACCCAAACCCCAGCTTTCAATTGCTCCGGAGGTCCATCCGGGCTCGACGATCCCACGGACGAGGAGCCCCCCATTGAGCGTTCCGTAGGCGCCCCAAATGAGCCACGCAGGAGTCTGCTTGGAGTCTTGCCGCGGGCGAGGAAAGAGCCAGAAGGCCACCCCAAAGATGAGCTGTGTGATCCAGCCCACGGTGAAGAAATGTAGCTGAGGGAGCCAGAGCGTCGCACTCTCCCCCGGCACGAGGCCCGCCGCTTGTCCGGCTCGAACGATCCCCAGAGCGAGGGCCAGCACCAAGTACAGGAGGGCCGTCCGGATGAGCCAGCGAGCTTCAGTGGGCATGGATGGAGTCTCCGGTGATGACGGAAAACGACGAAAAGGAGGAGGCCCTTCGTGAGCCACTCTTGTATGAAAGCACATTCCCACGCCGGGTTCGGGGGTCAACTCAGTCAGTTGTGGACTTCTCGGATAATAAAAACGCTATTCACCTAATTTAACATATAAAACCGGACCCGTGTCCTCCCCTCTGTTTTTAAGCGAGTGCCGAGTCGGGGAAGACATTTCGGCTCCCATCCCTCACTCACCGACCCTCTATAGACCCATGACTGATGAACGAGCCCCAACGAAGCCGACCTCCTCCTCTCGTCGTTCGTTCCTGAAAGGCCTTGGGACCGCCGCGGCCGCTGGCGGCCTCATTAGTGCACCCGGCCTGTCGGTTCTCGACGCAGAGGCCCACGAAACCGACACGCATGAACTCGCCTCGTCGTCTTTGGCCCGTGCCCCGGCGCCGCAGGTGGCCGCCGACCCGACGGATCTTCCTCCCCCGGTGGACTGGAATGCACCTCGAACCCACGAGGTGACGCTGGCGGCCGAGGAAGTGACCGCCGAGATCGAGCCGGACGTCGCTTTCAGCTTCATGACCTTCGACGGCCAGGTTCCCGGGCCCATGATCCGGGTCCGTCAGGGCGACACCATTCGCTTTTCACTGAAGAACCTGCCGGAGAGCATGAAGCCCCACAACATTGACTTTCATGCCGTCTACGGCACCGGAGGCGGCGCAGACGCGACAATGGCGGCCCCGGGACAGTCGAAGACGATCACGTTCCGAGCCGAATATCCCGGAGCGTTCATCTATCACTGCGCCGTGCCGAACATGGACTACCACATCTCGTCCGGCATGTTTGGCCTCATTCTGGTTGAACCCGAGGACGGCCTGCCGCCGGTGGACCGAGAATTTTATCTCGGCCAGCACGAAGTCTACACCGACCGACCCGCCGGGGAAGCGGGCACCCATAACTTTGACTTCGAAGCTGCCCGACGAGAGGATCCGACCTACGTCCTGCTCAACGGCCAGAAGCACGCCCTCACCGAAAGCGGATTCGGGGCCATGACGGCACAGGTGGACGAAACGGCCCGGATCTTCTTCGTCAACGGCGGGCCCAACCTCACCAGCAGCTTCCACCCCATCGGAAACGTGTGGACCGAGGCCTGGCGGGAAGGCGCGATCGAAAGCAGGCCCGACCGGAACGCTCAGACGCTCTCGGTTGCCCCGGGAAGCTGTGGCATCTTCGAGATGAAGTTTCCCGTGCCCCAAACGGTCAAGCTCGTCGACCACGCACTCTCCCGAGTGGTGCACAAAGGTTTCCTCGGCGAGATCGTAGTCGAGGGCCCGGCCCGACCCGAGATTTACAATCCGGAGCCGGTGGCCTGATCTGCCCCCTGATTTCGAGACTTCGCTATTTCGAACACTGACCCCCCGACTGCTATGTTATTGCGTAGCCTCAAACATATCGGCACTGCCGTTCTCCTACTTGCACTCGTCGGCGCTACGTCGGCACTGGGCAGTTCCTCCGCGTCCTCGGACACTGCACCTCTGGCAATCCTCTCGCAGGCTCCGCCCACGGAAATCGTGATCGAGCCGGAGGGCAACCAGATAGTGTATGCCACGACCGAGATCACTGTACAACCGGGACAGGAGGTCCGGCTCGTGTTCAAAAACACAGCCTCCAGCCCGGCCATGAAGCACAATGTGGTCCTCCTCGAGACCGCTGACGAAAGCGTAGTCCGGGAGGTTGGGGAAGCGGGCATGCAGGCCGGCGCAGCCAACGATTACGTGCCCGATCACGACGCCATCCTGGCCTACACGCCCGTCGCTGATCCCGGCGAAACCGTCGAGATCACGTTTACGGCGCCCGAGCGTCCCGGCGAGTACACCTACCTCTGCACGTACCCCGGCCACTGGGCGACAATGCAGGGCACGCTGCGGGTAGAAAACTGACCTGCCCTCTTCTTTGGAACCAGAGGACCGATCGACGATCGTTCTGCGTCGGTCGGTCCTTTTTTCTTTGACGCCGATCTTTTACTTCCCGGATCTCCAACGCTGCCCCTTTCCCCCTCGTCCCGTTGGTGGAGATGAGGCGCCCTCCTCGACGATCTCTCCTCAGAATTTTCGCGGAGCCTCGTCGCAAAAGATTCGTTTAGGAGATTGAACTCTTCTTTTCAGCAGATCGCCTTCCGCTATGACCGACGCTGCTGCTCTCTCCCCCGATCCCTTCGACGCCCTCGATACGTTCGACACGGGCGCTGGCCCTGCCTACCTGTATCGCCTCTCTGACGTCGCCGAGAAGGAAGACGTCGATCTCGGTCGCCTTCCTCGCTCGATACGCATCCTTCTCGAGGGCGCCCTCCGCCGGTGCGACGGCAAGGCCGTGACCGTGGACGATGTCCGTACGTTGGCAAACTACGACCCGTCCGCCCCAGCCGAGGCAGACGTACCGTTCATGCCCTCGCGGGTCCTGCTGCAGGACTTTACCGGCGTCCCGGCGGTCGTCGATCTGGCGGCCCTTCGGTCGGCCATGGAGCGTCTCGGGGGCGACCCGGAGAGCATCAATCCGCAGGTGCCCGTTCACCTGATCATCGACCACTCGGTGCAGGTCGATCACTACGGGTTGCCCGACGCCGTGAAGCTCAACAGCGAGATCGAGTTTCGGCGGAACCAGGAGCGGTACGAGTTTTTGCGGTGGGGCCAGCAGGCGTTCGACGACTTCAGCGTCGTCCCCCCGGCGAGCGGCATCTGCCACCAGGTCAACCTCGAGTACGTCGCCCGAGGCGTGTGGACCCAGCAGACGGAATCGGGACGGCCCCTCGCCTACCCCGATAC
>CAYXAD010000311.1:0-3783 GCA_964462965.1 uncultured Salinivenus sp.
CCCCCCGCGCCCCCCGGCCCCCCGCCCGCCGGCTACCTGACCCGCCCAGCACCGCGCGCTGCGCTCAGCCGCGCCACGGCGCCCGAGCCGCACGCGGGCGGGGCCGTGGCCGAGCCAAATTTGAGTACGGCGGGCGGAGCCTCGGAAGGTCAAGTTCTCAGCTACAATGGCGACAGTCTCACGTGGACGGATGTCGAGTCCGGAGGGGGAGACATCACGGAGGTTGCAGCCGGCACCGGGCTTTCAGGAGGAGGCACGAGCGGATCCGTCACTCTGGACGTCGCCAACGGAGGGATTGGTGCTGCTCAGCTTGCAGAGGGAGCCGTAAGAAGCGAGAATCTTTCTGATGGGGCGGTGACAGAGCCGGCCCTGAGCACGTCGAGCGGTGCCTCTGCGGGCCAGGTGCTCAGCTACGACGGAAGCAGCCTGTCATGGACGGACGTCGAATCAAGTGGGGGATCCTCCACTGTGGTGACTGACGGCAATACGATTGAGGGCGACGGGAGCCAGGGCGACGAACTTCGCATTGCCGATGATGGGGTAGGAACCGCGCAGATCGAGGATGACGCAGTGGGCACCGATGCACTAGCAGAAGGGGCGGTGACCGAGGAGGAATTGGCGAATGGAGCAGTTAATCGGGTTGCCATTGCCGATGAAGCTGTTGGGAGTGTCGAAATTGCAGATGGGAGCATCCAGGCCGTGGATCTCAGTGCCGGAGCTCCCTCGAACGGAGATGTACTCACCTATGACGATGGTAACATGACATGGAGCGAGGAGGCTGGAGATGATAGCTCCCCATCCTCCCGTCGATTCAAGGAAGACATCGAGACGATTCAGTCGGCTGATCGCCTCGTCGAGCGTCTCCGCGGGGTTCGGTTTTCCTGGAAGGAGGATGGGGAGCCCGACGTGGGGCTCATTGCCGAAGAGGTGGAGCAGGTGCTGCCAGAGCTCGTGACGTATGAGGATGACGGGACGACGCCCCGCGGCGTTCGATATGCACCGCTCGTGGGGGTACTCGTCGAAGCTCTGAAGGCGCAGCAGCAGACGATCGAGGCCGCGCAGGATACCATCGAAGGACAGCAGCAGCGGCTGAAGGCCCAGCAGGACCGGCTCGATGCTCTGAGCGAGCGACTCAACAAGGTCGAGGCACTCGTGCAATCGACGGGAAACGATGATACTGCAGGTGCTGACACAAAATGAGGCAACGGGTGGAGCTGAACGTATACATCGCTTCCTCAGAGAGATTATAATCCATGCGACGCTCTCTCTTTTTTCTACGATCTGCGAGTACTGACACCGCTTCCGGCGTCTGGGGATGCCGCCTCCTCTTGTTAGGTGTATTCGCGGGTGTCATGTTGATCTTTATGGGAAGTGGGCCCGCTGCCGCACAGACCTACACAGTAGAGGAGGCCACGTTAAATGGAGGGGGCGGGACCGTCACCTCTGATCGTCTTCGGATCACTTCGTCAATAGGAGGTCCCAGTCCTGTAGGAACGGTTCAATCCGATCGATATGTGCTGTACAGTGGGGTGCCCTCTCCACTCGCTGGGCGCCTGGCCATTCTCGTCATCCACGAGCCTTCGGCAGAGGGGGGAGCGGTCGAAGCCGGACAAGACCACACTGTCACGGCACGTATCGTGACAAACGAGGCATCCCTTGAGGAGGCCACGATGTACTACCGGAGCGGACAGGACACGGCTGCGACGGAGGTGTCGATGACGGCCGATGGGAATGATTTCACCGCAACGATTCCCGGGACGGTCATTGGGGAAACCGGCTTCACGTACTATTTCGTCGCTTCTGATGCAGAGGGGACCACGGCTCGGGCTCCGAGGTCAGGTGTGTACTCGCTGCCGGTTTCTCTGGAAGATCCCGGCGTTCAGAAGTCCGACGGACAGTCCGGCGGGACGACGCAGTCGGCCTATCGACTTCGTTCGATGCCCATCGTTCCGGAGGAGCCGAGTCCCGAATCTGTCCTGGGGGATGACATTCCGTCGCTGTCGAGCGCCAGCGCCTACGAACCGTCGGAAGCAAGATTGTTTGAGCCGATTAACTCCCGAGTTTCTGAGTTTCCGCGGACCGGAGACTTTGAACTGGGAAAGGCTTTTTGGCTGATTGTTCGCGACGATGTCGACGTAATAGATAGTGGCGCGGGGACGGTGCAGGCTCTGGACGATCCGATTGATATCGACTTGCAACAGGGATGGAATTTTGTGGGCACTCCCTTCACCATGCCAGTCCCGATTGCCAATGTCCATACCGACGGCGGGTCTTCCGTTGTGCTACGACGGTACGACTCGGAGGGGTACAACACCCCTGACGATCCCGTTCAGGTGATGCAGCCATTTGAGGGCTACGCGGTCTACGTCGAAGAAGCGACGACGTTAACCGTAGAGCCTCCTATTTCCGACAGTGAGGCGACGCAGCAGAAGAGCTTGCGACAATCATCACAGTACCCCTGGCGCCTCCGTGTGCACGCGACAAATTCCAACGGAAGAGATACCGACAATGTGGCGGCCGTGCATCCTGACGCCAGCAACAAATGGGACGCCAAGGACTGGGCGGAGCCGCCGGCTCTCTTCGGAGGTCTCAAAGTGGCGTTTGATGCTCCCCAGGGGGCGTCGAATGATCTGGGTCTAAGTGCCGATGTTCGCCCGGAGCTCACAGACGGTGCGACCTGGCCCCTCACCGTGAAGGCCGACGCAGCGGGTCCCGTTCAACTCACCGTAGATGGGGTCGAACAGGTGCCACCACGGTTTAAGGTGTGGCTGCTCGATTCGAAAACGAAGACGCAGTGGAACTTGCGAAAGAGAGCCCAGGCTCGTCTTGATTTTTTGGGAGACAACGCTGAGCGAACCCTTCGGCTTCTCGTGGGGACGGAGGCCTACATACAGTCGACCCTGGACGCTCACGATGCCGTTCCGCAAGAATATGTGCTCGAGCCCCCCTCTCCCAATCCGTCGAGCGGCCCAGTTGCAGTCCGATTCGGTCTTCCCACAGAGGAGAGCGTCTCCATCGCTGTCTATAACATTCTCGGTCAGAAAGTGGCGCAGATCCGAGATGGAGAGACGATGGAGCCTGGCTATCACACCCTCACGTGGGACGAACGGGTGGGCAGCGGCATGTATTTCGTTCGACTGGAAGCGGGATCGTTTCGGACCGTCGAGAAGATGGTTCGGGTGCGGTGATCGGGGCGGACGGGGACAGGACGCTCTCCGGAAGTTGAAAAAAGGGTGAAAGTTAGTCGATCAGGGTGGGAGCTTCCTCGTATTGATTGGCAATGGTGCGAGCCTCGGAGGCAAGTCTGCGGCGCAGGGCGCGAGGCTCGAGAACCTGTACGTGAGCGCCCCAACTGAGGAGCCAGGGCAGGACCTCGAGCTCGTTGTAGACTCGGAGCGAAAGCAGGAGACGTCCGTCAGACAGATATTCCCGATCTGCGACATACAGCGAAGGGGCCACCTGCACCGAAGGAGTCACGTCGGCGGCAAATACCACTCGAACGCGCCGATCGGGCACAGCCTCCGGTCCGTCGGGCGGCGTTTGGTAGCTCGCGGGCCGCTCAAAGGTCATTTCGGTCAACTCCAGGGCGGTTAGGTCCCGGAGCTGTGTGTGGACAATGCGCTCCTGATCGTGGGCGTAGCCAATGATGTGCCACGTTGCACCCTGACGCACGAGGCCATACGGATCGAGCGTGCAGGCCTCGGAGGCGTCGTCCGACTCAGCCATGGTCACCTCGATGGTTCGTTCTTCCAGCAAGGCCTGGCGGATGCGCCGAAGAAGTAC
>CAYXAD010000312.1:0-3767 GCA_964462965.1 uncultured Salinivenus sp.
GAGAGGTGCGTGTCGTGGGTGAAGTGGAGACTGTACTGGTCGGGGGCGTGGGCCAGCCCATACGAGGGGCCCTGATAGTTCAGGTCGTTCCGGTAGATGGTGGTGTCGAAGTCATACGTGTTGGGGGCCGGAAGGCCGGGTCGCTCGTGGGTAAAGGGCTGAAGCAGGACGGTTCGGTAGCCCTGCCGGTTGAGGAACCGAACGAGGTGGGGCGCCTCGCCCGGCCGTGCCTGAAACTGGTCGAAGAGCAGCTGGTGGCCGACGCGGGTGCCCGTAAGAAGAGAAGCCACGGCGAGCCAGGACCGGCCGCCCTGTACTGGAGCTTCGGACCGGGCCGAGGCCATGTGCCAGCCCGCCTCGGCGAGTATCGAGTCGGACCGGGCCATCAGCCGGCGATAGGGAGCGCGCAGGGCCGGATGCGACGCGAGAACCGAGCCATAGGACTCGACCATGAAGAAGTACACCGAGGGGCGCCGGGAGAGAGAAAGCGTATCGTAGGCGGCGTAGGTCGAATCGACGGGGGCCGTCTGCAACGAGTCGAGCATGGTCTCCAGGCGCAGCGAGGCCTTCGCGTTGGCCGCGACCTTGGTGGTTACGGTTCGCACGCGGGTCCGCTCATTCGAGGTTTGGTAGGTGAGATTTTCCGTGCCCCACTCCAGGGCCGGTCCCACGGCGCCCACGAGCGGCCAGGCCACGAGGTGGACGACCACGAGAACCATCCGGCAGCCGCCGTACCGTCCCGTGTGCGTCACCGTCCGCAGGCAGCGAGGCACGAGCCAGGCGAGGCCGCCGAGCGTCCCGAGGGCGAGGAGAAGGCCACCGCCTACGCGCCACGACTGAAGGTCGAAGGCGAGATAGGCCAGGTTTTCGACGAACTGAAGGTCTTCGTAGAGGATGCCGCTCCGCCGGAAGGACGTGAACACCGCGGCGTCGTACAACTCGTAGAGAAGGAGCATCCCGAGTCCGAGGCCCGCTCCGATTCGGACCGGTCGGTCCCACTTCGTGCCGCCTGCATAGACGACGGCAGTGATGAGGACGAGCGCTTCGATGCAGAGAGGAAAGTAGGGACTGCGGGGAAGGGGCGAGACGAGCGCCGGAAGGAACGGCAGCAGGCTAAGGACCGCGCAGGCAATCCCGAAGCGGCCGACCGTTCGACCGGAGACTGCAAGAGACGTGGTCCAGTCCGAGGGCATCGCACAGAAAAAGCCGGTGGTGGAGGAGCGGTGCGGCTCGCATCGGGAAAACTACGATTCCCCCAACGCCTGCCGTTTTGGAACGATCCTCCAGAGCGACTGCGCAAACGAGAACAGCAGAACCCCGGTGGCAAGCAGGACGAGTGGACGATACACGGCGGGATACGGGAGAAAAGCCGTGAGGAGGGCGCCGACCATCAATCCGTATGCGAAGCGGCCGACTGTCGAGCGCGATTCCGTCGTTTTCGGCGAGGGGACGAGGAAGAGAACGAGGACGAACCCGTAGCGCAGCAGGCCCGCGCCCAAAATCCACGCTGGCAGCCGTCCTTCGAACACGGCAATCCCGCACAGAAGCAAGAGAAAGAAAGAATCTGCCTCCTTGTCGAAGAACACCCCGAACTCGGAGGTGAGGGTGCGCCGCCGGGCGAGCCATCCGTCGAGACCGTCGGCGGCGAGAATGAGAAGGCTAAGCGGGAGAAGCCAAAGGGGCCCCTGAGACGCAGCCGCCGGGAGCCCGGCCAGAAGCCCCACCCGAAGAGCGGTCACGCCGTTGGCGCTTCCGAAGTGCCCTTGCGGTGTCCACCGGTCCCGCATGACGACGACCAGAATCGCCAGAAAGCCGATCCCCCCGACCAGGAGTGGCCAGAGGGCTCCGATCCACAGGGCGCTCCCGGTTGCCACAAGCAGGCCCACGGCGTTGGCAAGCGACCAGCGCTCGATGGGCGTCGCGGTTCGGAAGCGGGAGGCAAGGGTCGCCACGAGAACAGGGGCCGTAAAGTGAGCGGGCAGGGGGGGCGGAGGCACGTGGGACGTCAATGTAATCCGGATGCTGTAGGGGCGCAACAGAGAGCGGAGAGGTCGAGCCAGGATGGCAGGGCGAGTCCGTTGGAAGGCACGTGGAAAGATCCCTTTTGCAACCGTATGTTGCTAACCTGCTCAGGATGCGGATACGATTGTCGTCCGGAGGCGGAAAAGGTGGAAACATTAAGGAGGGGTGAACATCCACTAACATCCGGGCGTTTGCAGGTCGACGAGGGACGCACACAAGCGGAGGAGAAAAGGGCATGAGGCAAAAAACACGTTCCCATAGCGTCTCAGATGCGGCTTCCCTCTTCGTCCACGGACGGCTCGTCGTTCTGTGGGTTGTCGTCGCATTTCTTGCAGGCGTGTCCGGAGTACAGGCGCAGTATGAGCCGTCACAGATTCAGGAGCCCTCTCCTGCAATGCAGGCGAAAGCGGGCATTCAACTGCTCCAGTCCGATCAAGTGGAAGAGGCAACTTCTCTGCTTCGGGACGCCGTGGAAGCTGATTCGAGTCTTCTCGTGTCGGAGCAGGGAGCGGCGGCGTACTGGCTGGGGGAGGCTCACATGCGCAGCGAAGACCCGGCGGCGGCTCGGTCCACCTGGCGAAGCGGCATGCACGCCCTCCGGGCCGAGGACCGATTCGATATACGTCTTGCGGATGCTTATCTCCAAAACCTTACGCCCGAACAGCTACGCGGCGAGCGCCTTCATGCCGTCGACGTCTATCAGACGCTTCTCAGCCGCGTGACCCCCGACACGTCGTCGGACCTGAGGTCCCTCTTTCGGCGTCGCGTCGCCCAGATCGCCCCGCTGATGCCGGATGACGTGTTCGCTCGGGTCGTCGAAGAAGACCGCTCCACCGATGCCTCCGAGTGGACATTTCGGACAGAGGCCGGTACGGCCCTGCAGGAGTGGTGGCGAGGCCTCGACCCTCTTGTAGACACTGAAGAAAACGAGCGTCTGGAAGAACATCTGGGCCGCCTCGTCCACGTTCAGCAGGAGTACGAATGCTCGGACCGGACGAGTGCGTTGGATGAGCGCGGCATCATCCATCTTCGGTTCGGGGAGCCCTATAAGCAACGTGAGATCGACTACGAGAATGGGGAGTTCTTCCGGGAGGTGTTTCGCTTTGGCGTTCACGTCTCGATGTCCGACTTTCCACAGAGCGAGATCTGGCTGTACCCCCAAATCGACGAATCCGGCTACTACCTGTTTGCCGAGGACGGAACGTCGGGCTGTTACCAGATCACGGAGGCCAACGACCTGATTCCCAACCATCTGACGATGCGGCGGGGCGATACGGAACGGGGGCTCAACATTGCCTACTCGGCGCTCATGGCCATGGAGGCCATTTATCGCGAGCTGGCCCTCTACCACATCGATTACAGCGGTCGGTACTCCGAGATTGCCAACTACGCGGACTTGCAAGAAATAAAGGCGACGGAGGCGCGGATTGCCGAGAGGATGGGCGGGGAGCCTCAATCCGGAGGGGGAGAGCAACAGGTAAAAGTAGGAGCGGGCATTGGACAGACGCGATACGTCTACGCAAACCCGATGCTGGGGATTGACTTTCCCAGCCAGTTCGTCCCTCGGATGGTTTCGAGGGCCGAGCGGGAAGATGCCGTTGCCACCCGGCGTCGCAAAGAGGCAATGCCGCGTCAGCACACGACCTTGCTCGATGGGGCGGCCCACCTCCCCGTGGCCGTTCGGACGGCACGCTTCCTGACCGACGACGGAAAGACGCAGACGGAGGTCTACTGGGGCATTCCGA
>CAYXAD010000313.1:0-3752 GCA_964462965.1 uncultured Salinivenus sp.
CGCCGCACCACGACATCTACTCGATCGAGGATCTGGCTCAGCTCATCCACGACCTCAAGACCGCCAATCCGGACGCCGGTGTGCACGTGAAGCTGGTCTCGGAGGCGGGGATCGGCATTGTGGCCGCCGGTGTGTCGAAGGCGAAGGCCGACGCCATCCTCATCAGCGGGCAGTCGGGAGGGACGGGAGCGTCGCCGAAGACCTCCATCAAATCGGCCGGCCTTCCGTGGGAGATGGGCCTGGCCGAGGCGCAGCAGGTACTGCTCGAAAATGAGCTCCGCTCGCGAGTGCGGCTCCGGGTGGACGGGGGGCTGAAGACGGGCCGGGACGTGGCCGTCGCCGCGCTGCTGGGCGCCGAGGCGTTTGGATTTGGGACGGCTCCGCTGGTGTGCCTGGGCTGCATCATGCTTCGCAAGTGTCACTGCAACACCTGCTCGGTCGGGATCGCAACCCAGGACCCGGAGCTGCGGAAGAAGTTTGTGGGGCAGCCCGAGCACGTGATCAACTACATGTATTTCGTCGCCGAGGACCTGCGGGAGATTATGGCGTCTCTCGGCTTCCGCACGGTGGACGAGATGGTCGGTCGCTCCGACAAGCTTCAGCAGGCCGACGACCGCCCCGATCGGGCCAAGGGGCTCGATCTATCCCCCATCCTGTGGCAGCCCGACAGTGACGACGATCCGCGGAAGACGATGGAGCAGAACCACGCCGTCGAAGAGACCCTCGATCATACATTGATTAAGCGGGCGCGTCCGGCCATTCGCGATCGAGAGCCCGTACGCATCGACCATCCGGTGCACAACCAGGACCGGACGGTGGGGGCCATGCTGAGCGGGACCGTTGCCCACCGATACGGCACGGAGGGGCTTCCCGACGACACCATTCAAATTTCCTTGAGCGGTGTTGCGGGGCAAAGTCTCGGTGCCTTTCTCGCCAACGGCATTACAATCACTCTCGATGGGGAAGCCAACGATTACGTGGGCAAAGGGCTGTCCGGGGGCATTCTTGCCGTTCGGACCCCCGAGACCGCTGCCTACGAGGCCGATGAAAATATTATCATCGGAAACGTCGCGCTTTATGGAGCCACGCGAGGAGAGGCGTACATCAATGGCATGGCCGGAGAACGATTTGCCGTCCGCAATTCGGGCGTGCTGGCCGTCGTAGAGGGTGTGGGGGACCATGGCTGCGAGTACATGACGGGCGGTGTGGTCGTCGTCTTGGGCAGCACCGGCCGCAACTTTGGAGCCGGAATGAGCGGGGGGGAAGCCTTCGTCCTCGACGAGGATAGCTCCTTCGAGCAAAAGGTGAATCCCGGCATGGTTCACGTTGAGCCGCTCGAGCAGGAGCGAGATCGACGCCTCGTCCGCCGCCTCATCGAGCGGCATCATCACCGCACCGGCAGTCGGAAGGCGGCGCGAATCCTTACCGAATGGCCTCGATCCGTCGACTGTTTTCAAAAGGTCATGCCGGATGCATATGCCCTGCAGGTGAACAAAGCTCTACAGAGGGGAGAGGACATCCGTCCCTCGGTTCCACCTGCTCCCTCGGAGTCTACGCCCGTTGCTGCCTAATTCAGGCGAGCACTGTTCCCCTCGGGCTCGCATCGTTGTTCTTTGCTCCCTGACGTTTCGGTTTTTATGCCACGAGAACATCACCCGGATGGCTACCTGAAGCACCGCCGTAAATCAATTGGCAAGCGTCCTCCGGACACGCGTACTTCTGATTACGACGAAATCTGGGATCCTTCGTGGGAGGCCACGGACCTACAGGATCAGGGAGAGCGATGTGTGGACTGTGGCGTGCCGACGTGTATGAGCGGCTGCCCCATCGGCAATCGGATTCCGGAGTGGAATGACCTCGTTCATCGCAGCGACTGGAAAGCAGCCCTTGAGCAGCTCCACGCGACAAACAACTTTCCGGAGTTTACGGGCTACACCTGTCCGGCTCCGTGCGAGGATTCGTGTGTACTGGCGTACAACGACGACCCCGTCACGATCAAGAGTATCGAGCGGGCCATCGTCGATCGAGGGTGGGAGGAGGGCTGGATCCAGCCCGAGCCCCCCGCCGACCGAACGGGTTTTCGCGTAGCAGTGATTGGGAGTGGGCCGGCCGGCCTCGCCGCGGCCCAACAGCTCAACCGGGCCGGGCACCGCGTCACAGTCTACGAGCGCGACGACGCCGTCGGAGGTCTGATGACGTACGGCATCCCGGACTTCAAATTTGCCAAGCACCGTGTCGAACGCCGAGTTCACCAGCTGCGAGCGGAGGGCATTGCATTCGAGACCAACACCGAGGTGGGACCGAATCTCGCTCCGGATCAAATCCACGCCGAGTACGACGCCACCTGTCTTGCTCTCGGGGCTCAACAGCACCGCGAGCTTCCGGTGCCCGGCTGCGACCTCGACGGGGTAATGGACGCGATGGACTACCTGCCCCAGGAGAACCGACGCCAGCGTGGGAAGGTGGTGACCGATGGGGTAACGGCCAAAAACAAGAACGTCGTCGTCCTGGGAGGGGGCGACACCGGCGCCGACTGTGTCGCCACGGCCCATCGCCAGGGGGCTGAACAGGTCGTGCAGATTGGGATCAATCAGAAGCCCCCGACCGAGCGGCCAGACAATAACCCGTGGCCCGAGGCGCCCCAGACCTACCGCAAGACGTATGCGCAGGAAGAAGGCGGTCGGGAAGAGTTTGCCGTCGACACGAATGAGCTCGTCGACCTCGACGGGGATGGACACGTCGGCGAGCTTCGAGCCGATCGGGTGGAGTGGACCTACGAAAACGGACGGCGTGCGGACAAGACGGTTCTCGATCCGGACCTTCGCATCCCGGCCGATCTCGTGCTCGTGGCCATTGGCTTCACCGGCCCCGAGAGCAACCCCTTTGCTTCGCTCGGCGTCGAGCGTGACGAGGACGGGACCTTTGCCACGGACGATCGCCTGATGACCGACGTCGACGGCATCTTTGCCGCGGGCGATGCCCGGATGGGAGCGTCTCTCGTGGTGTGGGCGATTGGTGAGGGGCGGGATGCAGCGCGGCAGATCGACCGATACCTCACTGGCGAATCGCAGCTGCCGTCCAGTTTGCAGACCCGCAATCCGCCCTTTGCACGTTAGGAAGCCTGGAAGTATGGACGGCTGGATGTTTGGAGGGAACCACATCCAAACTTCCATACCTCCACACTTCCACACCTGGGTCAATCGTTCGCCCGACGCTCCACCCACAGCGTCACCGGACCGTCGTTGGTGAGGTGCACGTCCATCAGGGCGCCGAATTCCCCCGTGGGGACTTCGCGGTCCAAGTGGTGCTCGAGTTCCCCGACGAAGTGTTCGTACAGCTCTTCGGCCTGGTCGGGGGGAGCAGCTTCAGTAAACGAGGGACGGTTCCCTTTGCTGGTGTCTCCGTAGAGGGTAAACTGAGGCACGACGAGGGCCTCCCCCTCAATGTCGAGCAGCGACTCGTCCATGCGTCCGTCCTCGTCGGGGAAAACGCGAAGGTGAGCACACTTTGATGCGCACCATTCACTTTCGGCGTCGGTGTCGTCTTCGTGCACGCCGAGCAAAATGAGGAGGCCTTCCCCAATGGAGCCTACAGTCTCGCCGTCGATGTCGACGGACGCTTCAGAGACGCGCTGAACCAAAGCTACCATGGCAATTGCGAATTGGGAATGCGAATTGTGGAATTTGGAATGGTGAGCCGCAGTTTAAAAAGAAAATTCCACACTCCACATTCCTCATTCCACATTCGACAAA
>CAYXAD010000314.1:0-3747 GCA_964462965.1 uncultured Salinivenus sp.
CGGGCGAGATCAAGGCCCGAAAGGCCGACCGCTTCGCCATGAGCGACTGGATGACCATGGAGCAGGAGCGGGGCATCAGCGTCACCTCGTCGGTCATGCAGTTTCCGTACAGAGGCTACGAGCTCAATCTGCTCGACACGCCCGGCCACCGCGACTTCTCGGAGGACACGTACCGGGTGCTCACGGCCGTCGACAGCGTCATCATGGTGCTCGACAATGCCAACGGCGTCGAGCAGCAGACGCGCAAGCTGATGGAGGTGTGCCGCATGCGCGACACGCCCATCATCACGTTCGTCAACAAAATGGACCGGTACGGCCTGCCTCCGCTCGAGATTTTAGACGACATCGAGCAGACTCTCGAGCTGGAAACGGTGCCGCTTTCGTGGCCCATTGGCATGGGAGAACGGTTTCGGGGCACCTACAACCTCTACCGCGACGAGCTGCATCTCTTTTCCCACGCAGACATGGAGGGGGAGCACGAGCGCCTGCCGATTGAGGACCTCGACGATCCACAGCTGGATGAGGTACTCGACGACCAGGCCGAAGACCTCCGGTTTGACGTCGAGCTCGTGCGGGAGGCCGGCAATGAGCTCGACCTCGAAGCCTATCTGTCCGGCAAGCAGACGCCGGTCTTCTTCGGGAGTGCGCTGAGCAACTTCGGGGTGGGCGACATGCTCGACACGTTTGTCGAAATTGCCCCGCCCCCACAGCCCCGTCCCACGGTGACCCGAACGGTGTCGCCCTACGAGGAGTCATTTACGGGGGTCGCGTTCAAGATCCAGGCGAACATGGATCCAAAGCATCACGACCGGATGGCGTTCGTGCGCGTGTGCTCGGGCCGCTTCGAAAAGGGAATGACGGTTATTCACCACCGCACGGGGGAGGAGCTTCGCCTCAACAACGCCACGACGTTTATGGCGCAGGACCGGGAGGGGGTGAACACGGCCTATCCGGGCGACATCATCGGCGTCATGAGCCACGGGCGGATCAAGATCGGGGACAGCTTTTCGGAGAAGGAGCCCCTGCACTTTACCGGGGTGCCGAGCTTTGCACCGGAGCACTTTCGCAAGGTGCGCCTCGACGATCCGTTTCGGGCCAAGCACCTCGGCAAGGGCCTCACACAGCTCAGCGAGGAGGGAGCCATTCAGGCCTTCCGTCCCTTGCGCGGCAACGACTACATCCTCGGCGCCGTCGGGGAGCTGCAGTTCGACGTCACCCTCGATCGCCTCGACGACGAATACAACGTAGACGCGCACCTCACGGGGGTTCCCTATACGAGCTGTCGCTGGGTGCACGGGCCCGCAGAGGACATGGAGGAGTTTGAAGCGGAGAACATGGACAACCTCTTTCGCGATGCCGACGGCGATCTTGCCTATCTCGCGCTCAGCGAGTTTCGGCTGGAGCGGACCATGGACGAGTGGCCCCGCATCACGTTTTCCTCCACGAAGGAGCACACGGCGGAGGAAGACTAAACCGCTCTTTTCTCGGGAGCCTGATGAGGGGAATTCGCCACGACGTACCCCCACCACTCGCTTCTGCCTCCGTCACGAGTGGACGAGCCACGAGTCATGAGGGGACGAGTTGTGAGTGGATGTGGGGTCTTCCCTCGCCGTTGAGAACGTCTTCGTGACTTGAGAGGCAGGCCATACGGCTCCATCATGTCGCATTTATTAAAAATCGAAGGCCCCTCGATGTCTCCTCTCTGGCGAAATAGGGGACTGAGGAGGGTGGGAGGTGGAAGGGCATGGGCGTTCAGCTCTGCCCGAGCGCGAGGTCAAAGACCAAAGGCAAACAGGATTCCCCTCTCCGACACTACAGGCCACTGCTACGGCTCTATTTCCCTGTCGCCTCTTCGTGAATGTGCCCTGAACAGGCATTTGAGGTATAGAGGAATTTGAGGCGGAAGACCACTCAGAACGCCCCCTCCGGGATGGACCTCACGTCTCAGACTGCCGTACTTATACTTTGCAGACGGGACTAATTCTCGCTCCTGAGGCGTACTCATGGCCGATCCACTGTTCATTGGGGGGGTCCTGATTGCTTGCTTCGTGGCGTACAACATTGGCGGGGCCACAACCGGACCGGCGTTCGGTCCAGCCATCGGGGCAGATGCCCTCTCTAAGGTCGCAGCCGGAGTGTTGATGTCCCTCGGATTTTTTCTCGGGGCGATCACCATCGGTCGGCGCGTCGTCGACACGCTCGGCCAGGATCTGATTCACGATTCGTCCCTCTTCACCCTGGAGGCCAGCATCATCGTCCTGTTTTTTATCGGCGGGGCCTTGCTCATCGGCAACCTCTCCGGGGCACCCTCGTCGACCTCCATGACGGCCGTCGGCGCGATTGCAGGACTCGGGCTCGCGACGGGGGAGCTCAATCTCGCTATTATCGGTGAGATTCTGGCCTGGTGGATTCTTTCTCCCATCATTGGGTTTTGGATGGCCGTGATGATTGGGCGGTACTGGTACTCGAAGCTCGATCGCTTCATCGCCATTCAGCAGAGTGAAGGGCCTTTGCTTTCGTTCGACTGGACGGGGTCATTCGTAACCCCTACCCTGGGGCCGAATACGAGCCGGCGCGAATTTGTCGGGACGACCGTTCTGATCGGGATTGGCTGTTTGATGGCCTTCAGTTCCGGCACGAGCAACATCGCCAATGCCATTGCCCCGCTGGTGGGGAGCGGCACCATCGAGATGACGCCCGCCATCCTCGTGGGGTCGGCCGCGGTGGCTGTGGGGGCACTGACCATCGCTCGACGGACGATGGAGACGCTGGGGAACGACATCACTGATTTGCCGCTGACCGCCGCCATCATTGTCGCCATTCTGAGCTCGACCATCGTCATCCTCCTGTCGGCGCTCGGCATTCCGGCGAGCTTTGTCGTGATTGCGACGGTGTGTATCATCGGTCTCGGGTGGGGGCGGTCGACCCAGGCCGTCTCGGTGGCGGACGCGGTGCGGGGCGAGGTGACGCCCGAGGTGTCGGTCGGTGCGCTGGCCAGTGAGGAGGGAGCACCGACGGTCGGAGAACCGGCCTCGGACCGGCCCGTGCGTCGACGGAGCGCTCCGGGCAGAGGGACGAAGGTCCAGTCTGCTCCGTCCCGATCGGACCTGTTCGATCCCGGAACCACAGTCCGCGTCATCCTCATGCAAAATGTGGTGCCGTTCCTCGCCACCGTGGGCTCCTACCTCACCTTTCTTCTTCTCAACCTCAGTTAAGGGGGCATCCGTCGGCCTCCTCGCGACATTCACTCTCGAACGATCAGAATGGGGATCGCTATGCAGCTAAGTGGACGGCAGACCCAGTTTTACATCGACATCATTTATGGAGTCGGATTCGCCATCGGCTTCGGCTATCTGCTGTTTGTCGGCATGGACCCGCGCATTGCGGCGTTTCAGGGCGGACTGGTGTTTGGGTACATCCTTCGCGTCTGGGAAAACATGAGCATTTACGAGCGGATTCTTCAGGAGGAGGTTGCTGCCGAGGCCGAGGAGGCGGTGGCCGAAGAGGCGGAGGCAGCCGTCGCTGAAGAGGCCGAAGAGGTTGTGGCCGAAGAAGCAGAAGAAGCCGTTCCGGAAGAGGTGCAAGAAGCCGTGGCCGAGGAGATCGCGGATCAGATGCCCGGCGCGGCCGAGACCGAGGTGGCACGCGAGCTCGAGGCACAAGTGTCCGATGACGTCACGGCAGAGGTCGAGAAGCATCTCCTGGAGGAGATGGCCGAAGAGGTCAAGAAACGTGTGGAAGAAGAAC
>CAYXAD010000315.1:0-3715 GCA_964462965.1 uncultured Salinivenus sp.
CACTCAGCCATTATCCAGCAAGGAGATGAAGAAATGATGCGGTGAGCTTCCCGGCGAGGAACGACTGTGGCACGGGAGAGGCAGTCCCTACACAGCAACAGATTCAATGTCGACCGTATGCGTCCCGTTCCACTGAAGCAAATGTAATTCCTTTTCGTCTAAACGAGCGAAGGAGCGATTTTCGTACCAGTTTCCCGTATTTACGTACACGCCGTTTGCGCTGGCATGAAGGGCGGGGACGTGGCTGTGTCCCATTACGACAACATCGAGCCCATTACGCTGAAGGAGGGCCTGTGCCTGGGCGCGAAGCGTCTCGACGACGGTGGGGTCGGGGTCCTCTTCGTGCAGGTGATGACTGACCCATCGGGCGAGGCCGAGGCCGAGGTCGGCCGGCAGGAGCGTCTGATAGAGGCGGACGGGCACAGGATGGCGAAGCAGGGCGCGCAGCCAGGGATAGAAGCGGTGGGTCGAGGCCAGGGCGTCGCCGTGCGCAAGATGAAGGCGGCGTCCGTCGTGCGTGACCTCGATGGGCTCGGACGCGAGGTGAACGCCAAGTTCTTTTGAAAAGTAGTCGCGGTGCCAGGGGTCGTGGTTGCCAACGAGGTACGTGACCGGAATGCCCCGATCGGTCCACCGTGCGAGGAGACCCTGAAATCGGACGAAGCCTTTGGGTACGAGATGGCGATATTCAATGTATCCATCGAACACGTCTCCCACGAGATAGAGGTGATCGACCTCGTCGGCGTGTGCTTCGAGGCAGTCGAGGAGGGCAACTTCCTTGGCCCGCTCTGCGGAGGCAGAGCCGCGGCCGAAATGCATGTCGGAAACAAAGAGGACCACAGGACCGAACAGGGAAGAGAACGAACGACGAGATCGAGGTGAACAAACGTCAGGGTCGGGCCTTCTGTCTTGAACGGACAGAGGTGACGGCCCGTAGGATACGACCGATCCGCTCTACATCGCGGTTCCGACCCTTTCCGAACGCAGCTCTCAATACATGTCCCGACGAACCCAGTACCGGCCGCCCACGCAATTCTCGGTGATGCCGCCGGTGATCAAGAATCTGCTCATTATCAATGGATTGTTTTACCTCGCACAGTTTGTGGCCGGGGAAACGTTGGCGGACGCGTCGATGCTGGCCCAGGTGCTCAACCACCTTGCTCTCTATCCGCCGGGGACGGCCGAACAGGGGTATACGCTGTTTTCGCGTGGGGCGGTGCCCGGCTTTTGGCCGTGGCAGGTCGTCTCGTATAGTTTTCTCCACGGGGGGCTCGGGCACCTCTTCTTCAATATGTTTGCCCTCTGGATGTTTGGGGTTCAGATCGAAAATCGATGGGGGTCTCAGCGCTTCGGCATCTTTTACTTTCTCTGCGTCATCGGGGCGGCCCTCACGCATATGTTTTTCGTGGATAGCCCCATTCCCACAGTGGGCGCGTCGGGCGGCGTCTTCGGGGTACTGCTCGCCTTCGGCATGATGTTTCCCAATCAGCCCATCTACATCTGGTTTCTGTTTCCGATCAAGGCCAAGTGGCTCGTCATTGGCTGGGGACTGCTGGAGCTGTGGTCGGGAGTGACGGGCACGGCCACCGGTGTCGCCCACTTTGCTCACCTCGGCGGCATGTTCTTCGGGTTTTTTCTCATTCAATACTGGCGGGGCAAGCTTCCCGTGAAACCACAGCGCGCAATGCGGTGGTGACGACTCGAGATGTACGGCTGGACGTGTGGATGGAAGGGAGAGCGTCGAGGAAGAGCAGCACTACTCGTTCTCCCTCCGGGCCATGTATCTTCGTTCGGAAGACGTCCCATGTTGCAACCCTTGCCCGACTTATGCGGTACAACGTGTGCATCCGTCGATAGGCCCCTCTGGGACGGATGATGACGGATTATCTGCTTCTTCGAATGGGGGTTGAACAGCTAAGAAACGGCCGTGAGTGAGTTTAAAACCTGGTATTACCGCCAGCCGTCGGCGCTCCGCACCATCGTGACCATCAACGTGGCGGTGTACGTCGTCGCGCAGCTTTTGCACCTGTGGCCGGCGGGATTTCGATTTGTGCAGGCCCATTTTGCGCTTCACCCCGTTTTCCCGGACATCCTCTTTGAGCCGTGGCAGCTCGTCACGTACAACTTCATGCACACGGCCGGTGGGCTCGGGGGGCTGCTCCACATCGGCTTTAACATGCTGTGGCTCTTCTGGATTGGGCGGGAGTTCGAGCGGATGCACGGGTCGCAGAAGATGTGGACGGTCTATCTGGTGGCCGGTGTAGGAGGGGGGCTGATGTGTCTGCTCCTCCAGCCGCTCTTTCCGCGCATCACTGGGACGGGGGTCATTCCCGTAGTGGGAGCGTCGGCGTCGGTCCTCGGCGTGCTCATGACGGTGGCTATTCTGTATCCCTACAAGCAGATTGGACTGCTCTTCTTTGGGGTGGTGCGACTGCTTTACATTGTGGTCGGGTTCCTGATTATCGACGCGATCCTGATGCTCTCGAGCAGTGGCACGGCCGTGGCGGCGCACTGGGGCGGAGCTCTCACCGGCTTCCTCTATGCCAAGGTGCAGCGCGGCGAGCTTCGAGCCCCTTCGTGGCTCGGCTTTCTTTTCGGCGGCGGATCTTCGCGGTCGCGATCTCGTCGCTCTTCCTCTTCGCAGAGTCTGCGAGAGCGGCTCGAAGGATGGCTGGGAGGCGATTCCCCCGAGAAGGAACCCTCTTCCTCTCGGCCGACAGCATCGGATGGTACCTCCAGCCGATCGAACAACCGAACGAAGGAAGTCGACCGCATCCTCGATAAGATCAGCGAGCAGGGGTACGAGTCACTCAGCGAGGAAGAGAAACAGATCCTCTACGAGGCGAGTCAGTCGTGAGTCACGAGTGATGAGTTCTCTTCCCGGTCGAATTGGTGTGATTCGGGAGGAGAAAGCAGTTGTGAGCGGAGATTGGGTCGTCCTCCATGCTCCCGTCCCCTGACGGCTTGTCAATCCCAGTTGAAATGTAGAGGCGTGACGCCGACGTTGCACGACAGAGCATGGGGCCGATGGAGCCTTGCCCTGTCGTGCTCGTAGGAGCCTCTGGATTTTTCCTTTCTGCATCAACTCGTTTTGTCCTATGGAACGCCCTCGTCGTCAATCGCGCCCCGTTCAGGTCGGTGACGTCCAGATCGGAGGCGAAGCTCCCATCTCGGTGCAGTCGATGACGACCACGAAGACGCACGAGGTGGAGTCGACCCTCGACGAGGTGGATCGTCTCGCGGAGGCTGGGGCCGACCTCGTGCGCGTGGCCGTGCCACGGCCGGAGGACGCCGACGCCCTGGCCGACATCGTGCAGGGCGCGCCCGTTCCCATCGTGGCCGACATCCACTTCAACTATCAGTATGCCCTGAAGGCCATCGAGGCCGGCATCGACAAGGTGCGCATCAATCCGGGCAACATCGGCAAGCCCGAGTGGGAGCGCGAGGTGCTTCTCGCCGCCAAAGACGCCGGCATTCCCATTCGTATCGGGGTGAACTCTGGGTCGCTTGAGGAGGACATTCTCGAAAAGCACGGCTATCCGAAGCCGGAGGCCCTCTTCGAGAGTGCCATGCGCCACGTGGAAGTGTGTGCGCGCAACGACTTCGAGGACATCGTCATCTCCGTGAAGCACTCCGACCCCTACATGATGATCCAGGCCTACCGGCGGGTGGCGGAGGAGACGGAGTATCCGCTGCATCTCGGCGTCACGGAGAG
>CAYXAD010000316.1:0-3705 GCA_964462965.1 uncultured Salinivenus sp.
ATTTCTTCCTTCCTCCGGTACGCAGTGACTCTCCCACCGATATAATACGGAATCCGCAATGCGCATTATTCTTCCCAAAAGTCGTCACTGAGGTACCGCGTCCCGGTGTCTGGGAGAATCGTCACCACGGTGCCCGCGTCGAGTGAATGGGCGACCTCCAGGGCGATCGCGACATTTGCGCCTGCGGACGGACCGACGAGCAGCCCTTCTTCGCGGGCGAGACGGCGGGTCATGGCGTAGGCGCGTTCGGTGGTGCAGGTCCGGTGGGTGTCGACCTCGTCCGACTGGTAGATGCCGGGCACGAGGGCCGTCTCCATGTGCTTCAGCCCCTCCATGCCGTGCATGGCCGTTGCTGGCTCCACGGCGACGCCTCGGACGCGAGGGCGGTGCGCTTTGAGGCCGCGGATCACGCCCATGAACGTGCCGGTGGTGCCCAGGCCCGTCACGAAGTGGGTGACCCGGCCGTCGGTCTGTCGCAGAATCTCGGCGGCAGTGCCGTCGTAGTGGGCCTGCCAGTTGGCGTCGTTGTTATACTGGTCGGGGTAAAAGTAGCGGTCGGGATGCGCCTCGACGAGGGCCTTGACCCGCTGCTGAGCGCCGTCCGTGCCTTCGAGGGGGTCGGTCAGCAAGAGCTCGGCCCCGTAGGCTCGAAGCACCTTCTTGCGTTCCTCGGAGGCATTGGCGGGCAGGGCAAGCCGTACCTCCAGCTCCAGGGCCGCTCCGATCATGGCATAGGCGATCCCCGTGTTGCCGCTCGTGGCGTCGATCAGGGTCTGTCCGGGGCGGAAGGTTCCAGAATGGAGGCCCTCCCGGATCATCCGGAGCGCCGGTCGATCTTTCACCGAACCGCCGGGGTTCAGGTGCTCGGCTTTGGCCGCGAGCGTGACCGTATTCGGCAGGTCGGTCGAGAGCCGCTCCAGGGGGAGGAGGGGGGTCTGACCAATTCGCTGCACCAGATCCGGGGACGCCGCAGCGTCGGCCTGTGTGGAGGAAGAACGAGTCGTAGGGGGGGACATCGGTACGTAAAGGCATCCAAGGGGCAACTAAAAAAGCCTCTCACTCCCGAGGGCGTCGGGGGGAGAGGCTACAACCGAGGTCGCAATGTCGACGGTCGTCTAGATCCTTCGGTCCATTCCCATCGACATCCCAGGCTGGCGCAGCCTCTCCACAGAGCCGCAACAACAGCACCGACAGGTGCCGAGGCGGAGCAAGCAAATGGTGGAAAAGGAGCTGCCAGACATTGGTAATTGTCGTTAGGAATCGTCAGTCTACCACGCACCTGTACCTCTACCTACAGGGCAACGTTCCGCCGCCCGAATGTGGAATGCGGAATGCGGAGTGTGGAATTTGGAATGGTGGAGTCGGAGGTAGAGCCGCATCCATTCCGCACTCCAAAATCGCTAGACGCTCCGCAAGGCATCGGCCGGCTCGATGCGGGCCGCCCGGCGAGCAGGCGCCAGCCCGGCGAGCAGGCTCACGAGGACGGCTCCTGCCCAGATCACACCGGCCGTAAGCAAGGAGGCATCGAACACCGTGATCGGGGGGACCCCCAGGCTGTCGAGGTAGAAATTGACCGCCCAATCGAGGCCCAGGACGAGTCCGCCGCCGAGGACAAGCCCGGCCCCCCCGCCCAGTGCGCCGAGGGCCGCGCTTTCTACCACAAAGAGGTGCTGCAGATCACGTGCGTCTCCCCCTACCGCCATCATAATGCCAATCTCGCGGGTTCGCTCCCGGACGTTCATCATGATGGTATTGGCAATGCCGATCACAGCCACCAAGAGAGCAATCGCACCAATGATTCCGAGGGCCAGGTCCATGACGAAAAAAAGCGTCTCTACCCGATCGAACTGCTCGCGAAAGCTCGTGGCGTAGACCCCCATCCGCTCAATTTTCTGGCGTACCGAGGAATGGTAGGACGGGTCCGTCAGGTGCACGCGAAGAGCGGTGTACCCGCTACGCGTTTCCGCGTGACGAAAGAGGAGATCCAGCGTAGAAAAGAACGTCACCTTGTCGAGCCCTCGTCCAAATTCGAGGGGGAGGAGGACCCGGGTGAGCCCCGAAACGGGTTGCTGCCCCTCCTCCAGTAGGCCAGCGATGCGGACGTTGTACGGCCGCTGGCCCATCGGCAGGGCCCGGAGCCCTCCACTGAACAGGGCGGTCATGCTGCGAAGCTTCTGGAAGTTGACCGAAGCCGTGACGAGGTCCACTGTGTCGCCGACGGCACTCGTCACGGGCGCGTATCCGAGGCGCTCGGCCATCGAGGGGCTGATGAGAAGGGCGGCTTCGTCGGAGGCCTGGAAGAACCGTCCGTGGGTGGGGCGATAGGAAGGGATCTGCTCGAAGGCCATGGGGATGGCCTCGGCGTTCACCGGAATCTCGCGGCCGCGAGCTCGGACCTTGGCCGGAAAATTGGTCTCCGGATAGGCCGCAAGCACGCCGTCGATCTGTTCGATCTCCCGGATGAGGCTATCCGTGAGCGGCACCTGCTCTGCAGGGTTCCGAAGGGAGTCCACGGCGACGGTCGCTCGGTCGGGCCCCGTCAGGGCAGGAATCTGGTGGGCCGTGACCCGGAGCGTGTTGTAGAGTTCCAGTGCATTAAACTCCTGATGGGCATTTTTCTGCAGACCGGAGCCGTAGGCGAGAAGCGTCAACAGGGCTGCCACGCCGATCGTGACCCCGACGCCGGTTAGGACGCTGCGCGTTCGATTGCGCCACAGGTTGGTCCAGGCCAGTCGTAAGAAGTCGGCAACACGCATGGCATTGCAGATAGAAAAGGCAGGAGAGGGAAGGCAGGGGGGAGGAGCGTCCGACCCTCCAGCCTTCCATCCTTTCATGCCGGATCAGGAGCTCCGATCAGATCCGACAGGTCTGGATGCTGGTGATGATGATGCCCCGAGCACCGATCTTCGTCAGGTCCTCCATGATCTCGTTGACGGCGTTCCGGCGCGCCATGGCTTTTACGGCGACCCACCCGTCTTTGCTCAAGGGAGAGACGGTCGGTGATTCAATACCGGGGGTGATCTCTCGGGCCTCGGAGAGGCGATCCTCCGGAAGGTCATATTCGACGACGACATACTCGCGGGCGACGATGATCCCGTGTACCCGCTCTGCAAAGCGCTGTGCGGTCTCCTTTTCCGCCGTAACGTCGTTCTGGGCAATGAGGATGGCTTCCGAGCGGAGAATCGGATCGCCAGTGGTCTTGAGTCCCGCTTCGTCGATGGTGCGGCCGGTTTGGACCACGTCTGCAATGACGTCTGCCACCCCGAGCTGGATCGAGATCTCGACGGCACCGTCGAGGGGAACCACGCGGGCGTCGATCCCTCGCTCCGCAAGATCTTGGCGCACGAGGTCGTCGTACGAGGTCGCGATTCGCGTCTCGCTGGTAAATGCGTCCGGGGTCAGATCGCTGGACTTGGGCACCGCGTAACAGAAGCGGGCCTTGCCGAACCCGAGGTCCATGACGTGCGTGACCTCCGCGCCGCTGTCGTAGGTCAGGTCGAGCCCAGTCACCCCGAGGTCGAGAATGCCTTTGCTCACGTACGTGGCGATGTCCCGGGGGCGCAAGAAGACGAATTCAACCCCATGGTCGGGGTCTCGGACCGCGAGCTCACGGCCGCGCCGGCGGCAATGATAGCCCGCTGCCTCTGCAAGCTCGACGGCTCCATCGGAGAGGGCGCCTTTGTTGGGGAGGGCAATCTGTAGCAT
>CAYXAD010000317.1:0-3702 GCA_964462965.1 uncultured Salinivenus sp.
AGGAATGCTTTCAATCGTCGAGTAGAGCCCTGTAGAAATTCCCCCCGTTGAACTTTTATGTAAACTGAAGCTTCCTCGACCGAACGAGTCAATCCACTCGACAAGGAGCCTTTTCGACCTCCAAGCGTCGGACGTGAAGGCACTTCGGATGTGTACCACTCGCATCAATCCTCTGCTGAAACCTCTCCCCGGTGAGCCCGGGTTCAACGTTCGAGCGGCGAACTCGCCGCCTGTGCTTCCCCATCACTGCGGACCTGTATGAACTTCTCCCTGGGATATAGCCCCTGGCTGCTTGGCCTCTGCATTCTGGTCGCCGGTGGCCTCACATATTGGACGTATCGCCGAACGTATCCTCCGCTCAGTCCGGGATGGAGAGGAGTACTCGGCAGCCTCCGCTTTGGCGCCTTGGCCCTCATCTGCTTTCTCCTCTTTGAACCCGTCCTGCAACAGATTCAGGAGTCGGAGCGCCCGCCCCTCCTGGCCGTCCTGATCGATGACAGCGAGAGCCTCCGGGTCGTGAGCGCCGGAGGCGAAGATCCCTCCACAGACGCGGCACAGCAGGCGGTCCAGCCCGTCGTCCAGTCTCTCGATGACGCCCAGACGCCGGGTGCCTCCCGCTTCTTCGCCTTCGACCAGTCCCTGCGGTCCCTTTCGTCCTCGTCCGAGGCCGATTCGCTAGGATTCGAAGGGGCTCGGACGGATCTGTCGGCGGCCCTCCAGGCCGTACGGAACGAGTTTCAGGGAGAAAACTTGCGCGGGGTCGTCCTCGTCTCCGACGGCCAGTACAACACGGGCCGCAATCCGCTCCGGGTGGCCGATCGGTATCCGGTGCCGATTCACACCGTCACGGTCGGTGACACCACGCGTCAGCGCGACGTCCAGCTTCGTCGCGTGGCCACGAACGATCGGGCGTACCTCGACTCGGAGGTTCCCGTTCGCGCCAACCTGGCAGTCGAAGGCGGAGAGGGAGAAACCGTCACGGTCAGCCTCGAGCAGGACGTAACTGTCCTCGACGCGACCGACGTGCAGCTTCCTCAGGGCACTGCCGCCGACGTGCCGGTGGATCTTACGTATCGACCGCAAGAGGTCGGCCTTCAGCAGCTGACGGTGCGCGCCACGAGCATTCCCGGCGAGGCCACCACCCGCAACAATGCCCAGACCGCTTCGCTCCGCGTGCTCGAAAGCAAGCGGCGAATTCTGCTGCTCGGAGCAGCCCCCTCTCCAAATTTTACGACAATCCGCCGGGTCTTTGAGCGAGACGCCGACACTGAGGTCGTCGCCCGTGTCCCACAGCAGGACGGGCAGTTTTACGAAGGCCCGCTCCCAGACGACCTTTCCGACATCGACGTGGTCGTCAATGCAGGCTTTCCGAGTGACGTTGTCCCCCAGGAAATTACGAGCCGGATTGCAAGCCTGATCGAGGAGGACACCCCCGCCCTCTTTTTTCTCGATCGACAAACGGACCTCGGGGCGTGGAGAAACCACTTTGCTTCGTTCCTCCCTGCCGTTCCGGAAGCGGCAAACGTGAGCTTTGGCGAGCGCCCCTTCACGCTGAACGAGAGGGCCCAACAGCATCCGGTGTTCCAAATCGAAGACGCCGATCTGTCGCTCTTCCAGCAGCTCCCGCCCCTCCAGGTGAGCGACGCGACGTGGTCGCCCGCCCCCGATGCCAACGTGCTGGCCACGGCGTCCGGGCCGGCGGGGGCTGCGTCCGAACCGCTCCTGGTCCTCCGCCGACGTGCCGGGCACCGTACCGCCGCCTTCCTCGGCGCCGGGCTCTGGCGCTGGTCGCTCCTTCCGACGGATCTGGAGGCGGCACAACCGCTGTGGCCGGGCCTCGCGTCCAACCTCCTCCGGTGGACCGGCACCCAGGACGAAGAGCAGCCCGTCCAGGTACAGCCCGTGGCGTCGACCTTCGATGGCGGGGAGCCGGTCGAGTTTACGGGACAGGTGTACGACGAGAGCATGACACCCATCTCGGATGCATCGGTGGAGGTGACCATCATCGACTCCACCGGGACGGAAAACCCGTATCCCCTCGAGCCGCTCGGAAACGGGCGGTACACGCTCGACGTCGGCCCGCTTCCTGAAGGAAATTACCAGTACGAGGCCGTGGCTACTCGCGATGGCGCCGAACTGGGAACGGACCAAGGACAGTTTTCGGTCGAGGCTCTTCAACTCGAGTATCAAGCCCCTCGCGCCGATGCTGTCACCATGCGGCAAATCGCCACGCGCTCCGGCGGACAAGCATACACGTCACAAACTGTGGAGCAGCTGCCCGACGATCTGGCGAACACCCCCGATTATTCGGCCGACGTCGTCGAAGAAACCTCCGAGGCCGAGCTCTGGCGGACCTCTCTGTTCCTCCTTCTGATCGTCGGGCTCCTGGCGATAGAGTGGGGCCTTCGCAAGCGGTTTGGGTTGACATAGACCCTCCCTGTAGAAATCAGCCGGTGAATCTCTCCGTTCCGCGCCCCGTATCAACAAGGCTCGGATGGACAGAGAATATGCCGATCCGGGACTTCTCAGATCGCGAATGAACCGGTCCCACGAATGCTCTCGAACGTTACGCCGACAGACACGAGCCTCCTTCCCGATTCCGTCGCCGACATGCTTCGGGACGAGCAGTCCCTCGCCCAGGTGCTCGTCACCCTCCGGCGCCACCTCCACAAGCACCCGGAGGTGGGAATGAACGAGCATGATACCTCCCGCTTCATCCGTCAAGTGCTGGAAGGGTACGGCCTCGACGTGCAGGGGCCCGTGGCAGGCACCGGTCTATACGTCGACATCGAAGGGAGCTCATCCGGGGGCGCCGTCGGCTATCGGGCAGACATCGACGCCCTCCCGACGCAAGATCAGAAACGGGTCTCGTACCGATCGCAGACGCCGAATGTGGCGCATCTCTGTGGACACGATGCCCACACTGCAATGGCCATCGGGGTGGCCCTGACCCTAAATGAGCGTCGCGACGACCTGCACGGCCAGGCCCGGATCTTTTTCCAGCCCAATGAAGAAGGGCTTCCCAGCGGTGCTCCACTCATGATTCGGGCCGGCATTCTCGAAGGCCTCGATGCCGTCTACGGGGTCCACGTCGACCCGACCCTGGACGTCGGCCGCTACGGATTGATGGTGGGTCCGGTTACGGCTTCGTCCGATCGCTTCGAGGTGCGAGTTCGACAGGAAGGAACCGGGCACTCGGCCCGGCCTCACGAGGGGGTCGACACGGTCTGGGTTGCTTCCCAGCTCATGAATCAGTTCTACCAGGTCGTCGGGCGAGTCACGGATGCACGCAACCCGAGCGTGCTTACGACGACGATGATGGAGGGCAGTGACGCCCACAATGTCATTCCGGAAGAAGCCTCTTTCGGCGGGACCCTCCGGACCGTCCGTCCCGAGGATCGAAAAACCATTCGGGCGTACATGGAGAACACGGCCGATCGCTTCGGAGAGCTGCACAGTGCCCGCATCGAACTCGACTTTGAGGACGGGTCGCCTCCCGTGATGAACGACGAAACGACCGTCCATAACGTCGCCGACACGATTCGAGATACGTTCGGAGAGCAGGCCATCTATCAGATTCCCCAGACGAGCATGGGGGGCGAAGACTTTGCGCACTACCTCAAGCACGTCACGGGCGCCTTCATTCGCGTCGCGACGGCCTCCGGCCCCGAAACGACGTACCCCCTGCACCATCACCGCTTC
>CAYXAD010000318.1:0-3657 GCA_964462965.1 uncultured Salinivenus sp.
AGGCGCTCACCACGCAGTGATTCGGTCCGCGCAGCGTGTGCTCCATGGCGACCAGCCCGGCCGCCATGTTGCTGATCATCATGGGCACGAAGAACGGAGAGATGCGCCGCGCCCCGTTTTCGGCGAGGTTGTGCACCTCGCTGACGAACAGGTTGCTGCCCCCCACGCCAGTGCCAAAGACCACCCCGATCTCGTCGCGCTGCTCCGGGTCGAGAGCGCTCGTGTCGAGATTTGCATCCTCGAACGTTTGCTTGGCCACCGCCAGAGCGTACTGGCTAAACAGATCCTGGCGCCGGGCCTGCTTCTCATCGATGTAGTCGGTCGGGTCAAAATCCGTGACCTCACAGGCAATTTTGGACCGAACGTCGGAGGCGTCGAACTTGGTAATGGGCCCGGCCCCGCTCTCCCCAGCCAGGAGGCTGTCCCAGTAGTCGGCAACGGTGTGGCCGAGAGGCGTCAAGGCACCGAGGCCGGTGACGACGACGCGACGGGCGGGCGAGGTAGAAGCCATGAAAGAGAAGAAGACTAGTCAGCAGTCGGTACACGGGACGCCAGGAGCACGGCAGGTCCGACATGCTGTACGCAGCAGCGAAGGCATGGTTGAGGGCTGCATCCGGGGGGCTCGTTTTTCTCGTTTTCTCCCCATTTTTCAGTGCAACCGGTCTACCTGCTTACACCGGCTATGTTCTCGCCCTGCGTCGAGGAGGGACCCTCGACGTTCCATGCCCGTCCAAAGCGGTCGTTGTTCCAGTCTGCTGACGTCCGTAGCGGTTTCTAGTGTAGCGTCTTGCCCGCTTCGAAGCAAGCGCTTCTGCCCTGTGTCACGCGGATTTAACCAAGCCGTTCGACCCTTCCCCTGCAAATTCATTGATTCGACTCCACGCCCGCGGCGTTTGCCCCCTCCGGTGCGGGGACAGTCCTACTTCAAGTGCTAAGAACGGAAATTCCAGTGGATCGGGGGTTTCTTCTATAAGCTTCCTTTTTATATTAAGGGGACACATCGACAGCGGATGGCCTCTTGGACCTGAGATCTCTGAGGCTCCGTGCCTGTTCATTCCGACTCCTTACGACCGACCGCTCTAGATCCATGCCTACCCGTTCTGCCTTTCGCTTTGATGCCAGAGCCATCATCGGCTCCTTCGTCATCGGCGTCCTCTTCGTCGTCCTCTTCACGTGGATGAATGGCAACGCCTTTGGAAATCCCACCTTTCCCTTGCTCGCCATGACGTCCGGCTTCATCCTCGCCGGGGTGGCCTACGGATACATCAGTGAAGGAGAAACTGTGCTGGAACCGGCCCTCGCAGCCGTTCTGGTCTCCATTGCCGCCTACTTCATCATTTCAGCCCTCGGGCTCGAATCGTTCGATCTGCTCATCGAGCGGGGGACCTACACGTACATGATGATTGTCTCCTTCCTCAACGGCCTCATCCTCACCTTTGCCGGGGCCTGGGCCGGGGAAAAACTCCAGCGAACGTATGAAGGCTCTGGTGCTCCCGCCCTCGAATGGGGATGGATCGTTGCCGGCACCATTCTCGGCCTCGCCGTGAGCCTCTTCCTTGCCAATCTGGTCATTTGGATCTTCGGCCTCTTCTCGAGCCCAATCGCGGCCATCGAGCCGGAGAACGTCTGGGTCATGCTCTTTGTCGTCTTCCTCGGCCTGGAAGCCACCGGCTACGTGTGTGCCTTCCGCTCTCCCGGTGACACGTCCTACGAAGCGGCTGTCGCTGGACTCATCACGCTCGTCCTTCTGATCGACGTGTTCGTCTTCGTACTCGGCGGCCAGTCGATCCTCACCTATGGGCGGATGCTCCTCGTGCTCGTCATCGGACTCCTCGCGTCTCTCGTCGGCGGGTACGTCGGAGAACGGATGCAGGTGCAGGTCGAAGGGCCTCACCCGACCGAAGCCTAACCCGCGGCCTTCTGTCTTGCCTGTCTGCCCCCTGCGGATGCCTCCGCGGGGGGCACAGGTTTCCTATTGGGTGCCGTCCGGACACTGAAGGTCTGACCGTTCCTCCGGACACTCGATGGTGATCTGCCGACTGGCCTGCACGTAGCTGCCGAAGACGCCGGTGCCTCCCTCCACGTGCTCGATCACGTTGGGGATCTCTCCGGGCCCGAGCCCCGGCTGCTGGGCTGCCAGTCCGCTCTGCTGAGCCTGCTGGGTTCGAAGAAAATCGTAGAGGTTGTCGTCCACCACGTTGACTGCAATCTCGTTCGGCCCGAAGAAGGCCACGGCAAACCAGGGAAGCCGGATCGTGATGGTCCCCTCGCTTCGATCGTAATTTCCCTCGTTCAGGAGTCCCGAGGACGTAATCTGAAAGGCGTCGATGCTGTCCTCCTCCGGCTCGTAGTTGCTCCGGTAGAAGGGAGTAAGCTGCGCGCGTAACTCCTGCTCGGGCCGGTCGAAGTCGAGGAGCGAGCGGGTCGTAAAGACGAAGACGTTTTGTGAGTCGCCTTGCGGGCCGGCGGGAATCGTGAGCGCCGGCTGGTCATCCGACTGGTAGACAGCCGTGTCATTTCGGCTTTCCACCACTTCGATGTCCTCGGGCAGGGTGGTCGTCGCCGTCAGCTCTTCCCCATCGGGCGTCGTGGCACGAAGGCGATACTGGGTCGCGGGCTGGACGATCGCTGCCGTCTCGGGCTCGTACACCCCCGGCTTGCTGTCTCTCTCGGTAAAGGACACTGCCTCGGCCACTGTGCCGTCCCCTTCCAGGCGTTGCACGACGACCTCTGCCCCTCGGACGGCAGCCTCGGACGGCCGGTACGGCTCCTCGGTCTCGACGGTGCGGGTGAGGCGAATGGTTTCCAGCGGCGCATTGGCCTGAAGGTAGCCTTCCACGACGACCTGTTGCTCGGGCTGCGGGGTCGTCGTGTCGCAGGCCACGGCGAAAAGTGCGATCCCAAGGAGGCAAGCGAAAAGAAAGCGGGGCATCGGACGAAGAGGAATTTCGGACTGTACGAGGAGAACGAGCTAGTGATTTCTGTTCGACTGGAGAGGACGCTGTGTACTGTCAATCGTGGCTCCTAAGTAGATCAACAAAAGAACGTAGGCCGAAGTCATTCTGAGCGACCGACGACCGCAGGAAGAGGGGAGTCGAAGCGCCCCGACCGGAGGGAGGAAATGACTTTCAGAGTGAATCTTACTAAATCAAGCGGGAGCGCCCGCCTGGGCCGTTTCCGCCAGTCTGCAAAAAGATTCCTCGGCTCCGCTCGGAATGACTTTCCCTAAAATAATGCTTGATTCCACTTAGAAAGTAAGCGAAAACGACAGATTGGGGATCAGATACGGGATTTGGGGAACCTCCTCTCGGGTATATGCCCCGTCTTCCTCGGTCAGATGCAAATAAAACCAGATGTTTTCCCGGGCATAGGCATTGATCGCCTGCAGCTGCACCTCGTAGTCGGCCACCCCAAAGAACTCCCCCGTCCGGGCGACCCCGACATCGAGGCGATGGTAGGCCGGAAGCCGTGCGTTGTTGAAGGGGCTCACGAGGACATTTCGCGAGGAGCTCTGGGACTGAAACGGATCGTCGACGAGGCTATACCGCTGTTCGGGCTCGGTGTAGGCCTGCCCCGTTGCATAGTTGAACGTGCCTGAGAGCCGCCAGGCATCGGTCGGGTGGTAGTTGGCGACGAGCGTGAGGGTGTGCGTGCGGT
>CAYXAD010000319.1:0-3626 GCA_964462965.1 uncultured Salinivenus sp.
TTCGCTCCGGTCGGAATGACGATCCTGTAAAGGTATTTCTGTTGATCTACTTAGGTGGGACAAGGGTCTTTTTATCCTTCCCCATCAATCCTCGATAGTCGACCCTCATCCATTTCCTCTTCCCCTCGCCCTTCTCCTTTCTCTCCCTTCCCCCTTCAACCCGCGACTCTCGATCTTCGTCTATGACCGTACATTGGGGCATTCTCGGCACCGGAAAAATCGCTCACCTCGTCGCGGCGGACCTCCACCGTCTGCCCGATGCCACCCTGACGGCAGTCGGCTCTCGGTCGCAGGACCGGGCCGATGCGTTTGGAAACGAGTTCGACATTCCACGGCGATATGCCTCCTACGACGCCCTCGTGGCAGACGAGGACGTCGACGTCGTGCACGTGGCGACCCCCCATACCTATCACGTCGAGCACGCGGCCATGGCGCTGGAGGCCGGCCGGGCGGTGCTCTGCGAGAAGCCGCTCGCGATCAATGCCCGGCAGGCCGAGCAACTCATCGAGACGGCCCGAGCCCACGACCAGTTTCTCATGGAGGCGATGTGGACGCGATTTCTGCCCGTGATGGAAGACGTGCGGCGCCTCGTGCACCGAGAGCAGGTGCTCGGAGACGTTCATTTATTGCAGGCCGACATCGGCGTCGTCGAGGCCTTTGACCCCGAAAATCGCCTCTTCGACCCCGCTCTCGGTGGCGGTGCGCTGCTTGACCTCGGCGTGTATCCCATGGCGTTTGCGTTTGATCTTTTTGGTTCGCCCGAGGCGGTCTCCTCGTCGGCTGTTCTCGGCTCCACGAACGTCGACGAGCAATGTGCGGTCATTTTCCGCTACGAGAACGGGCAGCAGGCTGTATGGCATGCCTCCGTGCGGGCCGACGCGGGGCGGACCTGTGTGATTGCGGGCACGGAGGGGCGACTTCGAGGTCGACGTGCATGGTGGAAGGGGGCTCCCTTCGAACTCGAACTGAACGACGGGACGACCGAGACGATCGCGCAGCCGTTCGAGGGCAACGGGTATCAATTTGAGGCGGACCACGTCATGCAGTGCCTGCGCGAGGGCCGCACGGAAAGTCCTGTGATGCCTCTCGGCGAGAGCCACGCTCTTCTGCAGACGGCCGATTCATTGCGTGCCGAGTGGGGCGTGACGTATCCGCAGGAGTCGTGAGGCCGATCGCCGGAGGAGATTCGATCATGCAGAAGAAGTGTTGCGGGGGGTTTGGTTCACAGCAATGGTCTCTTCAGCGCGTTCCGAGATCATCCAAACGGGGCTGCCCATTCGAATCACAGGACAGTCGACCTTCGTCCATTCCTCCACGCCTCCATCCGTCCACACCTCAAGCGCCCCCTCATTAATTTTCAACATGTGATTGTCGGGGGCTTTTGACGGACGGGTTGTTGCTCTCCACCGAGAGGCGATACATTATCGTGATTGCTGGACCGAGACCGAGAGTGTTCACTGACGTCGCATTCAACCGAAGACGCTTCCGATGAACGATCCAGGCATTGAGGCACTGAGCAAGAAGGCAAACGAGGAACAGGCGGCGTGCCCGGTCACGCTGGTGGTGAGTGGCAATATGGTGACCGGCCACATCGTAGGCAAAGACACATTCGAGGCGGATACGTCCCGGATGGTAGAAATGGCTCGAGAGCAGGCCGGCACTGAAAATGGAGCCGTCGATGCCTTGGGCAATCTCATTACGACCATGATCGACTCCATCGATGAGGACGAGCCGACTGAGTTCGTCCATGTGTCCGTCCAGGAGGTTATGACGGGGGCGGAAGCCATCAATCTCGGTGGATCGGTCTTCCGTTTCCGTGCGAGTGAGATCGAGGGCTTTACGATCGGGACCGTGGAGACCAAGGAAGGATAGGTCGAACGCAGCCCCCACGGGTCGCCCTCGGAGGCAGGGGGTCCGTCTTCAGGACGAGACCCCTTGGGATGTGAGAGATGGGTCGGCGGTTGCGTTCTGAGCGGGCCCCGCCGGCCTTGATGGGCTCAAGGGAACCCGAGGACGAGTCTATTGCGCCATCGTTACAAGATTGTATCCTTTCGTTTAAGCGGACCCGGGGGGCGATTTTATTATACTGTAACCAGTCGTGATGGTAAGAAAAGTCGCCCGCCCGAGCTGATCGGCGCGGGCTTTTTTTATTTTTGGCCGGGCCGCAAGCGGCGTGTTTGGAGGTGGAGAATGCCTTGTTTCTCCCGTTCGGACGAAGCGGGCCCTCTCAGGCAGTCCTAACGATCTACCAGCACATCTGTCTTGAGGAGGAGAGAGCTTGGGGGGCTCCGGGATCGAACCGGCTCCACAGGGGGCTTCCGGGAGGGAAACGGGCTCGTGCTGCGATCTGGGAAAGCTGATGGGCCCGTTTACGCATTTGGAGTGGGGCAGCCACCGATCGGTGCGGTGAGTGGCCGTGGAGGGCCGAACGGCGAAGGAGTGCAACCCGTGTCTGGATCCCTCTGTCTCATCTCGCTGAGGATCGAGAGCAGGCGGAGGCCGTCGAGGTCCGAATGGGCGGTGGGGAGCACCAGCGCTCAATCGAAGTGGACTATGATGCGTTCGAGGAGGGCTGGTCGTTTTTGGGATTGTTTAGCATTGGCGACGGGGGCGACAGGCCCCCGGTTCACCTTGCGATTCGAATGCCTCGAACCGCTCGGCTGTCCATTGAAGACTTTAGCTCCTCCATCGAGGTCCACGACCTCGACGCCGCTCTTTCTGTGGAAGCCTTCTCGTCTCCCGTTCGCCTGGACGGTGTAACCGCCCGGACCGAGATCGAGACCTTCTCGGGAGCGGTCGAGGCCGAGAACCATCGAGGGGCCCTTCACGTCGAGACCTTTTCCGGCGATGTGCAGGTTCGAATGCCTGTCCTCACCGACGACCTCCAGTTTTCAGGGTTTTCAGGGAATGTAGAGCTCTATCTTCCCGCCGATGCCGGCTTCGAGATCGAGGTGGAGGGGAAAGCCGTCGACGACCTGTCGTCCGAATTTGCGGTACAAACGGAAGACGGTCGACGCGTGGTGGGGGACGGAGGCCCTCGCATTCAAATGGAGACGTTCAGTGGAGCCCTCCGTCTCCACACGCTGTAGAAGGGAGGGGTCACGCGTCGTCGAACGTGACGGTGACGGTGCGACCTTCGTATTCGATCTCCACGCCGTCTTCCACCTCGCGGACTGTGGCCACAGTGCGGCCCACGTCCAGGTTTTGGCGTTTCAGGTGAGCAGAAACGGTCTCCTCCGCCACTGCAACGTGCTGGGGCTCCTCACCGACCTTTTTGGCCTCGTCGGCCGCGTCGAAGAGAAGCGGGGCAAGCTGGGCGACATAGGAGGCCGCGATAAATTCCGGACTGGGTTCTTCCATCGTGGGGGAACTGTTGAATAATACAAATTGACGTGTGATGCTGACTCCGGGGGCGGAAGCACCCGGCGGAGCCGTTCCGAAACGGGATGTCCTCCGCTTTGAATTGGAGAGCACCTGCGATGTTTTCCAGTTTCGACTCGAATCGACCGCAGCGCTCCAAACCAGAGGGGGAACGGTGGTTGTTGCAGGAAAAGGAATCCGGGGTTCTTCATTCGTTACAAGATTGTATCTCTCTGTTTAAGCGTACCCGGGGGTCGATTTTGTTA
>CAYXAD010000320.1:0-3587 GCA_964462965.1 uncultured Salinivenus sp.
GTTCGGTATCAAGCTGGTTCTTGGGGAGTGATGGAGAGGGGGGCAATTGTGGAAGTGGGTCATTTTGCGAATGGGGGATTGCGGGGGAGCGGTGTTCCTTCCCCACGCACGCAGTGATTTTCAACGTAGGTGACGTAGGGACGCCCGGCCGGTCCGTCCCCACGCCATGGTTGAAGCCTACAACAGACGGATCATATTCCTTCTGAGGCTTCTCGAGTCTTCTTCAGAAGGGCAAAGACAAACATCTGGAGACAGAACCCCTGCGATGCCATTGTTTCAGTGACGTGGGGCTGTATCGCCATGCGGCCCTACTGTATAGGAATTGGCACGATGTACGTGATGGGAGGACTGTCGTGAGCAACTTTATCACCGTCTACTCCCGTACGACCGGGAGGGATAGGGACGTCGGGTGCTCGGGGCCCGTGTGGAGCTTGATGGTGGCGGGTTGGGCGTCCGCCTCCGTTTCCAGGATGGTGTTCCCCCCACTGTTGTAGTTCTTGTCCGCCCGGGGAGTGTTCAGGGGAGTGAGGACCACCCGCACGCGACTGCCTTCCTGCAGGAGCCGCGAAAACCAGTAGAAGCGGTCGAAGGTGTAGCGGTGGACCTCCCCGGGAGTGGCGAAGGAGACCTGATCGACCCCGTTGCGATGGCGAGCCCGAAGGGCGCTTTCGCCCAGGTAGACGGTGGTTCCGTCGGCGCGGACTTCGTAGACGGCGGCGAGCAGGTCGGTGTCCGGAACGTCCAACTCGATGTAGGCATCCAGGCGCATCGTGCCCGAGACCTCTACGTCTTCCTCCAGGGGCGGGCTGTGATAGATCAGCCGAGGGCCGCCGGTCCACTTCTCGTCAAACGCCAGTCCGGGGCCCAAATAGCCGTCGCTGTCAGCGAGAGCGGCGGAGTCGACGGGAGTGGTTCGCGGGTCGTACGTCATCTGGTCCACGTCTGGGGACGAAGGCGGGGCAGACTGAAGCTGGCCGGACCGAAACACGTCCCGGGCGTCGCTCTCCGGAGACGAGAGGTGCCAGCGGAGGGTGTCATTCGAGACGGCGTCCAGAGCGGGGGCCGACTTCCACTCGTTGGCCTCCATCACGTAGTAGGTCACGCGGTCCTCGAGCGCCTCGGGCCTCTCCTCGTCATAGAACACCCAGTCGAACCAGTCCAGGTGGAGCTCCTCCATGTCGAGGACGCTGTTCTCCCCGAAGGTCAGATCGTTCAATTCCTGGCTCGGGTTGCGGGTGCCGCCGTGGCTCCAGGGGCCCATGAGCAGGTAGTGGCGGTCCGTGCCGGGTTCTGGGCCGTGCTGCATGTGGTTCTCGTAGTACTTGAGGGCGCCGGGCTGGTCGCCGTCGAAGTGGCCGGTAATCGTGAGGATCGGCAGCTCTTTGAGCTCGGCGTACTCCTCCGGGCGGGGGGTCTTCTGTTTCCAGTAGTCGTCGTAGTGAGGGTGCTGGATCCAGCGTTCAAAGACGCGGGGCGAGATGCCCGTGAGGGAATCCAGAGCAGCGAAGGGGCGGTGCTGCTGATAGTGGGTCAGGTACTTTTCATTCCAGTAGGGGCTGTCGCCGAAGAGGCTGCCCTGGGAGGCGTTTCCACCGACAAAGCCGAGCCACCGGGCGGCGTAGCTCATGAAGATGCCCCCGGGATTGGGATAGTCCCAGCCCGGATGCACAGAGGCCGTCGGCACGATCGTTTCGAGGGCCGACGGGCCTTCCGCGAGGGTCTGCCACTGGACCATGCCCCGGTAGGAGCCGCCCCGCATTCCGACGCGGCCGTCGCTCCAGGGCTGCTCGGCGAGCCACTCGACGACGTCGTGCCCGTCGACGCCGTCCCCCTCCAGCGGCCAGAACGTCCCCTCCGACCCGCCGCGCCCGCGAGTGTCGACGTTCACGTAGACGTAGCCGTGCTCGGCGAAGAATCGGCCGCGGTCGTGGGCGTCGTCCGTCGTGTACGGCGTGAGGGAAAAGAGCACCGGGACGGGCTCCGTGTCGACCGGTCGCCAGATGCGCGCGTGCAGGTGGGTGCCGTCCCGAAGCGGGATCTCCTCGTCGGTGATGAGAATGTCGTGGGAGGCCTCCGAGTCGTTATCGGGGGCCTGTGCACCGACCGGCGTTGCAAGGAGGGCCAATGTGACGAAAAGGGCGAGGGACGCTTGAAGGGAGCGCATGAGCACAAAGGCGGCAGAAGGAAGAGAGGATCTGTGGAGAGGGGACCTGAAGAAGGTCCGGCGGAAGCGACTGCTCGTGCCTTCGAGTGCTGCCCCCTCGCTCCCGACGGAGAGAAGGACCTGATTGCGGGTCAGGGTGAGCTTCTCGTGCGTTCCTCGCCCGGCGAGAGAAATTATTCAATCAGGTACGCCAGGTCGATCGTGTGGAAGCCGTTCGCGTCGGCAGCGACCATCTGAGCGTTCGAGCGTCGCAGCTCGGCGCCGCCCACCTCGCCGTCCTTGCGCAGAGCATAGAAGCGCACGTTGAAGTTCGGGTCGCCGTTCTCGTCCTGCAGGCGGGAGATCTTGGTGTGATTTGCAATGCGCCGGCAGGCTTCGAGGCAGGCCTCCGTGGGAGAATCGCCCATGCGCATCCGCTCGACGATCAGGAAGCAGGACAGGTTCTGGAGATTGGCTTCGCCCCGTCCCGTCGAGCCGGCAGCGCCGACCTCGTTGTCCGTGTAGTAGCCGGCCCCGGTCAACGGAGAGTCGGCCACCCGGCCAGGGATTTTGAAAAACAGACCGCTGGTGGTAGTCACGGACGCAAGATTCTGCTGGGCATCCATGCCGGAGCAATGAATCGTCCCGTAATGGCGACCCATCTCGAACAGTCGAGCGCCCGTCTCCCGGCTCTCCTCGTCCTCCGGCGGGAAGTAGTTGTCGTCGTTCGAGATCGTCTCTTTCCATTCGAGCCAGCGCTCGCGGGCCTGGTCGGTCAACAAGTCCTGCTCCTCGAAGCCGTGCATGCGGGCAAATCGGTTGGCACCTTCACCGACCAGCACGACGTGGTCCGTCCGCTCCATGACCAGCTTCGCGACCTTCGACGGGTGCATGATGTTTTCGAGGACCCCGACCGCCCCGGAGCGATGGGTCCGGCCGTCCATGACGCCCGCGTCGAGCTGAACGACCCCGTTTTCGTTGGGAATCCCGCCGTACCCGACCGTCATGTCGTCCGGGTCTGCTTCCTGAATGTTGACGCCTTCGATGATGCTGTCGAGCACGTCGCTGCCCCCCTGCATTTGCTCGACCGCCCGCTGGACGGGGCGCTCCCCGTTGAATCCGCTGGCGATGGCAACCGGAGGCTCCAACGTCTCGGTAGACGGGCTTCGAGACAAGGCGTCCTGTACGATCGCGGGGGAAAGGGAGGCCCCGCCCACGGCAGCGGTGAGCTGTTTCAGAAAATCGCGGCGGTACTGTCCAGAACCGTTGGTCATGGGAGTCAGGTCTATTTCGGGAAGGTGGGGGAAGAGCAAGAAGGTGCCTCGTGAGCGCCCAATGATGAATATCACCTCCAGCGTACTCCGGGCGTCAGCGGAGCACCGGAGGCAGAGGCATCGGGCCTCTCACGACAGAAAAATAAGGCGAGGGACCTTCGAGGTCAATC
>CAYXAD010000321.1:0-3568 GCA_964462965.1 uncultured Salinivenus sp.
CCGACCTCTTCCCTCAGCGTGTCGTGGCGCACGGATACGACCGTTACGACCCCGAAAGCCCAACTCGCACCGGCCTCCCCGTCTCCCTCCTTCGACGTAAACGCCCGCTCCGTCGACGCCACGACCCACTCGCTTGAGGTGGCCGGCGTCGACCCCGACTCGGTGCACGTGCCCTATCACTACCACTCCGTGACCTTCGAAAACCTGCAGCCCGACTCGACTTACGCCTACCGCGTGGGGGACGGCACCCATTGGAGCGAGTGGTTCCACGCCACGACGGCGAAGGAAGAGCCGGAGCCCTTCTCGTTTATCTATCTCGGCGACGCACAGCACGACATTCGCTCCCACTGGAGCCGAGCGATTCGGGCCGCCTACTCGACCAAGCCCGACGCGGCCTTCATGGTCCACGTCGGCGACCTCGTGAACTGGGCCGACCGCAACGTGCAGTGGGGCCAGTGGCACGAGGGGGGAGGCTGGATCCAGAGTACCATGCCGACCCTCCCCGTCCCCGGCAATCGGGAATACGCCGATCGCGGGTCGGACTGGAGCCTGCCCGATGGATCCGTTTCCGGAACGCCGACGGAAGGCAGGCAGCTCTCGGCCCACTGGCGCCCCCAGTTCGAGCTTCCCAAAAACGGCCCCGAGGGCCTGGAAGAGCAGGTGTACGAGCTTACTCATCAGGGCCTCCATCTCATCGGCCTCGATCCCATGGCTGCCTTGGTCAACTCCACCAAACGAGTGCAACAAACGCGCTGGCTCGAATCGGTCTTGTCGGAGTCCGAGGTGCGCTGGACGGCCGTCGCCATGCACATTCCGATCTTTTCCACGGTCGGAGATTTCGAACCCCTCCGACAGGCCTGGAAGCCCCTCTTCGATAAATACCAGGTCGACCTCGTCATGCAGGGACACAACCACAACTACGCCCGTGGGCACGTCCAAAACCTGGCACAAGGTGGCAATATGCGGTCCCCCGCGAGCGGCACCGTCTATGTAACCTCCATCGCAGGACCGATGATGCTCGAAATTGACGAAGAACGATGGTCGAACTACGAAGACATCGAACTGGAGCGAGCGGCCGAAAACACGCAGCTCTTCCAAGTCATCCACGTGGGCCGGGATACCATGAAGTACCGGGCCTACACGGTCACGGGCGAGCCCTACGATGCCTTTGACCTCGTAAAACGGCCGGGGGACGCGCCGAATGAGTTGCTCGCCCCCCTGCCCACCGATACGGAGGAGCGGTCGTTCGACAATACGCTCCGGGAGGAGGACTCGACGGAATAGCCTCTATTCCACCCGGCTCAGCACCGTCACCTGATCGTCGCTGCGGGTGAGAATCGGGGCGTCGATGTGGGAGCTGTAGCGGTTGAGAATCCACAGCTCCGGAATAATCTCGGCCACGAGCGTGCCGCTGTCGAGAAGACGGACGACTGCACTTTCGCTAACGACCACCGACACTGCTTCCGAGTGCTGCGACACAGCCGCGGCAGCCATGTGGCGTCCTCCCAATCCCAGTGGCATATCGGTGTCGCTCGCATCAGCATCGAGATAGCGTGCGGCTGACACGGCCACGCCGTCATTTGAAATGAGAAAGGCACCGTCGAGTAGCGAGAGTTCCTTCAAAGTCTCACGCGCATCGGCGTTTGTCAGCCGCCGGGCCTCGTCGCTGTGACCCGCCAGCGGATCCAAAATCATGGGCCGGGACAGCTCCTGTGTGGTATCCGTATCCCCCACGACAAAGATGGTCCCGACCTTCCGCCCCTCACGTCCCTCCCGAGCGAGTTCCACGGCCAGGGTGACGACTTGCTCCAGGGTGTCCGTATTCACGGAGGTACGCTCGGAGCATATCTCTTCGAGTAGACTCGATGTGGCCTCCATAGGAGGTGCGGAACGTGGTGGGAGAACATGGCACTATGAGGCAGAATACGAAACGGTATCGTGCCCCTCCACCGTTCCGAGATGATTCTACTCCTTCCTGTCTTTTCCAGCATGCGATTCCAGGTCCTGTACGGTGTACTCCTGCCATTCCTTCTTCTCATCCCCCTCAGCCATTCTTCCCCGGTCCTCGGTCAGTCCTCGAAGAAGACCGTCACCTGGAAGGCCCACCCCCCCTCGAGCCACGGCTTCGACGCCGGCGGGCTTGCTGAAGCCGTCGACCATGCAGCCACCCTTGCCCCGCTCAGCAGCCTCCTCATTGCTCGTGATACCACAGTGGTGGCAGAGGCCTACTTTCACGGCATGCAACCCGACGAGGGAGCCAACCTCAAGTCGGCCAGCAAGAGCATCCTGGGTGCCCTTGCCGGCATTGCCCTGAACGAAGGCGTCCTCGAAGGGCTCGACCAACCCATAGGGCCGTTCTTTCCCGACCTCCTGGCCGACGCCCCCCGGAAACGACAGATCACCCTCCACAACCTCCTCACCCAGAAGGCCGGCCTCGAGTCGACGAGCATCGAGAACTACGGCGCCTGGGTCTCCAGCCCAAACTGGATTGCCGACGCCCTCCGACGCCCCTTCGTCGCGGCCCCCGGCGAAGAGATGGTCTACAGCACCGGCACCACTCACGTCCTGGCGGCCATCCTCACGAAGGCCACGGGCCAACCGCTCCGCGACTACGCGCAAGAACACCTCTTCGACCCGCTCGGCGTCCGCATCGTGAACTGGCAACAGGACCCGCAGGGGTACTATTTCGGGGGGAACAACATGGCCCTGACGCCCCGCGGCCTCCTCCGCTTTGGCCAGCTCTACCTGAACGACGGCGAATTTCAAGGCCGGCAGGTGCTTCCGCCGGACTGGATTGACCAATCGTGGCGCACCTTCGTGCGATCCACGTATCGCGGTCACCAGTATGGATACCTCTGGTTCACGTACACCTTTGCCGGAGAGCGCGTCATGTTTGCCTGGGGGTACGGCGGGCAGTACCTCTTCGTGGTCCCTCGGCTCAACCTCGTCGTGGCGTGCACCACCTCCCTCGACGAAACCCCGGCGCCCTCCAATCACAGCGATCGAATTCTCCGCCTCCTGGAACAGCACATCATCCCGGCGGCTCGAGGGCCCAGTCCAGTCGATACCTGGCCGCCGCTGGATCGCCCATTTCCCGGGTGGTAAAACGGTTCAGAGGAGCTTTTCTGTGGAGACTTACAATTCTGAAACGTAAAACGATAAATTCGCGTAACACATTTCGAACAGGATGCTGATAAATGGATGCTGCTATGAACACTTCAACTGTTACCCAAAAGGGACAAATCGTAATTCCCGCTGCACTTCGTCAGAAACTGGGATTCGAGCCAGGAACGAAAGTAATCATTACCGAAGGGAAGGAGGGCGAAGTGCGTGTTCATCCAGCCTCCCATTCCTACTTTGAACGATTTGCAGGACTTCTCTCTGAGGAAGAAGGGTCGACGACCGAAGCGCTGCTGTCGGAACGAAACCTTGATCGGAAACGCGAAGCATCATCCACAGAGCAATTCTCTAGATAACCCCTCCCTTCCATTGTCCTAGGCTCTGTCTGGCAACTCCCTCAAGGGCTGCACGTGGGCCTCGCTGCGCTCTGCTGCGTTCCGCTGCATCG
>CAYXAD010000322.1:0-3565 GCA_964462965.1 uncultured Salinivenus sp.
GTAAGGTGAGAAAGACTTCATTTGTGGTTCATTAGATGAATCAATATGCTTACGAGCCCGCCACGCCGAGGATACGGGCGACGTTTGATTCATCCGTGAAGGCCGATGGGTGCGGCGCGGGATCCCACCAACTGTATGATTCTGCGACGACCTCGGTCGTTCCCCTCAGGATCCCATGCATTTCCAGAGGGAGAGACAGGTCGAGGAGGAAATAAGGGTCATGTGGAACGTTCGTTGGCACATTCTCCTGCTAAGCGCCGTGGTTCTCGTTGGCAGACCAGGGGCTGTCTGCGCGCAGGCCTCGAATGGGGAGCCTGTGGTCCGTACGGCAGGAACGGTTGCCAACTTATTTGAGGCGATTGACCTGGATCAACCCGTCGATGGGCTGCGACTCGAACTGCCGGAGGACTGGGAGTTAGAGCAGGTACACCTTCTGCAGTATGGCACGGCGCCTGTAGCGTTCGAGCGACAGGAGGGAGAGGAGGCCGGTACAGTGCTGTTAACGACCAATCGCCCCTTTCAGGCTCCCCACGAGCTCGTTCTCCGCCTCCGAATTGGGGACGCGCCGGGTACGTTCCAGTGGAGCGTCACACCCTTCATACAGAGCCCCGGAAGCTCGGAGGTAGACGCTTCTGAGGGATCTCGGCAAGTTCTCACCTCCGATCGGATCACCCGTCAGATTCGAGTCGAGGAGGCGTCATTCCCCGCGGATACGAATCGAGCGCTGGATCTAAGTGAAGCGTCTACGCCCTTGCATCTCTCCGCGAAGGCCTTGCCGTCCCTGGGCCGGATGGCATCGTTTACGATCGAGTTTTGGCTGCGCACCTCGGGCCTCGAGGAAGTCATCCTGTCGACGTGGAACGGAGACGAGTCGGTGGCCTACCCGGCCGAGTTTATGGTGGACCGGAGCGGCCGGCTGCGTTTCTACTGCGGGAAACCGGGGCAGCACGAGGCGCTTCGGACGCAGGTGCCGATTGCCGATGACCGATGGCACCACGTCGCTGTCGTGTACGACGCCGCCGATTCGCGCCTCCGTCTGGTGGTGGATGGGGCGGTGGCGGCCTCGCGTCAAGCACAAGTTCTCCCTTCCTCGCCCGGACCCATTCCAATTGCAGTGGGGGGGCGTCTTCGGCAACAGGACGAGACTGACCGAGGAGACGCTGAGGAGGCTACCTCTCTTTTTACAGGGCAGCTCGATGAGATCCGAGTCTGGGAAGAAGCGCGATCGGTGCAGACGCTGCGCCGGATGAGAACGCGTCCCTTTGCCGAGCAGGCCCCCAAGACCGCCGAGCAGAAACCGGTGCGACTGAGTTTCAACGAGGAAGTAGAGAGGGAGGACGTCGAGTGGCCAACCAATGCGCAACGGAAGCCGGCGACGCTCTCGTTTCAGGTGCCGTTGCGAGACCTTCGTGCAGAGACCCAGGACAGAAATGTCGCACTTCGCTGGCGGGCCGATCCGTCGGACGGGGAATCGTTCGTCATTGAGCGTTCGACCGATGGAACGTCGTTTACCCCTGTGGCTCGCCTCACGCCGGCCGAGGCGGCGTCCTCGTCGTCCGAGCCCACGGCATTTGCGTACACAGACGAGGATGTTCAGGAGCAGGTCGTCTTCTACCGAGTTCGTCTGCGCCGAGAGGAGACGGACGTCGAACACACTTCCGGCACCATCAAGATCGGACTGGGGGCTGAGACGGCCGAGACTGCGGAGGTCGAGCTGATCGGTAATTTCCCCAACCCCTTCATTGGGGCCACCACCATTGCGTACGAAGTGCATGAGACGCAGCCTGTGACCCTGACCGTGTGGAACCTGGCGGGGCATCGAGTGGCCACGCTGGCAGACGGAACCCACGAGCCCGGCTATCACGAAAAGGAGCTAGACGCCGAGGATCTGCCGAGCGGGACGTATTTTGCCCGCTTGCAGACCCCAAACGGGCTCCAGTCCCACCGGATGGTGGTGTTGAAGTAGGGGATGGGCCGAACATGGAGAGCGTTGCCCGGCGGTTCGTCCGAAAAAAGCTAGTGAAACAGCACGGGTGTACACCTTCGTTTGACCGTACGTCATTTCTGCAAACTCCTGAAACTGAGACCGCATCGATCACCATGGACCTGACCTACTTTGGCCACTCGACCTTTCAGATTGAGACGGACGGGACAACGCTTCTCTTCGATCCCTTCTTTTCGGAGAACCCCCACACGGAGGTGGATCCACGAACCCTCGATCCCGACGTCCTTCTCTTGACGCACGCGCACTTCGATCACTTTTCAGACACCGAGGCTGTGCTGGAGGAGAGCGATCCGCTCGTCATTGGGAATTTTGAGATCACCCAGTACGTCGGTCAGGAGTTCGACCACGACGCCATTCAGCCCCTCAATGAGGGGGGGCACGTCGACTTTGATTGGGGCTCCGTCGAAGCGACCCATGCCCGCCATAGCTCGTCCTTTCCCGATGGCTCGTATGGCGGTGTGCCAGTCGGGTTTGTGCTGGAGCTCGGGGATACCGTGGTTTACAACACCGGCGACACGGCTCCTTTTGCTGAAATGCAGTGGGTCGGGGATCTCTGGGACGTGGACGTGATGCTTGCTCCCATTGGCAATGTCTTTACCATGGGAATTTACGGAGCCCTCCACAGTGCTGAAATGGTCAAGCCGGATCTCGTCCTTCCGTTGCACTACGACACGTTCCCGCCGCTCGAAACCGATCTCGGCACCTTTACCGAGGCCTTCGCCGAGGCCGGCTACGACACGGAAGTCGTAGATGCCGACGACACGGTGTCGCTCTAGAGCTCCAACCACGTTTGAGGACAGGCACTGTGCGGAGAGGTGTCTCTCTGCCTGGTGGTTGTTCATTCCTCTTCCGCAGTTTCCGTTGCTTCCGACTGACTCGTGACGACACTCGGCATTCTTGCAGACACGCACGGCTATTTTCATCCGGCGCTTCCCGACGACCTGGCAGGGGTGGACTTGATCCTGCATGCCGGGGACGTCGGCGACCTGGCGATTCTCGACGGCCTGGAGGCCGTGGCGCCCGTCAAGGCCGTATGGGGAAACATCGACGGACAATCGATTCGGCGTCGCATTCCCGAACACGAGCGCTTCGAGGTTGAGGGGCTGGACGTATGGATGACTCACATCGCCGGGCGGCCCGGCCGGTGGCAGCAGGGCATGGGCAGCAAGCTCCAGTCTTCCCCGCCCGACGTGCTCGTGTGTGGACACAGTCACATTCTCCGTGTCGAACGGGTCGAGGCGTTCGACGACATGCTGTACGTGAATCCCGGAGCGGCCGGTCGGTATGGGTTTCACCAGCGCAAGACGTGTCTCCGTCTCACGATCGAAGAGGGAACGCCCACGGAGATGGACGTCATTCATCTCGATCAGGAAGCGTCCCCTTCGCAACAAGAATCTGAGTCCTCATGAGCGGCCGGGATCCCCGCCATCGCGGACGCCGATACGATGGCGCCGTTCGCCGGCGGCAGTTCGTCCGCTGGGTGATTGGCGGAGCTCGTTTGTTGGCTGTGCCCACCCTCCTGATGAGCCTGCTCCTGGGGATTGATGCTCTCCTGCCCGG
>CAYXAD010000323.1:0-3519 GCA_964462965.1 uncultured Salinivenus sp.
TCCGTCGAGACGTTGAGGTCTCGCGCTACCTTGAACAGCCGCTTCTCGAATGTGTCTTGTTTCGTCGTCGCCATGTAGGATTTGTTATTGCTCGGTCAACCTTCGAAACGGCGTAGTACCGTTGAGTCCGTCTGCGAAGGATGCTACGACTTAACCTCCGATTCTTCCTGAATCGGCTCGGCGTCCGACGAGGCCGCTTCTGCCTCTTCGTCGTCCACCTCACCCTCCGTGGGGTCCTCTGTCGTCACTTCTTCCAATTCTGAAGACGAGTCTTCTTCCTCCTCGGAGGAATCTTCCTCGCCCTCCGTCGGCGCTTCAGCGCCCTCGTCTTCCGGGGACGCCTCCGTCGAGTCCTCTCCGGAAGCTTTCTGTCTCTCCTGATCGTCCGAATCGGACGATGCCATCGGCTCGGCGCCTTCTTCCGTGCTGGCAGGTGTAGCGTCCTGTCCTTCCTCGGCAGCCACACCCATTTGCTCTTCGGTCGTTTCTGCCGGAGACGTCGCATCCGTCTCGGCATCTCCCGGCGCCTGTACCGACTCGACGGTAAAGCGGCCGAGGCGAATCGACTCGATGATGCCGGGGCCTTTTTCAAACTCTGTCTCTATGATGTCTAAAACGCGCTTGGCCGTCTCTCGGTCCAAGTCCGCACGACGGGACAGAGCATCAGCGGAAAGTTCAAGAACAGCTTTGCCCGTGTCGCAGCCGATGCGCTTGAGCTTCTCGATCGTCTCCTCGTTCAGCTCGTCGGCAAACTGTTCGATGTTGATGTCTTCTTCCTCGGGAGGAATCTCACGGTACACGTCGATCTCGTACTCCGTAAGCCGAGACGCAAGCTTGATGTTTACGCCCCGCTTGCCGATGGCCTGACTGACTTCGTCGGCCGCGACCTCGACCCGTGCTCGGGGCGGATCGACGTCCTTGTTCAGGGTGACGCTCGTGGGTTCGGCCGGGGAGAGTGCACGAGCGATGAGCTCTTCGGGATCCTCGGACCATTCCATGACGTCGATGTTCTCGTTCGAAAGCTCCCGAACGACGGCATGGATGCGCACTCCTTTTACGCCGACGCAGGCCCCGACGGGGTCCACGCGCTCATCATGGCTCGTCACGGCTACTTTTGCCCGATCTCCGGGGATGCGAGCCACCTTTTTGATTTCGACGATGCCATCGTAGACTTCGGGCACCTCGACCTCAAACAGCCGCTCCATGAACACCGGAGACGTTCGGCTCACCACCACCTGTGGATCGCTTCCGGCATCTCGCCGCACCTCCTTGACCACCGTACGGAGCATATTTCCCTTTCGGTAGTGATCACCCGGAATCTGTTCGTTCCGAGGCAGCACGAGTTCTGTATCCTCGTGCATCAGGAGCGTCTCGTGACGGCGAACCTGGTAGATTTCCCCGACGACGATTTCCCCAATGAGCTCCGTGTACTCCTGATAGACCTTTTCCTTCTCAATGTCGCGAATGCGCTGGCGGAAGGTCTGCCGGGCCGTCATTACAGCCCGACGGCCAAAGTCATTAATGTCCAGCTCACTGGCCACCTCGTCCCCTACCCCAAAACTTTCGTCGATCTTCTTTGCATCACTGACCCTGATCTCCGTCACGGGATCCACGAGATCCCAGTCTCCAACGACTTCCTGGATGTGGAGAATCTGGATGTCCCCCTGCTTGGGATTGAAGATGATCTCGAAGGCCTCATCCGACCCGTACCGCTTCCGGAGCATGGCCCGAAAGACATCCTCCACAATAATCTGCAGGGTGTCCCGGTCCATGTCTTTGGCCCGGGCAATTTCTCCAAATGAGGAGATAAGGTCTTCGCTTCGCATAATCCGTCTCATCTAATGAAGTAGATCGGCTCGGGCCGGACGAACACGGCCTCCGGCGTCGAATCGACATTCCTACCAGGGCAGCTCGATTCGAGCCTGATTGATCGCCGTGTAGGGGAGGCTAAGCCGTTCCTCCGACGGCAATTCAAGTTCAATCGCCTCGTCGTCGGCTGCCGTCAAATCCCCGACGACAATTTCTTCGCCGTCGTTATCCTGATACCGTACGCGCAAGGTGCGGCCAACGTTCTTCTGGTATTGCTCCGGCATCGTCAGCGGACGTTTAATCCCTGGCGAAGAGACCTCCAGCTTGTAACTTCCGTCCACCACGTCCTCAACGTCGAGAAGGAATCCCACCTCCTTGCTAATCTGTGCCAGATCGTCGTGGCCGAAGTCCTCCGGAGAATCCACGTATACCTCAAGGACCCGCGTCCCTTTGTGCCCACGCACCTCAACGTCAACGAGAAAATAACTCGTTCCCGCAATCACCTCCTCGGTGAGAACGCGGACTCGGTCGGCGATACGTCGTTGAGTGGCATTCACGGCGAGGACCGTCAAACAAAACAAAATGTCAGTGCAAAAAAGCGCTCGACCCGACATCGGGGCGAGCGCCTAAAGCGGCTTCGACTCTTTCGTCCAAAAACCGCTGGGGCAGCAATACAAAAGGGCGGCGTGATCGGCCACCCTTCACGCTGGTGTTGTACCAGCACGGTACACGAGTTCGTACCGAAATTCAATACGCCTCTTCTTGTTCGATGTTTCTGGAATCGAGCCTGTTTCCGTCAATCTCCCGTACGAAGATTGGCTACAGACCCTCCATCGTGCTCAGACCAAAAAAGCCGGAATCATGCCGGGGAGGTATCTCGATCTTTCTTCCCCTTGAGCAGATACGCCTTGATGAAGGGCTCTAGCTCGCCGTCGAGCACGGCCTCGGCATCCGTCACCTTTGTTTCCGTCCGGTGATCATTGACCATCGTGTACGGATGAAGAACATACGAGCGGATTTGACTTCCCCACTCAATGCTCTTCTTCTGGCTCTCCAGTTCTTCCTTTTCCCGCTCGCGAATTTCGCGCTCGGCCTGATAGATGCGGCTGCGGAGCATCTTCCGGGCGCGCCGACGGTTCTGGAGCTGACTGCGCTCCTCTGTACACTCGGCACGCATCGACACCTCTTCGCCGTTTGACAATTCTCCCTCCCAGATAAACCGCACTCCAGTAGCCACGCGGTTTACATGCTGCCCACCCTTTCCGCCAGACTGAAATGTCTGGAACTCGAGGTCTCCTTCGCTGAGGTCCACCTCGATGCTGTCGTCGACCTCCGGGTAGACAAACACGCTTGCAAAGGAGGTATGGCGCCGGCCGTCTGAATCAAACGGCGAGATCCGAACGAGCCGATGAACCCCCGATTCGCTCTTGAGACGCCCATAGGCATTTTTCCCTTTCACGTTCAAAGACGCGCTCTTGATGCCTGCCTCCTCGCCGGGCTGATAACCGAGCATTTCAGTATCAAATCCTTCCTCTTCCGCCCAGCGCATGTACATGCGAAGCAACATGTCGGCCCAATCCTGGCTTTCCGTGCCCCCGGCGCCAGGATTGATGGTCACAATGGCGTCTCGGTGGTCGTCGGGGTCATCGAGGAGACTTTCGAGCTCGAGCCGGTCGAGCTTCTTCTCGAGGGCTTCGGCTTCCGCAAAGA
>CAYXAD010000324.1:0-3483 GCA_964462965.1 uncultured Salinivenus sp.
GAGCTGCTCTTTACGTGAGCTGATACTTCTGAATCAGATCATTCAAGTCCGATAAAAATGCGTCCACTTCCTCGCTGTCCAATTCCACCGTTCCCGTAAGATCGGCGTGGCTGCGAAGTCCGTCTTCGGAAATGTCTACGTGAACGTCCTCGATCTCTTTGACGTCGACCATAAGCGTTGGAGGGAGTGAGGGAAGAAGTACAAGTGGAAGGAAATAGGGGGCATCCCAGAAAGGCACATCGGCCTTCCCCTTCAATTTATAGGGGGCACGTCGAAGTCCTCTCTAGTTCGTCTTTTTCACTGCGAAGGTCAAAGGGGAACCGGTGCCCTGGAGCCCTGGCTCCTCGAACACCTCTGTTCCCCTGACCTTCAACAAATTTACGCAGAGCGATCAGTCACTCATTCGACCTTGCCGACGCCTTTGGCCACGTCGGCCGGACTGTTGTACTCCTGATCGGGCATCTGATCGATCACCTGCATCACTTCATTCGGTGCATCTTCGTTCTGGGCGTGCTGCTTGAGCTCCTGCTTCTGAGCCGGATAGTCGACCCCACTCAGGTGCTCTTCGATTTCGGCAGGGCTGGCTTCAGATTGATCTTGCTGGGCCATAACGGGTCTCTTGGGGGTAGATGAAAAGACAACGAGAGTGTGTGAGGTATTACCTCCCTATGCCCGAACCGATTAAGGGAGCGGGTGCAGTTTGCCGCAAGGTTACATAGATGCATGACGGTCTACGCATGCAGATTTCTCTCCGTAGCCAGTGAGGTAGCGCAGTGTGCAGGGTTCTTCCCTGCTCCTAGAAACAGTTCGCGCTGACCGTTTTCCTCCTCCTGCGGCTCCTCGCATACGCTGCCGAGGGGAAGAAAACCTACCTTGGAGGATCCAGGGGTGGCCTTTGGGGACAAGCTCCGCCTCGTCGCCTTCATCCGCATCGTCGGTGCTGACCGGGGGCGTTGGCGGGGGGCTGGAGAGCCACGCAGTGGTCCGCCCCCTTGCCCTGTTTCTGAGGGAATCATGAGCGTACAGGCTGTACACGCGTGGACATGAGATGTCCGTCGTGCCGAAAGGGACACTCCCTCTCACCCCGATTGCACTTCAGCGATCACTCCCTCGTCCGGCCGAAGGGACAAGGGCGTCTGGGCTGATTTATTCGCACGGTCCAGGTGGGTACTGCACAACACCTGCCCCAGAGAGGCACGCACGTCGAGCGTTTGCGACGTGCTGCTGAGGTTGAGAGCCACGAGCAGACGACGGCCCTCGTGGGCCCGCTCGAAGGAAAGCAACGCATCGGTGGTGCCGACAGGGGCATAGGTGCCCACCGCAAGGGCCGGCTCTGCCTTGCGAAGGCGGATGAGCGCTCGGTAGAGGGACAGGAGGGAAGTGGGATCCTCTCGTTGGGCCTCCACATTTCGCCACCGGCTGTCCTCGGCGACCGGGAGCCATGGGGAGCCGGACGTGAACCCAGCGGTCGGTTCGGCCGTCCACTGCATCGGCGTTCGGTACGGATCCCGCCCCACGTCGATATTGGGTTCGTTCATGGCCCGGGGGTCCTGGATCTGGTCCGGAGGGATCTCCACATTTTGCATTCCAATCTCGTCCCCATAGTACATCGTCGGCGTGCCCCGGAGGGTGAGGAGCAGCATCGCTGCCACCCGCGCCTGGTCCTCTCCGACCCGACTGGCGATCCGTGGCTTGTCGTGGTTGCCGAGAACCCAGTTGGGCCAGCCATCTGGCGGAAGTGCGCCCTCGTACTCGTTAATTGCACCGTGGATGCGACGGGCGTCCCAGGGAAGGGTGATGAGCTGAAAGTTAAACGGGAGGTGGGCGCCGCTGCCTTCGTGTCCGTAGTAGGCCACGAGTCGATCGATTGGAAGGTAAATCTCGCCGATGAGCACTCGCGCTCCGTACTCGTCGACGACGGACCGCATTTCCGCGACGACCTCTTGCACCTCGGGCTGATCCTCACTGTAGGCCGGAATCAGACGGGAATGCTCGGGCTGGTCGGGGTAGTAGTCGGGGTTGGGAGGGTTGTCCCGAAACTGGTCGTCTTTGATCATGTGCCACATGACGTCGACGCGAAACCCGTCGACGCCCTTCTCCAGCCAGAAGCGCATGACGTCGTACATGGCCTCCCGTACTTCCGGGTTGCGCCAGTTGAGGTCGGGCTGTTCTTTGAGAAAGGCATGGTAGTAGTACTGGTCGGTGGCCTCGTCGTAAGCCCACCCGCTTCCACCGAAGACACTGCGCCAGTTGTTGGGGGGACCGCCGTCAGGGGCCGGGTCTTTCCAGATGTACCAGTCCCGCTTGGGATTATCGAGCGAGGAGCGGGACTCCTGAAACCACGGGTGCTGATCGGAGGTGTGATTGGGCACCAGATCGAGGATCACCTTCAGCCCCCGCTCGTGGGCGGCAGTAAGGAGGCGATCGAAGTCCTCCATTGTGCCAAACGTCGGATGGATGCCTCGGTAGTCGGAGATGTCGTATCCGAAGTCAGCCATCGGGGACGGATAAATGGGCGAGATCCAGACGGCATCCACGCCGAGCCACTCGAGGTAGTCGAGGCGCTCTTTAATGCCGTTGAGGTCGCCCACGCCGTCCCCGTCGCTGTCCTGGAAGGAGCGGGGGTAGACCTGGTAGATGATGCCGTCCTGCCACCAGTGATAGCTGCTCATTGCAGGAGAACACGATTGTAAGAAGTTCAGAGGAGAGTTCCCGCCTCGTTCCTGGGCGTAGGAGATCGCCGCGACGAGAGGGTCCGCTTTCTGTTCAGTGCGAAACAGACGTCAGCGGGCACTGACGCGGGACACGTCGTGTCCGTATCCACCGGCGTTCGTGTGGCCAAAGCCGCTAGACGAGAAGGTTGTAAACCAACACGATGAGGGCAATGACGAGAAGGATATGAATGAGATCGCCCGCCACTTCGGCAAAGAATCCGACGAGCCACAACACGAGCAGGATAAAGAAGATTGTCCAGAGCATAGGGGACCGATGGAGTTGTTGACAGAGCCAGTAAAGAAGTAGTAGTCCCCTTTGAGGGGAAAACAGGGGACCAAGGTCCTCTCGGCAGAGCGAACCTGAGGGGCGAGTACACGCTCCCCTTGTTCGTCCTTGCAGCATTTGACCGGCCGAGCCGCTGCGCCATGTTGCCGATTATTGGACCTCGCTCCGTAGGGCCTTAAGGTCGTCTCGGGCTCACTTTTGGTGTTTCTTTTCGTGGTAGTCTTGCTGTTGAGAGAGTGCTCTGTCCCGTGCGGTGAGGTTGCATCTTCCCATCCTTCGGCAGCTGTCGAGGACGGCTAATGAGATTTCCGGCCCGACTGAGTGTGAAGGTGTAGGAAGGGAGCACGCGATCTAGAGGGCTCGCTCGGCTCAGATCCGTCGCGCACACCTCGTCCGGCAGATCTCTCTCACATGGTGAACAACAGCGAAAACGCCCCGAGGTAGAGAATTACGACGAGGAAGCTTTCGAAGCCGATGCCTAAG
>CAYXAD010000325.1:0-3453 GCA_964462965.1 uncultured Salinivenus sp.
GCCGCATCATTCTTGTGCCGGTCGGTCTTCTCCGTAATTCGAAACGGAATTTCCTCCTCCGCGATCACCAGATGAGATCTACTCGCTTCTCCGGACCGCACATCTCGAACGGGCCACCCCGCGTGCTCAGCCCCATCGATCAGTGCCTGAGAAAGGCCTAACGCACGCTCCAGGGTGTTCTCCGAGACATTGAGGCTCACGCCGAGGGGGTCACGCGGTTTTAGGCGTCCGTATCGATCGACCCTGGCCCCCGTCAATGCCTCCCGAGTCTGGACGATGAGCGGATGCGGATTTTGGAGCTTCGTCGGCACGGTGATCTCTGGAATTGTGACCGGCGGCGGGGTGAACTCCTCCCCCTCTTTGTCCGGTTCGTCACTCACTGCTTGGGAGTTGTCATCCGAACTCGTACCGGTCGATTTGATCTCCCGGACGACGTAGGTCTCGGACGCGCCTTCCGGTAGCTCAGGCAGCGGCTCTTTCGGCGGATTCTTCCCATGCTGGCGCTTCGCCCAGTATCCACGCGGCGGCGTGGGGACGTGTAGCCGATCGCACACCTTCCGCAGGCCGACGTCAGAAAGGTTGAAGTCTGGAGCGAGGCGCGTCAGCGGCGTTTCCCAGACCTGCTCGTACAACTCTTCTCGATTCACTTCCATGGACAACAATCTCGTCGACGAATAGCGGACGCTCCCTGCTAATCTACAAATGCGGGCCCTATCTGCAACCGGGGCGAACAAGGTAGTTGCGCTTCGTCGCTGACTCGATCCTCCAGCAGCGGCTTTCGGTCGAGACCCCGCGGAGCCTATGCACGGCTTGTTAGCCAGCAGCTGCTCCTTCATGAAGGCAGACTCTAACTGCCTATAGACTGGCACCTGATAGGACTGCCCGGCACAGGAGTCGTGTCACGTGGCACGTCTTCTCAGCCGACGCCTCCCAGTACACATCGACCGCGTGACAATAACACCCTGCAGCTGCCTACTCGAAACCCACCAGATCGGTTAACGCCTCGTGGATGACAACCATGGCGTATGTGTCTCGCTCGCAGTACTTCAGGAGGTCCTCGCGGATCTCCTCTGCCTCCGACTCGGACGTCTCGGGAGAAATCATCCGGCTGTACTCGACGACCGCTTCCATCCCTTCCTGGACATCCAAGTCGTCGTATTCGAGGTTCGGGTCGAAGGCAGGCAATACCTTCTTCAGCGACCAGCTCCCCTTCTGGGAGGGGTGCACGTAGTGCCCGTCCTGAAAGATCTGTGCCTGGTCCCAGAGCCGGTCAATAAAGTTCTGGAACAGGTCCTCCCACTGAGGAAATGCCGCCTGAAGATCTTCTAGGATTCCCTTCTCGAAGGTTGCGTTGTACACGATGATGGATCCTTCCGCCCCGATGTCTTCGAGAAGGCGCTCGGCCAGGAGTGGGCGCGGGTCCCCGTCGCCGTCGTGAAGAAATTCTTCGTGGCGCACGTCCTCTTTGCAAAGGGATTCTTGCCCCTTCTCTACCACGTGCAGGCTGTACTGAAACGGAATTTTCTCCCAGGGAGAGGTGCCCTCGAAGAACGGCAAAGCGTAGTCGATCGCTTCGAAATCTAAGAAGTAGAGCGGGTACTCAAGCTCGCCCAGGGTGCTTTTCACTTTGGACGTATCAACGTACGGTTCTCCCGACCGGGCGGCCCGAATGTAGTTTTCGTGCTTCGGCTTGAGGTGAGAGTGCCCTTGAAGCTCCTCCAGTGTCCAACGCCCCTCGTCGATAATGTCATCCAGGTGTCCGTAATAGAGCCGTGGGAGCGTGAGGACCGAATGCTCCGGCAAGCTGTGACACGGTTCCGGGCAATCGCACGTATTGCAGGCGCGAGATGGCCAGAGATTGGGCGGTTCATATCGGCCGAGAACGGAGGTAAACTCGGGGGCTTTCTCGCGTGCCTCCCGGATCTGCTCGCCAAGGTCTCCGGTGAGGTCTTTCCGTGTGAACAGCTCCCCATCATCCGGATGCACATATTCAGCATTCAAGTGCATCACCTCGGCACCCTCAAGAGCCAGACCTGCTTTGTCGAGGACGTGCACCTGGAAGGCAACGTCCTGCTTGGCCTCCTTCTTCGACGACCGGCTGGTCATCGTAGAGCTTTTGACCTCCGTGAGCACCCATCCGCCGGAGGGGGCCGGGCGCAGCACGTCAACGCGAACGGTCATGTCCTCTACCGAGAACCGAACCTCGAACAGGGGCCGACCACACTGAAGCTGCTCACTGGTCGGCGGTCCACCGACAAAAATTCCATCTGAGAACTCCTCTCGTGCCAGCTCGGCAACGAGGTTCCCTTGCTCCATGCGCCATCGTTCGCCGATGTCCGGGGAAAGTTGTCCCCGCGTCTCGAACCACATCTCCCTCTTGTTCTCCGTGACCCCGGTCATGTACCGGCTCTTCGTGAGCTGGTCCGGTCCCAGTCGGTCTCGTTTAGGCCCGGGAGAACCATTGTGGGGCCCACGTGAGCTGCTGAAGTGAACTCTATAGCCGTCGGGTCCAACGTCCGCAAGGTTCAGGTTTACGTCCATGGGGGAAGGGGATAACCTATCGAATATCGAGGTGGACTGTCTCCCAGCCAGGACCCTCGCTTCGGCGTCGGGGAAATAGGCCGTGCTCTCTACGGCGACATTCCTCCCCGAGCGTCGTTCTTCTCGGTTAATCGGGGAAAGGAGCGGTTCTCAGCATTAACTATGTGGGGATGGAATCGCGACGATCGCCGCTGCCAGCCGCCGGCCCACTGGGTCCTGCCGTTCGGTCTGCTTCGAGAGGCGGCGGAGGGCTTCCGTCTCGATGGGCTCGGCGATGAGGGGCTCCTCCATGTCTTTGATCCGAACAGGGTGGCTGTCGCGCCGCGCCCGCTTCCACTCGACATACCGGGGCTGCACAATCCCGAGCCACCGCTCAGCGAGTCCGTGGAGGTCAACCGGGTGGCCCTTTCCGGTCGTCACCGCGCCAGTCAAAAACGTGCAGACCTGTGCCCGGTCTGACCCCGCGGGTGCCTTGGCCTTGTAGTCTTTCGCGAGCGTCTGTAGAAGCCCCAGAGCGTGCTGGGCCTTATTCGAAAGCAGGTCCCGCTCGTTCTGCTGGATCGCAGTGAGCATCTCGCCAAGTTCGTCCTCGACGGACTCCCACCGTTTCGGGTCGCCACCATGCTCGATAGTGTCGGCCTTTGGAATAAGCGATCGAAGACGACGGGCGATTGGGCCCAAGCGCGTAAGGTCGCCCCACTTTCCGTCGTCGAAGGTGAGGTCCGTCTGGGGTTTTGAGGCGGCGCGAATTGGATCCTCCCCCTCGATTCCTCCTTCCTCCAGAAGAATCCACCTGGGGGCCCGCCCGCCGGTGCCCCGAAGGCAGAAAAAGCCCCACCGGTCCTCGGCTTCCATGACTGTGATTCGGCTCCACACCGTCGCATCAGCACCTGCAATCCGCTCGTAGGTGTC
>CAYXAD010000326.1:0-3407 GCA_964462965.1 uncultured Salinivenus sp.
TGCTGGGAGAGACGTTATTTGAGCGTGGAGAGCTGCTCCGCTTCCAGGAATGTGAAGGGTCCTGTGTTGGCTTCTACAGGTTCAATCTTGCATCGGGAGGCTGAGACGGTGAGAAGCCGTCCCGTTTTTTGTGGGGCTCCAGCTTGTTCGAAATTCGGGTGTCCCGGAGCTTTGCGGCCCCTTCTTTCACTGCAAGGCCCGTACCCGGTGGTTGGGAAAGTCCTAAAAGTCAGTGACAAGGATCCACTGGGGGTCGACCAGCACCCGAGAGACGCCAAAAGAGATCACCCGCTGTGAAAGATCTTACATGGCGTCCCTGAAAAGGGCCGGATGGGCGATGTTCCTTCTCGGCAAGAAGTGACAGAAAAAAGGAGAGAAAATAGTCTGCAGAAAAGAATATAAGTAGGTAATAACTAAACGGGGTTAACAAATCGTGAGGAAGGGAGCACCCTCTGACTGGGAGTAAGCCGCTTTTCTTGGTCGGAATGAAGTTTGTTGCCAACTACAATAGGGCTATAATCCCCAATCCTTTCCGCACTTTCGGTTCTGTTCACTTCTTTTTTGCCGACGTGTCTCTTTCTTTCACTTCCGTTCTTCTGGTCGCTAGCTTTTGGACGTTTCCCGCATCCATTTTTCTTCTACTCTATCGGTTCAATGGTTCATGGAATACGCCTTGGGGAAAAGTGGGCTCTGAAACGATGGAGAAGGTGTGGAAGGGGCGTCGTGCGGAGATTGGACGACCGGGATGGGATGCACGGACAAATGCCTTTCGCCGAAAGAGTTGGAAGGGCCCGGCGGAACGTCTCCGCATCCGCATGACCGAATCCCCCCGAGAGGTGGAAATTCTTGTGCCGCACGCGGAGGTGACCGTGGAGGTCATGGGAAAAGAGGGCCCCGTTGACCGCCGCTGCTCCCTCAACCTCAATTGAACGGAGACGGAGGGAGAAGGGGATCTTCGGCGAGCCGAAGGCGCTTCTCGGCCCTCAACCATTCTCCCTGAGAAGGCACTTCCCAGGAAATACTGTGACAGTGCTGCATCAATCTCCGACGGGGGAATCTCTCCTTACTCCTCTCGATTTCCGGCGGCCATGAGCTGGCGGGCATTCTTGAGGGCAGCGTCGGTGACCTCGGCGCCGCTGATGAGGGAGGCGACCTGCGTGGCTTGTTCGTCCTCGCTCAGACGTCGAATGGTGGTCTTTGTCGTGTTCTCCTCGACGACCTTTTCAACCTTGAAGTGGCGGTCGCCGAGCGCTGCAATCTGAGGGAGGTGGGTGATCGTGATGATTTGATGGTACCGGGCCAGGTCGTGCATGCTCTTGCCGACCCTGCGGGCCATGGCACCGGAGATGCCCACGTCAATCTCGTCGAACACCAGGATGGGGAGTCGTTCGCTCTTCGCGAGAATGGTCTTTAGGGCGAGCATGATGCGGCTGATTTCGCCCCCGGACGCGACTTCCGCGAGAGGCATGGGAGGGACGCCCACGTTCGTGGAGATGAAAAACTCGACCTGATCCATCCCCTTCTTGAATGCGCGGTAGGGGATGTCCTCTTCGTCGGGATGGATCCACCCATCGGGGTCCGACTGTCGAGTAAACCGCACCTCGAACTGGCTGTCGGGCATGCCCAGCGTGGCCAGCTCCTCGAGAATGGCGTCCTCGATGCGGTCGGCCACCTCCCGGCGCTTGGCGGAAAGGCGGAGGGCGACGTCCGTGAGCTGCTCCTGTGCCGCTTCAATCCTCGCGTCCAGCTGTTCGAGGTTGCCCTCGAAATCCTCGGCCAGTTCGTATTTCTCTCCGATCTTTTCGCGATGGTCGAGGACGGCCTCCAACGTTCCCCCGTACTTGCGCTTCAACTTTTCGAGTTCCGTTATTCGCCGCCGAATTTCTTCGAGCCGTTCGGGGTTGAACTCGACGTGCGCGTTGTAGTCCTGGAGGAAGTTGGCCAGTTCGCTGATGATGATCTGAGCGGACTCGACTTCGTCGAGCTGTTCTTCAAACGAGTCGTCGATCCGAGCCAGGTCCTGGAGCTCGTTTCGAGCCACCACGAGCTGATCGTGGACGGCATCCTCTTTTTCAAAGAGCATCTCGTAGAGCCTTTTGGTGGAGGCATATAGATGCTCGGCGTTCTCGAGGACGCGTCGCTCGGCCTGGAGCTCCTCCTCTTCGCCCGGCTGAGGGCCGACCTCGTCGATCTCCTCGATTTGAAACTCGTAGAGTTCTTTCTGCTGGCGGAGCTCCCGCTCGCGGGCGGCCAGGGACTGGCGCTCTTCAATGAGCTCAGCCACACGCTCCCGTTTTTTCTGGTAGTGCTCGACGAGACTTCCCAGCCCGCCAAAGCTGTCGAGCAACCGCAGGTGCGTATCGGTGTGTAAAAGGCTTTGGTGCTCGTGCTGGCCGTGCAGATCGATGAGCTCGGCTGCAACGGCCCGCATGACGTCGAGCGTTGCGGGCGTGTCGTTGACGAAGCCGCGGCTCCCCCGCTCCGTGATCTTGCGGCGGAGGATGACGCGGGGGAGGGGATCTGTCTCGATGGCGTTCTCCTCGAGAACCGTTCGGATGCGCTCCGTGTCGGCGTCGTCAAAGATGCCTTCCACGACGGCTTTCTTCGCGTCGCCCCGCACCACGTCCGTATTGGCCCGTTCTCCCAGGATCATCCGGAGGGCCCCAATGAGAATCGACTTCCCAGCGCCCGTCGCCCCGGTGATAATGTTCAGCCCACTCCCGAACTCCATCTCCAGCTCCTCGATCAGGGCGTAATCCTGGACGTAGAGCGACTGAAGCATATCGGAATGTGGATTTTGGAATGCGGAATTTGGAGTTCGAGATACGGAATTTGGGAGGTGGATTCAACCTTGCCTCATTCCGCAATCCACATTCCGCAATCCACAATAGGGAGATGTGCTGAGAACGAGGGCAAGGCGATCCTTACCGGACAAAGCGATCGTTTCAGGAGACGAGGGTCCAGCCCTGCTTGACCTTCTTCTTGGCGTATTTCCACTTCATCTCTGCCTTTTCGCCCGTCTGGTTGTTGCGCACGGTGACGTACTCGTTGCGTCCGGGTTCGTCCGCGACGGTGACGGGCTGCTGCTTGTCGGTCGTGGGATCGCGCTCGGCGGCCTGTTGCTGCTGTCCCTGACCGTCGGCCTCGACGCCGTACGAGGGCTGGGCCGAGTCGTGCTGGGTCTGGGCGCGCTGAGCATCGAGACGGCCCTTCGGGCCTTCGCCTTCCGTCTGCACCTCGTCGTCGACGACGGGGCCGGCGCGAAACACGAGCGAGACGACTTCCTGGCCGATCTCCGCCATCATCTCGGCAAAGAGCTCATAGGCCTCCATCTTGTACTCGACCACGGGATCCTTTCGGCCAAAGGAGCGAAGGCCAATGCCTTCCTTGAGCTCGTCGAGCTCGCG
>CAYXAD010000327.1:0-3403 GCA_964462965.1 uncultured Salinivenus sp.
ATGCTCTGCCGGTTCAATGACCGGGTCAACCTCATCTCGCCGGAGACGGAGGATGACTTCGAGACGCGGCACCTGCTGCACTGCCTGACGCTGACGGCCCGCAATTTTCCGGAGGGGGCGACGATCGTCGACTGGGGGACCGGCGGCGGGCTGCCGGCCATTCCGCTTGCGGTTTGCTATCCCGACGTGACCGTCGTGGGGGTCGACTCCGTGGGGAAGAAAGGGCGTGCCGTGCGGACGATGGCGCGTCGGCTGGGTCTCGACAACTGCTATGCGTGGACCGGCCGCGCCGAGGACTGGACCGGGACGGCGCACTACTCGGTCTCTCGGGCCACGGCTCCGCTCGCGGAGCTCTGGCAGTGGCACCGGCGGGTGGCGGTCGATTTCGACGGGTCGATCAATGGGGATGTGTGGCCGCCGGGCCTGCTCGCGCTCAAGGGTGGAGATCTGAGCGATGAGGTCGAGGCGCTTCGTTCGATCGATCCGGACGTGGAGGTTGAGCGTCACTCCCTGGAGCCCTTGCTGGGGCGGAATGGATTCTTTGGAGAGAAGAAGATTGTGGCGGTGCGGGCGTGATGCGTGAGATGTGAAACGTGAGGGGGAGTAGAGGAGTGAACGTCCGTAGTTCGCGACGTCCTAGATCCACACGTTCTTTTCTCGTCCGCTCGTCTGGCAACATGGGCCGCACCATGATCAAAACCGTTCTCGGGCTCGCCGTCGGTTACGGGGCCATCACGGGGCTGGCGTTTGCGTTTCAGGATCAACTGCTCTTCCAGCCCAGCTCCCGATTGATTGCCACCCCTGAAGATGTGGGGCTCGATTTCGAACCCGTTCACCTTGAGACAGAGGACGGGGAGACGCTCCACGGGTGGTGGGTGCCGGCGGCCGATGTTTCACGTGAAACGAGCCCTGACGAGTTCGCGAAGCAAACGCTGCTCTTCTTTCACGGCAATGCCGGCAACATCTCGGGCCGAGTCGAAAGCGTGCAACAGTTCCACGAGCTGGGGCTGAACGTCCTCATTGTCGATTATCGGGGCTATGGGCAAAGCACCGGTTCGCCCTCCGAGGAGGGGGTTTATCGTGATGCTTCCGCCTCCTGGCAGTACCTGACCGAGACGCGCGGCATTTCTCCCGAGGACATCGTGATTTTCGGGCGTTCGCTCGGCGCCGGGCCCGCGACGTGGCTTGCCGTGCAGAAGCAGGCGGGGGCCGTGATTTTAGAGTCCCCGTTCACCTCCGTGCCCGACATTGGCGCGCATCATTATCCGTTCCTTCCGGTGCGGGCCCTGGCCACGAACGACTTTCCGAACGAGGAGCGGGTCGAGGAGATTGAGGCGCCGGTGCTCGTCATCCATAGTCAGGCCGATCGGGTCGTCCCCTTCGAGCAAGGCAAGCGGGTCTATGAAGCGGCGTCCGAGCCGAAGCAGTTCCTCGAGATCCAGGGGGGCCACAACGACGGCTTCCTGGTGTCGGCGGAGGACTACAAGCGGGCGATTGATGGTTTTCTGGTGGAGCACTTCGAGCAAGGACGGAAGTAGTTGATTCTCCAAGATGAGAGTTGCGGCTGGACAGGAGTTGGAGGAGGCCCCCGCGACGTACTTTGCTTTCGTGAACCTTTCCTTCACATCACTCGTTTATGTATCGGATTATGTACGTTCCCTTCCAGCATTCGTCGTTTTCATGCGACACAGCGTCTCTATTCGTGATGAAGTAGGCCAAGCGGTCGAGGCGGTAGCCGATGAGGAGGGTCTTTCGATCAGCGAGTTCTACGCCCGGGCCGCCGAAGCCTATTTGAAGCGCATTCGCCGCCGCCGGGCAATCGAGAAGCTCGACCGAAAGGCCGGGGCCATTAATCTCCACGGGGATCTCGATGAGGCGCTCAGTGACATCCGGCGGGATGATCCGGAGCGCCCGTAGTTCTCCCTCCCATTTCTTTTTTTGGAAGAGCCCCTTCCTGTTCTGTCTGTGCGATGCGGATTCGATACCGGGTACTTCGTAAAGTATGCCACCGGAACGCTCTCTGAGAGGCATCGCCGAGCGCTCCGGGACTTGGCCGACGAGTCCGGACTCGGCGTTGCGAACGGCTTGGTGATCTACGAGCTGAAGAAGTTGGGATATCGCGGAGTCCTTGACATGGAGGACGCCGAATGGCTCGCCGAGACCGTCGGCCAAGCGTGTGAAGTCGATCGACATTTCTCGGACTCATTTTTTGATGAGGCAGCGCGTCTCTCCCGCGGAAACGATCTCTCGATGGCCGATGCCATGATGCTCACGACCGCCTTACGGCACGACGCGGATGAGCTTTACACCACTGATCGCGATTTATTGGCCTACGAAGGCCCCATTGAGATCGTCCTGGTGTAAAGGGAAGGCATCTGACCTTTGCGGATCCTAATCACCTCTTGGACCAATGCTGCGGATTGGTGCGGATGTAGCGTCGGATTCTACGGAGCTCCTGTCGAGTGCGCACGATGCGGTCATGGAAGCTGGATTGCCAGACTGAGTCCCCCGGTGTGTTCCGCTCCCTGTTGATCCGGCGAGTAATCGCTGCCTTGAAGCATCCGATGATGGTGGAGAGGGTGCCGGGTTTGGACTTTTCGAGGCCGGGAGGCAAATCATTAGTGGTCGCGAGATGCATCTCGCGACCACCTTTCCGAGAACTCTCATTCGGTTCCTGCTCGTCCTCGCGAGTACGTTCCGACTTCGTCTCAACGTCGGAGTGCGCTATCCAAACAATGCCGTGAACGTGATCCGGCATTACGATGAAGGCATCCAGCGACACTTCTTCTCGAAGCTCACCAGTGCGATGCCATTCTTTGATGACGATTTTGCCGTAGTCGTTGAGATACATCCGCCCTCGTTTAACGGTGCCGAAGAGCGGCGTTCTCTTCACCGTGTTTGTCGTAATGAAATACGCTCCGCCTCTGTAGTCGTGATCATCAAAGCGGCGCGAGCGGGAGCCGGATGGGAAAGCGGCGAACCGTTTCACGTGAAACACCGGGACGGTACAGATTGAGGGCTTTGGCAGTAGACACCTGCCCCTGCCGGATTCTAACGTCCCTGGAAGGGGAGAGAGACCGTAGAGGGCCTTTGGCCCCGGACACTCTTTTGAGGGCGTAGACGATTGTCTCGTCCACCCCTCCACACATCCACCCGTCCACCCTTATTCCACTGCCGCCACGGTGGCCGTCTCCTCCAGCAGAAGCGCCTCCATCACCTCGAGCGCGTCGTCGAGGGTGGGCACGTCCTGCACGATGGCGCGCATGAGGTTGCCCTCGACGTCGTCCTTCATGACGTACTCGCGGTCGAGCAGGGCCAGCTTCTCGAGCAGCGGGTGGAAGACCTCCTCGTAGAAGTAGGGATCGGCGTCTTCGCTGGGGAGGTAGAGGAAGAGGCGCTCGTT
>CAYXAD010000328.1:0-3401 GCA_964462965.1 uncultured Salinivenus sp.
TGGTCGAGGACAGGGTTCCGAGCGGAGCGCTGGGAGCGGATGCGACCGAGTACTCTCGGGGTGCGAAGCGGAGTCGAGGAATCTTCCTGAAGACTGGCGGAAACGGCCCAGGCGGGTGCTTCCGCCGAATTCAAGAAGATCCTTCGACTCCTTCCTCCCTCTGGTCGTCAGTCGCTCAGGATGACTGAATTAACGTATCTATGCTGACCTACATAGCGGCCCCTCGACCTCGACCGAAGAGACGTTCCCACCCTGTTCTGTACGAGTTCCCGACTCCTTCCCAGAGCTGCCAGGAGGCACTCGAAATGACTGTGTGTTAAAAAGAGGAATTGAGCGCACGTAGGGGGCCTGGGAGAAACTGAATGGGGAGGGTCACAGTACCCTTTTGAGCGCCGCGCTCACTGCTTTCTTCGACATAGAACGACACACCCCCATGGCCGAAAACGCCAACGTGACGACCCTTACGGATGACAACTTTGAGGAAGAGGTCTTGAATGCCGACGAGCCTGTGCTCGTGGACTTCTGGGCCACCTGGTGCGGCCCGTGCCGCCAGATTGCTCCCATCATCGACGAGCTGGCCGATGAGTTCGAAGGCCGTGCCAAGGTCGGCAAGGTCGACGTGGACGACAACCCGCAGACGGCGCAGGAATACGGCGTCCGTTCCATCCCGACGCTTCTGTTCTTCAAGGACGGAGAGGTCGAGGAGCAGCTCGTCGGCACCTCGGAGAAGAACTCGCTGAAGAAGAAGCTCGAAGCCCTCACGGGACAGCCGGCCTAGTCAATTTCGAATGCTGAATGGCGAATGTCGAATGGGCCCTTCATTGGGAGCCCGTTCGGCATTCGTTCATTCCATTCTTCCTTCGACACATCTCCCAGCAGAACACTGTCATGCACGAGAACGGACATCCCACAAATGGGCAGCAGGTAGATCTGTCTGCCTTCGACGGGATCGACTTTTCAGAGGCCGAACACCACGAGGTGGTCGTGGTGGGCACCGGCCCGGCCGGGTGGACGGCCGCCCTCTACACGGCCCGTGCCGACCTGGACCCGGTCATCTTTATGGGGCCCGAGCCCGGGGGACAGCTCATTACGACCACCGACGTCGAAAACTACCCCGGCTTCCCCGAAGGCGTCCTCGGCCCGGAGATGATGGATCGCTTCCAGGATCAAGCCGAGCGCTTCGGGACCGACTCCCGGTACGGCACGGTGACGGACGTGGATTTTCGAGAGCGGCCCTATCGGCTGCTCATCGACGGAGAGACGCCGATATACGCACAGACCGTCATCATCGCGACGGGCGCCTCGGCCAAGTATCTCGGCCTGGAAAATGAACAGCGCCTCATCGGCCAGGGCGTAAGCGCCTGCGCCACCTGCGACGGCTCCTTCTTTCGCGAAGAGACGGTGGCAGTCGTCGGCGGGGGCGACAGCGCCATGGAGGAGGCCACCTTCCTCACGAAGTTTGCCGAAACGGTGTATGTCATCCATCGACGGGAGGAGCTACGGGCGTCAAAGATTATGCAGAACCGGGCCTTTGACAACGACAAGATCGAGTTCATCTGGAATACTGAGGTGATCGATGTTCTCGGCGACCAGCAGGTCGAGGGCATTGAGGTCATTAACAATGAGACCGGAGAAACCTCTGTGATGGACGACGTCACCGGCTTTTTCCTCGCCATCGGCCACACGCCCAACACGAAACCGTTCGAGGGCTGGCTCGACATGGACGAGGACGGCTACATTCTCACCGAAGGCGCCTCGACCTACACGAACGTGCCCGGCGTCTTTGCCGCCGGCGACGCCCAAGATCACGTGTACCGGCAGGCCGTGACGGCAGCGGGCACTGGCTGCAAGGCTGCCATCGACGCCGAGCGGTGGCTCGCCAAGCACGGCGTCATCGATGCCCCTCGCACCGAAACGGAGTACCACGCCGCAGAAGCTCAGCCCAGCGTCAACTCGTAACGAGTGCTCCGCCCCTGTATGATGGATGTACCTACGCGCGCCCCACTCGTGCTTGCCGTGGGCGTTTTGATCGGGACCCTTACACTTCCAGCCTGTATCCGCAGCGGCTCGTCCGACCCAGCCGAGTCGGCTCGCTCCTCCGACTCTGTCACCACAGAAACGTCGGTGTCCCTGCCTCGGTCTGCCACGGCCGAGGAGGCCCCTCCGGCCCCGCCCTCCTCGAACGATACCCGCTCTGTGAAGCAACAGGTGGCCGACGCCAGCATGACGGCTCGGCTCAAGCGGGCCCTGGTCCGCGAGCGCAGCCTCCGCCTTTTCGACTTCCAGCCCGAAGTCGTCGACGGGCATGCGACGATCCGCGGAGACGTGAACACACGTGAGCAGCACCGCCGAGCCGAGCGCGTGGCGCGCACCGTAGACGGCATTGAGGCGGTGACGAACAAGATCACGGTAAACGGGCGCCCTGTGAGCGAAGCCGATTCGTCGTCAGCAACCCGAGCGGAGACCACTCCGAGATCGGAGGACTCTGCCCCGTCCGTGTACTATACCGTGCGCAAGGGCGATACGCTCTGGGAGATCGCCCGCGAGCACGAAACGTCAATTCGTCAACTCCGGAGTCTCAACGACCTCCACTCGTCTTCTCTCCACCCCGGCAAGCGGATTCGGATCCGGTAGTCAAGCAGTGACGACGGGCCGTTCGCCTCGCTCAAAAGCCGAGCGTTCTTTCTCTTCGTGCGTGAACCGTAAAGAGTGAGACGTAAGGGCACCGCCCGGCACACATTCACGCATCACGTCCTCACGGTTTATGCCTCGATGTCCGAGGCAACAGAGCCCCCTTTCGGAAACACGTCACCAATTGCTTCGGGGCTTTCCTGTCTACAGCTCGTTCCGTATCTTTTCAGCAAGCACAATCTGTTTGCTGATTCCCTTTCCCGTGATGCGCTACACGCTTGCGTCCGTTGCCTGCCTCGTCCTGTTCACGTTCATGGCCCCGGCACCGGTCACGGCTCAGACCGGCGACGGAGGCGGCGATCGGCTCACGGGCGAGTCCTACGCCCGGAGTCCCGTCGTCGCGCCGAATGGCATCGCCGCCACCAGCCAGCCGCTGGCCTCCCAGATTGCGGTCGACATCCTAAAACGAGGCGGCAGTGCCGTCGATGCCGCCATTGCTGCCAACGCGGCCCTCGGGCTCGTCGAGCCGACCGGCAACGGCATCGGGGGCGATCTCTTCGCCATCGTGTGGGACCCGGAAACTGAAGAAGTCCACGGACTCAACGCGAGCGGACGCTCCCCGCAGGGGCTTTCCTACGACGAACTCCAAGAGGAGCTGGGAGAGCGAGACGAACTTCCCTACCTGGGCGCCTTGCCCGTGAGTGTCCCCGGCGCTGTAAGCGGCTGGGGCAAGCTCCACGAGCGCTTCGGTACCCTGGATCTGGAGACGC
>CAYXAD010000329.1:0-3376 GCA_964462965.1 uncultured Salinivenus sp.
CGCGTCTGAAAGATGCGCTCCTGCGCCCGCCGCAGCTTGGCCGCCGCCACCATCTTCATGGCACGGGTCACCTGCTTCGTGTTTTCGATCGACTCGATCCGATTTCGAATGTCGCGAAGGTTCGCCATGGGTCAGGCGGGTAGGGAATCTAGTGAACGTGACAAAAACGCGGAGGTACCTTTCTGGCCTCGACGCCTAAGCACAGCGGCACTATAGCTCGTATTGCGCATTCCGGATTTCGTGTCCTACTAGAAAGACGGAATACGAAATACGCAATATGCCGCTGGCAGTGGCTTCCGAGACGCTGTGCTCTCGCGAGGTTAGGCCGCCGCTCCATCCCCGGCAAGTACGTCTTCTTGTTCTTCCTCCTCCTCTTCGGCGTACACCTCGGAGAGATCCGCAGCCACCGACTCAAAGGCCTCCTCAGCGGCGTCCGTGAGCTCTTCCGTCTCTTTGATCTCCGTCAGCACGTCCTCGTGCCGGAGCCGGAGGCGCTCGATGTACTCCTCTTCGAAGTCTCCGATGTCGTCGAGCGGAATGTCGTCGAGATGTCCATTAATGGCCGCATAAATGATGGCCACCTGCTCCTCGACCGGAACGGGCGAGAACTGATCCTGCTTGAGAATTTCGACCAGACGCTCCCCACGATTCAGCTGGCGCTGCGTCGAGGGATCGAGGTCGGAGCCAAACTTGGCAAAGGCCTCCAGCTCGCGATACTGGGACAGATCGATGCGGAGTGTGCCGGCCACGTCTTTCATGGCGCTGACCTGAGCCGATCCTCCGACGCGAGACACAGAGGTTCCGACGTCGATGGCCGGACGGATCCCAGCATTGAAGAGATCGGTCTCCAGATAAATCTGACCGTCCGTAATGGAGATGACGTTCGTCGGGATGTAGGCCGAGACGTCGCCCGCCTGCGTTTCAATGACGGGCAGGGCCGTCAGGGAGCCTCCCCCTTCCACTTTGTCCTCGAGCGGCTCCGGCAGATTGTTCATCTGCGACGCCACCTCGTCGTCGTTGATAATCTTGGCCGCGCGCTCCAGCAGGCGGCTGTGGAGGTAAAACACGTCCCCGGGATAGGCTTCACGTCCGGGCGGGCGCCGCAGGAGAAGAGAGAGCTCGCGGTAGGCCACGGCCTGCTTCGACAGGTCGTCGTAGCAGACGAGCGAGTCGCGGCCCGTATCTCGGAAGTACTCGCCGATGCAGGCCCCGGCAAACGGAGCAATGTACTGCAGAGGCGTGGGCATTGAAGCCGACGCATTGACGATAATCGTGTGCTCCATGGCCCCGTTCCGCTCGAGGTCACGCTGCACCTGGGCGACCGTCGAGTCCTTCTGTCCGACCGCCACGTAAACGCAATACACGGGATCACCGTCGCCCTCGTGCGTCTTCTTCTGATTGATAATGGTGTCGACGAGGACGGCCGTCTTTCCGGTCTGTCGGTCTCCAATGACCAGCTCACGCTGCCCCCGTCCGATCGGAATCATCGAGTCGATGGCCTTGACCCCCGTTTGCAGGGGCTGCTCGACGGGCTGACGGTAAATCACGCCGGGCGCCTTGCGCTCCAGCGGCAGCTGTACCTTCTCGCCCTCAATCGGGCCTTTGCCGTCGAGCGGGCGGCCCAGAGGATCGATCACGCGACCGAGCATGTTTTCCGTAACGCCGACGGACGCAATGCGGCCGGTCCGCCGGGCTTCGTCTCCCTCTCGGACGGCGTCAACATCTCCAAAGAGGACGACACCGACGTTGTCCTCCTCGAGGTTGAGCACCATGCCCTCCACGTTCTGCTCGGGAAACTCCACGAGCTCACTGTATTGAACGTTGCTCAGGCCATACAGCGTGGCGATGCCGTCGCCGGCCTGAAGTACCGTGCCGGCCTCGTACTCTTCGGCCTCGGCCTCGAAGCCGCCCAACTCGCGGCGGAGGACGTCGGTTACTTCGTCAGGTCGTATTGCGGTGCCGTTAGACATAGGCGAGTCAAGGGTCGAATGAACAAAACAGATCGTCGAGAACACTCCCCGCCATCCGATCAAGTGCCGGGGAGGGTCACTTAGTGGACTGCGCCGACAGACAGAGCCGACTCGCGCAACCGATCACGCAAGTTCGTGAGCTGATTGCGTACACTCCCGTCATAGACCCGGTCGCCAATCCGAATTACGAGCCCCCCCAGGAGTTCCGGACGCTCTTCGACGTGCAGACGAATGGACTTTCCCGTCTTGGCCTCTAAGGCCTCGACCAGGGTTTCACGAAGCTCTTCAGACAGAGGCTGAGCCACCTGCACGCGGGCCGTCTCGATGTTGCGCTGATTATCGCGCAGTGTCTGATACTGGTCGAGGATGGCCTTGGTTATTGTCTCCCGGTCCTTTTGAACCAAGAGTCGCAAAAAGTTCAAAGTGAGCGGCTCGACCCGATCTTCCAGGAGAGCCCGGACGACGTTGTCCTTCTGCTCCTGGGTAAAGACGGGGTTCTCGAAGAAGCGCGACAGCTTGTCGTTCGACGCCAGGCTCCGCCGGAGCATCAGAACATCTTCGTCGACGGCCTTGAGGTTCCCGGCTTCGCGGGCTTCCTCGTAGAGCGCGTTGGCGTAGCGCTGGGCAACGGTGCGCTGACTCATAAGGGATTGTATTAGGTCACTGAAACGCTACCCTGCTCGCCGGGAGCAGTGGGCAACGCTCAATTCTTGGGAAAGTCGTCGAGAAAATCTTGCACGAGTTCGCGATTCCGATCTGCATCCAGGTCCTTTTTCACAATCTTACTGGCGGCCTGGATGGCGAGATCAGCCACCTCATCGCGAAGCTCCTGCAGCGCGGCCTGCTTTTCGCGCTCAATCTCAGCGCGCGCTTGCTCCTGCATCTGCTGAATCTTCTCCCGGGTGCGAGCTTCTTCTTCCTCTCGAAGCTCCTGGGCCGACTCGCGGGCCTCGCGCAGGATGCGCTGGGCCTCACGCTCCGCCTCGCGCCGATTCTGTTTGTTTTCTTTCTGGAGCTCCTTTGCTTCCGCAAGGGCCTCCTCGGCACGCTGGATGGAGCTGTCAATTTCCTCCTCGCGCTCCCGGAGCGCATTGGTGACAGGATCCCACCCAAACCGGTACAACACGTACAGAAAGATCAGGAAGGCAACAGTCTCCCAAAAGATGAGCCCCAAAGAGGGCGCAATAAAGCTCTGGGCAAACAGGGCGGTCATAGGAAGAAGCGAGCTAGATGCAAAGGGGCAAAGAGCACGAGGCCTAGGGGACCCCACAACAGGATCCCCTAGAAGGGTCCGATGGGGGCCTCTTCACCCATCCAGCCGTCAATGTTGCTGCAGGCGGTGAGCGACCTGCCCCTCGGACCGAAGCATGCGCTGCTTAGGCAGGCTGTTGTTTAGACGAAGAAAA
>CAYXAD010000330.1:0-3345 GCA_964462965.1 uncultured Salinivenus sp.
CAGCTTCCGAAACACCGAACTCGGCCAGCCAGGCCGTCATGAAAATGGGAATCGAGAGCTCGTAGGTGTGCACCATGCCGTGAGCTACCATCACGAGGGCCACGATGGAGCGATCATTGGCGTTCATAGTCAAGAGTAGAAAACAGATCACCCGGGCGACTGGGACTCCTTCCGCAACGATACGAAAAAGCAAAGTGGTCCATCCCCGGCTCAAACGAAGAGTAATCGGTAGAACGCCCGTTCCCCACTCGCACGAGGGGAACGGACCCGCACGTGTAGATCTTTTCCGAGACGCTCGGGAAAAGACCGAGTTCTCCTACGCCCCCACGCTCCCGTTTGCCCCCTCCCTACTGAATGAGAAAAGAGCCAGTCGCTCAAATGGCTTCGAGAGGACGATTGCGGCACCCTACGCCCGCCGCGCCTCCAGTTCCTGAAGCACAGGCATCGCGTCAAGATCCTCATCGTCCAAGGCCGCCCAGTCAATGCCGGTCGGCGGATCCGGAGGGGCCTCGATGGAAATGGTCTCCTCCGGCGTGACAATGAGGGCGAGAGGGAGGTCGTGGGCATCCGCCGGCACCTCTGCCACGAGCTGAATCGGATGGACGGTGGTGACCACAGGCACAGGGTCGTGTCCGAGCTCTCGAAGGATGGCGTACTCGAGGTCACTGTAGCCTTCTCCCTTTCCGCATCGGCGGCCCTCCCGCGTCACAGCGACCGACCCTGTCACAATGGCATCGAGCTGGGGCAGCGCCTCCAACGCCACCGGTTCGGCCCACTGATCCATGTTCGAAAGACTGGCGGCCGACGTGATCTCATCGTCGGGAATGGTCGCCGGCTCGAGTCGCTTAAAGCCGCCCCGCAGGCGGGGTGTAGGAACGAACACGGTGCAGCCACGACGCAGGGCTTCAATCCGAACGTGCCGCTGCGGAGCGTCCGGATTCACCTTGATCTGCTCTGCCTCGGCCAAGACCGTATGCTCGAACAGCCGTCCAGCCGCCTCCTTTGCCCCCTCGAAGTTTGGAATGCGGCCGTGCGGCGGAAAGGGAAACCGTGCCGCCCCCGATTCCTCAAGGGCATCCCACACGGCCTGTCGGGCCTCGTCCTTGTCGGTATATTTATTACTCATTGTAGGAGTAGAATCCGGAAGATATGAAAGACAAGAGTCGAAGAAAGAAATGGAAGCCGAACAGGAAGCGGCGGACGGGCCCTGAAACGCCCAGTGGCGTCGGCTGTTCGTCTTCGACATCGGGTAATTAGGTAGGACCCCACGGGCAAACCGCATTTTCGCCCCATAATTGTTGCGCTTCTCCGAGGTGGCTTCTACCATCTCAATATGGGAGATGCGAACTGTTCTGCGCCGATCACTTCTTTGTGCTCATGGAATTAACGCCCAACAAGATCCGCGATCGTTCCTTTTCTACGAGCCTCCGGGGCCTCAATGCCGAAGAGGTCTCTGCCTTTCTCGACGAGGTGGCCGACCAGTTGGAGGAGGTCACGTCCCAGCGAGAGAAGCTGGAGGAACGGGTGGAATCGCTCGAAACGAAGCTGAACGAAATTCGGGACACGGTCGAGAAAGCCCAAACGGCCAAGGAACGAGCCCGGGCGGCCCGCCGGGAGGCCGAAGCCAAACAGCAGCGCCTCGAAACCAAAGAGCAGAAGCTCGAGGAAGAACGCCAGCAGGTGCAGACCACTCATCGCAAGTTGGAGGCAACCGCCCGACGATTGCAGGACGTGCTCCAAGAGGAGACCCGGACTCTCAGCCAGATTGCGTCCCGGGAGGAGGCCCTTTCCTCAGGCGACGAGCAGGACGATCAGGAAAAAACGACGGAAGAATGGGTCGACTCGCTCTTTCCCAATCGGCTGGGCTCCGGCTCACCCGCAGAACCGTCCTCGGAGAAAGAGAATTCCTCTGGTTCGTCGACCCCGCAAGAGTCAGAGCCGTCTCCCTCAGCCAGCGAGTCTCAGTTCGAAGCCATCAAACAGGACGTGCAGGGCATGGAATCAAAAGGCTCGACGAGCCCAACCCCGCCCGACCACGAGGAAGACCCTTCAACCGACGAGGTGGAACGCATCTGGGATGTGTTCGAGCAGTCGGAAGACGAACAGTCCGAAAGCAAATAACCAACTACGTAGGTCAGCAAAAGCGTCTTTCTGGATGACTGAACGAACGTATTTATGCTGACCGACGTACCGTCGTGGCACGTCTATCGCCAGGCATGTTTTCTTTCCCTTGGAAGCGTGCGCGAGAAGTTTCAGAAGGAGGACTCTCTGGTCAGAGCATGCCTCAACCGTGACGTAGGACGGCCGGTCGTCCCTGGAGTCGTCCCTACTGGAGAGACAGAGGCTTCGAGGTGGAAAAGGAGGAACACCCGCACAAGCAGTCCTAACACCTGCACGCTGCGTTACATAGCTTCTCCCACGGCCCGCTCTGGCCTCGCCCGCCTCGATACAGCTCCTCGTCGACTTTTCTACGGACGGAGCGATTTCGCCCCCGGGCGATCACGCCCCCGCGAGTAACCTCGTGACCGCGCAACCCCCTCGGAACGCCGTCGTATACGTCTACACGCTTGCCCTCCTCACACGGACCGTTCCGCCAGCATGTGCGCGCGTTACTGCTCCCTCTTTGCCATACTAGGTGTCGCCCTTTTCCTCTGTTCGCCCGCCGTTGCTCAGTCGAACCTCGACACGGTGAAAGGCCCAAACCCAGGAGAAGAGACGACCCTTACCTTAACCCCCTACGAGGTGTCCGACGATGTCTCCGTCCGAGCCATGGGGATTGAAGGTCCCAACTACTCGCGGTGGGGCCTCACGCTCATTGGAGCGGCCCCGGACGATTCCCTCACCCTGACGATGGGCGACGAGACCCTTCCCATTGAAGACGTAGACCGTCCGGACGAAGGGGAGACGGGTCCCATTACTCTTTTCGTCTCTGAGGAAACCTTCCTCACGATTGCAGACACAGAGGGGGTGCAACTGCACGTAGGGGACGCGTCCATGCCCTTCCCGGAAGCCCTCCGCCGCGACATGCAGCTCATTTATGAACAGGTGACCTAGAGCCCGGTCCGATGCTTGGGGGGTTGGAGCTACAGCCCTTCGCTCGCATCCCAGCGTCATCCCGGCTCTTGAGTGGACAAGGAACATTGAGGGGCTCTACATGAAGTTGGGAAGGTCCTCCCCTCCGGGACTTCTCCATCCTGTTGCCGGCTACCGAAGCACCGGGGGAGGAGTCCTCAGTTCTCGTGACTCGTCAACTCGTGACTGCAGCAGTGGAGAGCGAGGACGCAGGGAGCCGCTAGGCTCTGTCTGAGAATTCCGAAAGCAGGTGAACGTTCGGACTCGGTGGGC
>CAYXAD010000331.1:0-2072 GCA_964462965.1 uncultured Salinivenus sp.
CCATCGATCTGCTGTCGGTAAAGCTTCGGACGCTGGATAACCTTTTCGTGCGCATTCCCAACGAGACGATCATCAAGTCCGAGATCACGAACCTCCGGCGGTTCCCGATTCGCCGAATTGACTTGCAAGTGGGTGTGGCGTACAAAGAGGACATGCGCAAGGTGCGCGAGGTCCTCCTGGAGGTGGCCGATCGCAATCCACTCTGTCTGGAAGAACCCGCCCCTCTGATCCTCTTTCAGGGCTTCGGGGAGTCGTCCTTGAACCACGAGTTTCGCATCTGGACGAAGACGGAGAACTTTCTCGATCTCAGAAACAGCATTCCCGTGGAGATCAAGGAAGCCTTTGACGAGCGGGGCATCGAGATTCCCTTCCCGCACCGCACCCTGTATTCCGGCAGCGTGACCGATCCCTTTCCGGTTCAGGTCGTCGGATCCGGGGAGGGACTCTCCGATTCCGAGGCTCCCAGCTCCGAGGGTTCAGATGGGACGTCGAACCCAGAGGAGCACCCGGACGGCAACTGGCACGACGACCAATAGCGGCTCCTGTCCCGGGAGCGACCTTTTGCACACTGTACGTCTGTTCGTGGGCTTTCCCTCCCTTTCCTTTCCCTCTATGTCTCGTTCTACACTGAAGCGCACCCTGATCGGGCTTGCAGGGCTCTTGCTTGTGGTGGTAGGGGCCGTGGTCGTTCGAACCGTACTCATGTCGTACGATCCCCCCGGCATCAATCCCGTCGAACGGCACGATTTTGATGCCGATGCGGCGGTCGACCGCCTCGCTCAGGCCGTTCGGATTCCGACAGTCTCCTTTCAGGATTCGACCGACATGGATCACGAGGCCTTCGAGCGCTTCATTGCCTTTATGGAAGAAGCGTATCCGCGGGTGCACGAGACCCTGGAGCGCGAGCGGGTCGGCGGAGGGGACTATACCCTGCTCTACCGATGGGAGGGGCAGGACACGAGCCGAGCGCCGATCATGATGATGGGGCACTACGACGTGGTGCCCATCGAAGACGGAACGCGCGACGAATGGAGCCATTCCCCGTACGGCGGGCGACGGGCTGACGGCTATCTGTGGGGGCGCGGCACCCTCGACGACAAGGGCGGGACGCTGTCGATGTTCGAGGCCGTGGAATATCTTCTGAGCACCGGCTACCAGCCCGAGCAGACGGTGTACCTCGCGGCCAATCACGACGAGGAGATTGGCGGGCAGCGGGGGGCGGCCCAGGTGGCGGAGCTGTTGGAGCAGCGGGGTGTGGAGCTCGACTTCCTCGTGGATGAGGGGATGCCCGTGGCCGAGGAGGTCATCCAGGGCATCGAGTCACCCCTCGCCATGATTGGGGTGGCAGAAAAGGGAAGCCTCACGCTGAAGCTCGAGGTGACCCGGGAAGGCGGACATGCGTCGATGCCGCCTCGCGAGACGACGATTGGAGAGCTGTCGAGTGCCATTCACGAACTCAAAGAGAATCCAATGCCGGGCCGCTTCGGCGACCTGCTCCAGCGATCCTTCGAGCCTGTTTCCACAGAGCTTCCGTTCGTCTATCGGATGGGCTTGGCCAATCTGTGGCTCTTTCGGCCGGTGATCGAGTCGCGCCTCTCGGACTTTCCGCATACCAACGCGGCGATGCGGACGACCATTGCCCCCACCATCTTCAATGCGGGCATCAAAACGAACGTGCTTCCGGCCCACGCCGAGGCTGTTCTCAACTTTCGGGTGCATCCGGACGACGACGTGGAGTCGGTGGTGGAGCACGTAGAGACGACCATCGAGAACCCGGCCGTCGAGGTCGAGCGGTTTGATGGCGCTCGAGAGGCCTCGTTCGTGTCGGACCTGGAGGCGGACTCCTATCAGCAGTTCAAGACCTCCATCTGGGAAACCTTCGGGGAGGTTCCGGTGGCGCCGTCCATGTTTGTCGCCGCCACGGACTCCCGCCACTTCCACAGCCTCACGCAAGATATCTATCGGTTTCGGCCCATTCGGGCGCGGCCCTCGGATCGCACCCGGCTCCACGGGACCGACGAGCGGATTGCGATCGACAATTACGAAGAGATGATCCAGTTTCAGATTCGCCT
>CAYXAD010000331.1:2172-3318 GCA_964462965.1 uncultured Salinivenus sp.
CCTTCAGAACACCAATCCCGACCATCCGGAGGTGTTATACCGGCTTGCATTTGCCTGGTCGGATCTCGGAAAGGCCGCAGACAGCGAGCGCCGGACCGTCAGTTTCTACAAGCAGTCTGTGTCTGTCGCGGAGGCGGCGGTGGAAGCGGGGCCGGAGAGTGCCTGGGCACACCTGGCCCTGGCCGTCGCGGAGGGGCGCCTCACGATGTATGTCTCTTCTCGCGAGCGGGTGGAGCGCTCCCGGGCCGTGAAAGAGCACGCCGAACGGGCCATTGCGCTCGATTCGACCCTCGCCGGGGCCTACCACGTGCGGGGCCGGTGGCATCAGGAAGCGGCGGAGCTCAACTTCTTTCAGCGCACTGCTGTGAAGGTCGTATACGGGGGATTGCCGACGGCCTCGTTCGAACAGGCCGTCGCAGACTTTCAACGAGCGCTCGAGCTCGAAACCCGTACGTTTCATCACCTGGAACTGGGGAAGACCTACCTAAAAATGGAACGGACTGATGATGCTCGAATGCACTTGCAGGCCGCTCTGGACGTCCCGCCGCAGGACCCTTTTGCTGCGGAGTACAAGAAGGAAGCAAAGCAGCTTCTTCAGCAAATGGGTTGAACGATCAACTCACCGTGCGCCTGATGCCCTCCTCATTACGACGCAGAGGACATCGATTGGGAAGATGCATCGTTTGACGCCCAGGGAGCGGGTCCTTCTGTCACGTGCCGCAGGCGGTAGACGAGGACGGCGCCAAGGGCCACAAAGCCGCCGGCCACGCCGAAGGCAAGGAGGTAGTTGATTTCTGCCACCGCTCCCCCGAGGAGGCTCCCAATGCCCCCGGCCACGGCCGAGACGGCCGTGTACATGCCCAGGGCCTCTCCTCGAGTGGACGGCGAAGCCAGTTTGGCGACAATCGTCGCGGCGGTCACGGCAATCACGGCCCACGTGAGGCCGACGAAAAGGAAGAGGAGGCCGGTAAGAACGAGGCCGATCAGGGACGCACCTACGGTGGTCCCGACGAGGGCGACGGTGGGCAGGGAGACGGCGCGGACGAAGAGGCCAGCCGATTGGAGTGCTCCTTCGTTGTATCGTCGGGAAAGGGCGGCGGCTCCTACAAAGAAGACCGCAGACCCTAAGCTCGAGACCAGATACAG
>CAYXAD010000332.1:0-3198 GCA_964462965.1 uncultured Salinivenus sp.
TGGTGTCGTCCGAGCGGCCCAGAATGTACCAGAGGCCGTCCTCGTCGACGGCCGCAAAGTCTCCGTGGACCCATACGTCCTCGAAGCGGCGCCAGTAGGCGTCGAGATATCGCTCCGTCTCTCCCCAGAAGCCGCGCGTCATCCCAATCCAGGGACTTCGCAGCACCAGCTCTCCGACCTCTCCCCGCACAGAATTTCCGTCCTCGTCGACTACGTCAGCGTCCATGCCGGGTACAGGCCCCGAGAAGGCAGCGGGCTTGAGCGGTTCGAGGAAGTTTCCGCAGAGAATGCCGCCCGAAATTTCGGTGCCGCCCGAGTAGTTGAGGATGGGTTTTTCGCCGTCGAGAACGGTATTGAAGCACCACTTCCAGGATTCGGGATCCCAGGGACTTCCCGTGGATCCGATGGCTCGCAGGGTGGAACGATCGGAGGCCGCCACGGGGTCGTCGCCGTGAGTTTTGAGTGCCCGGATGAGCGTGGGGGAGACGCCGAGATGAGTGACCTCGTGATCGTCAACGAGGCGCCACAGCCGTCCGGGATCGGGGTGGTCGGGGGCCCCGTCGTAGAGGACCATGGTGGCCCCAACCGTGAGGGTGCCAAAGACGAGCCAGGGACCCATCATCCATCCCATATCGCTCATCCAGTACATCACCTCGCCCGGCTTCAGGTCCATGGGATGGTACATGTCCTGGGCGCCTTTGATGGGAAACCCGCAGTGGGTGTGAACCGTCCCTTTTGGAGGACCTGTGGTCCCACTCGTGTAAATGACCATCACGACATCCTCGGCGGAGGTGCGCTCGGTACGGGCCTCGTCGTCGTGACCGGAGAGAGCCTCCGACCAGAAGAGGTCGCGCCCCTCGGTCATGGGCGGCGTCTCGTGTCCGAGGTGACGATGGACGAGGACGTGTTCGACCGACGGGCACTGCCGGACGGCCTTGTCCGCAGTCTCCTTCATCGGGATGGTCTTGCCGCGACGGGTAAAGCCGTCGGCCGTGATGAGCGCCGACGCTTCTGCGTGCTTCAGTCGCGTCACGATGGCTCCCACGCCGTACCCACTAAAGAGAGGGAGAAGGATCCCGCCGATCTTCACGATGGCCAGGAAGGCGATCACGATTTCGGGCGTCATGGGCATGTAAAGCCCGATCCGGTCTCCTTTGCCGAGGCCGAGGTCGCGAAGTGCGTTGGCGCACCGGCAGACTCGACGATGGAGCTCTCCATAGGTGAGTTCTTTCGTTGCCCCGTCTTCTCCCTCCCAGCGGAGGGCTGGGCGGGTTTCGACGGGCGTTCCTTGCCACTTGTCCAGCAGGTTGTGAACGATGTTCATTTTTCCACCCACGCACCACTTCGGAAATTGAATCCCCTCCGAAAGGTCGACGATCTCCTCGTAGTCCTGATAGAATTCGATCCCGAGATCATCGAGAACCGCGTTCCAGAACCACTCCAAGTCCTCTGTCGATCGAGCCTGCAGGGCATCGAGATCGGAGAGGCCATGGCGGTTCATGAACTGTTGTAGGTTGGAGTTTGCCACGACATCGGGATCGGGTTCCCATACAGGATCCTGGCCAAACGGAAAGGCATCGGAGGAAGGAGAGGGTGTGGAGGGCATGAAATATAGGGAAAAATTCGCAGGAAGGTGAAGAGGGCAATTTCCACACAGAGAGGTGAGCCTCCCAGGAGAGGCCAAAGGGGGAGGTTACATGATAACTGAGCCGCTTTGATAGTGGCAAACGTGCCCTGCCGACGGCTCCTGAAATGCCTCTCGGATGATTCTCAGAATTGGGGGGTAGACAGAGAAGGACACAATTTCGATTTAGGGGTGTACAATCCTCACGTCTGGGTTTTTATCTCGCGACCGTGCATCTTGGAACCGGGTTACCCTGGCGGCACTCGATTACCACCATCAAGTAGTTGAGTCAACGTGGCAGACAGAAACTCACAGAATCAGAAGAAGGACGAATCCGGATTGCCCGACGGGCCGAGTCCCGGCGCCAGTCGCGGACGGCTCATCATCTGGGTGATTGCCGGTACTTTGCTCGCTCTCTGGGCCTATAGCTATTGGGGGATGGGACCGGCGGGCGGCGAGCGGATCAGCTATAGCGAGTTTCGCTCGCAGCTTCAGCAGGAAAACGTCGAGCGGGTCGTGGTGGAGGGGAATACCGTAACCGGGGAGTTGCAATCCGCAGCCACCCGTACCGAAGATGGGAATACCGTCGAATACGACAACTTCGTGACCTATCTCCCTTCTTTCGGGGACGATCGGCTCATGGAGCTGCTGGAGGCTCAGAATGTTGAGGTCGTGACGGAGCCGGAGAGTACGTTCCCGTGGGGCCTCGTGCTGATGGGACTTCTTCCGGTCCTTCTGCTCTTTGGGGTGGGCTATATCTTCCTCCGTCGAATGCAGGCGCAGGGGCAGGGGCTCTTCTCCGTGCGAAAGAGCAAGGCCAAGCTGTTCGATAAGGGGGAAGAAGATACGACCTTTGAGGATGTCGCCGGCGCCGACAGTGCAAAAGAGGAGCTTCGTGAGATCATCAAGTTCCTGAAAGATCCGGAGCGCTTCGAACGCCTTGGCGGTCAGGTGCCGAAGGGGGTCCTGCTCGTGGGTCCGCCGGGCACTGGGAAAACCCTTCTCGCTCGAGCAGTGGCCGGAGAAGCCGACGCCCCGTTCTTCAGCGTCTCCGGCTCCGACTTCATGGAAATGTTCGTGGGCGTGGGCGCGTCGCGCGTTCGAGACATGTTTAGCGAGGCGAAGGAGGCCTCGCCCGCCATTATCTTCATCGATGAGCTCGACTCTATCGGTCGCCAGCGTGGCGCCGGCCTCGGGGGCGGGCACGACGAGCGGGAGCAGACCTTGAATCAGCTGTTGTCTGAGCTGGATGGGTTCGAGGAGAATCAGGGCGTTGTGGTGGTCGCTGCCACGAACCGGCCCGACATTCTCGACTCCGCCCTCACACGGCCGGGTCGGTTCGACCGGCAGATCACGGTCGATCTTCCCACGCAGAAGGCACGGCACGAAATTCTGGAGATTCACGCCCGCAACAAGCCGCTCTCCGACGAGGTCAACCTGAGAGAGATTGCCCGGAGCACGCCCGGCTTTAGTGGGGCCGATCTGGAAAACCTCCTGAATGAGGCAGCGCTCCTTGCCGGACGCTACGATCACGAAAAGATCGAGGCGAGCGATGTCGAGGAAGCGCGGGACAA
>CAYXAD010000333.1:0-3117 GCA_964462965.1 uncultured Salinivenus sp.
AGCTGGTCCGTTACAATTTCCTCGTCGGCCGAGCGGGCGATTTTGAGCAGACGGAAGGCCCGGGGACGGTCATTGACGATCTCCAGCATCTCATCGACCAGCTCCTCGGTGGCGTGAGCTGGGTCGTAGAACGTCATCTCGGTCCGCTCTCGGATGAACTCGCGGTCCTGCCGGCGGAAGTGTGTGGTGCCCATCGTGGACTCGTAGATGCCGGAGGACCCGGAGAGCACGAGGGCGTCGACGTCTTCCTGGTAGTTGAGGGCATAGAGCAGGGCGATGTGTCCACCCAGAGAGTTTCCCACCAGCACCGTCGAGTCAAAGCCGAGGGTGTCGACGAAGTCGTGTATGTATTCGGTGAGGCGAGGGACTCCTGTTTCCGACAAGGGAAAGTCATAGACGGGAAGAATGGGAGCAAGCACTCGATAGCCATTCTCTGAGAGGACCTCGACGGCGTCGATCCAGTTGCTCAAATCCCCAAGCATGCCGTGCAGGAGCACGACCGGAGGTACGGGAGAGTCGGTAGGTCCTTCATCGTTGTACTGGAAGGACCCCGTTTCGTGAACGGGAAAAGGTGTTTCGTGCATATTGAGATCGTCGTCAGTGAGGACCAGGCCATGTGGAAACCTGGCAGTGCAACTCCTTACGAGCAAGAGGAGGGCTTGTGCCTAAGAACGGAGGGGGCTTAGTCCCCTCTCCATCGTTTGCCGGGAAGGCTGAAAATGCACAAGCGAGCAATCCTACTCTGGCAGGTGGTGGGCACGAGGCAAAGCGGTTCAGCGATACACGTGCGCAAAGGCCACATATATTTTATCGTGACTTGTTGCAAGAAACGTACGAGGTCGGTAACATTCAAAGGCTCGGAGCCAAAGAGTTTATCCGAAAGAGCATCGAGCACACGCTAGAAAGAACACGAGTGGAAGAGTCGCTCGGCAAGACCTTTGTCGAAGAGCAGGATCTGTAGAAGGGGATCGACTGGAATGGTCGAAACGTAAGGGGAATAGAGAACGGATCTTTAGCCACTCGGTACGACAACAGATACGCCGTACGGGTCTCTTTTCGTCCAACGCTCACGCCGCTCATGAAGAAAAAGTCACGAAATCACACCAAGCGAGTCGGGGCATGGAGTGCACTGGCGGGCGGAGCCATTGGGTTTGCGCTGGGCATGCTGTTCGCGCCGAAGCGAGGGCCCGATGCACGCCGCCGGCTGACCTATCAGCTCGAGCATCTCGCTGCCGAAACAGAAGGGTTCCTCCGCCGACTCCTCCAATCCGGCATCGAGAGCGAAGCGCGCCGCAACAGCGACGCACTCGTGAAGGATGCCGAGGCGCGGGCCGATCACATTCGCGACGACATTGACGCCTTGATGGAGGAGCTCCGCAAGTCGTCCAGTACCTCCGACGACGCCGACTAATTCGTTTTCCGAATTGGGCCGCCTTGTCTCGTGCGGCCGACTCCTCTTCTGCGCCGCCTCCTTCGCATCGATTTGATCGACCCACTCCTACATGCCAAATCTTACTGTCCTTCTGTCTCCGGCCGATCGGAAACAGCCCGGAGGCAACCCCTTCGCCCCAGACATGTTCGACTATCGCACGTCGGGGACGTTCAATTACTTCGATGACCTCAATCCTGAACGGCGCAAGCTCATCGACGCCCTCCAGGGTGTTGTCGAAGAGGAGGACGAAGAGACCCTCTCGGAGTTGTTTGGACTGGAGGACTACGAGCTCGAGGAGGCCATCCGGGTGAACGCCGAGCTCTACGATGCGCCGCTTATGTCGGCGCTCGATCGGTACAGTCCCGGGATCATGTACGCCGCCATGGATTTTGCCAACCTCCCGACGGGTGCCCAGCGGCGCCTCCTCGAAAATGGTGTCATCCTCTCGGGCCTCTTTGGGTTGCTGCGCCCCGACGACTTGATCCCCAACTACCAGCTGGGCATGGACGCCGAACTGCCAGAGATCGGCTCAGTGGCCGATTACTGGCGGCCCATCATCAGCCCTATTCTCAACGAGAGTGTCGAAGGACGATGGGTGTGGGACCTGCTGCCCGAGGTGCATCGCGAAGCCTGGACGGACGAACGCACCTACGAAACGCGGGTCGAAGTTCGCTTCGAGACCGTTGAAGACGGAGAGCGCGTCGAGATCACAGGGGAAGATCTGGAAGTCCAGCGGGGCCAGTTTGTCAACTTTATCGTCCGCGAGACGGCCGAAGAAATGGAAGACCTCCGAGAATGGTCTGAAGAGGAGTCGGACGAGCTTACCTTTGACGAGGAGGCCTCTACCTACGACGAGGACACGAAGACCTGGACGGTAGTCATGGTCCAGGAATAAATACGGTTCTCCGCTTCCTGTCCGTCGGGAGATTCTAAGTTGACGTCAGGAGCTCGACGGCTGCGCCTGTATGTACACGATGTGGCGGCTTTTTTCATGTCCGTGAACGTTCCGGTCGTTATCGGCATTGCAGGAGGGTCCGGCTCGGGGAAGACGACGGTGCTGCACCGAATCACCCGGGAATTTGGCTCCGACGCCATCGCCGTCCTCGAACACGACGCCTACTACCGCGACCTCTCGCACCTCTCTCCCGAAAAGCGGGCGCGCTTCAACTTTGACCACCCTGAGGCGCTGGAAACGGGCTTGATGCGCGAGCACCTCGACCGCCTCGTCGCCGGAGAGGCCATCGAGAAGCCGGTCTATGACTTCACCACCCACACGCGGAAGGAGGAGACCGTCACCGTCGACCCGCGGCCCGTCATCATCATCGAGGGCATCCTCGTGCTGGCCGAGTCGGTGCTCGAGGAGCAGATGGACATCAAGATCTACGTCGACGCGGCCGACGACATCCGCCTCATGCGCCGGATTCGTCGCGACATGCAGGAGCGAGGGCGGTCCATCGAAGGCATTCTTCGGCAGTACGAGCGCACCGTGCGCCCCATGCACCTCGAGTTCGTCGAGCCCTCGAGGCGGGAGGCGGACATCATCATCCCTCGGGGCGGGCACAATCACGTGGCCATTCAGATGGTCCTGTCCCGCATTCAGGATCTGTTGCAGGCGGTCGGGCAGGAGGCGTAATACGCTTTCCAACAGACAATGTCGGGATATTCTTGACATTCGTCGGACACCT
>CAYXAD010000334.1:0-3103 GCA_964462965.1 uncultured Salinivenus sp.
GAAGATGAGCAGCGACGGGTCGTGCAGCAGCGTGGCGATGAACTGGATCTTTTGCTGCATCCCCTTCGACAACTCCTCTGTTTTCATAGTGGCCCAGTCGGAGGCATCGAAGCGGTCGAGCCAGTAGTCGGCGCGGTCGCGTGCGTCGGCCTTTGAGAGCCCCTTGAGCGTGCCGAGGTAGACGAGTTGTTCCTTCACCTTCAGCCGCTTGTAGAGACCTCGCTCTTCGGGCAAGTAGCCCATCCGCTGCTGGCTCCACGAGCCCACAGGTTTGCCCTCGTAGGTAATCGATCCCGAGTCGGGTCGGGTAATGTGGGTGATCATCCGGATTGTGGACGTCTTGCCGGCCCCATTGGGACCGAGAAGACCGAGGATCCGCCCCGGCTCCGCAGAGAACGAAACGTCGTCCACGGCGAGGGTGTCTCCGTAGCGCTTCGTTACATTCGATACCTCGAGGTGGGCCATGCGACTGCTCGGTTCGTCAGGGTGAGTGGGCAGGGGTTTGGACACTTCGGGGGATTCGTGTGGTTCCCAATCATCGGAGCGTACGCGTCTTCGCGTTTGAGCGGATCAGATACGCACCCGACGGCCCAGAGCGTTATAACTCGTCCATCTTCTCGGGCGGGATACGGATGAGGTACCGCTGCTCCATGATCTCCTCGTGCACGTCGAACAGGCCAGTGCCGCGGAAGTCGACAGCGATGTCGGAACCATTCACGCGTTTGACCTCCCCAATGCCGTAATAGGTGGGGTGGGGGCCGTAGTAGACGAGGTGGCCTTCGGACAGACGGTCTTCGCGTCGGGCGTCCCGATGGAAGGCAGGCACTTCCTGGAGGACCTCCAGCTGATACGGCGTAGAATCGTTGGTGGAAATACTCATGGCGTGGGCGGTCCTGATTGATGCTGCCCTTCTGTACGGCAGCAGCGATCCCAGGTTCGCTCGGGCTTTCCGGCGAGAACCGCTCCGAGAGCGATAACTGTCGGGCAACTCTCTCACGGGGCACCCGTTGGAGCGATGAGGTGCTTCTGGACAGAGAGATTTCCGAACGCGGCCCGTGCCCCGGTGCCTCCGGGCAGCGCGGTCTCCACATTTCTACACTTGAATGGATCCCGTTATGCGCTACGACACGAGGATGGTCGACCGGCAAGTGGGCCGGAATGCCGAACTCTTTGCCGAGGCGATTGCCGAACTCGATTCCCGCGAGGACCGCTATCCCTATCTTCGGATCCTGGTCAGCCTCATTGACCAGGCCCATCCCGAATGGCGTCAGACGCCCAACAAGGCGGACCGTATCGCCGAACTTGCGTGTACGCTCAGCAAGGACGCTCTCGACAAGGATGAAGTGATCGAGGTCGTCCGGGTCCGGGACGAGGAGCACGGATATCGTTAGGGGGAGACGGAGGGCGCTGGCGGCGAAGGGAGGGGCGGCACGGTTACGACCGTGCATCGCACCTCTTCGGCTCCACCCGCGATTGTCCTACTCCGACACGCGGTCGGGGTTGGCCTCCACGAAGCTTGCCCACCCGGTATACGTGTCGGTATCATCGTGGGCCTCGCGGTTGTCGTGGCAGAGCGCAACGGCCACGGCGTCCGCGGCGTCGTGCGTGAGGGTGGCGTCCGACACCGAGAGAATGGACTCCACCATGAAGCGGACCTGTTTCTTCGACGCGTTGCCGTTCCCGGTGACTGACTTCTTCACTTCTTTGGGGGTGTACTGAGCCACCGCAAGGTCCCGATTTAGGGCAGCCATCATCGCTGCGGCCTGGGCACGCCCCAGCTTCAGCATTGACTGCGGGTTTTGGCCGTACACCGGCATCTCGATTGCAAATTCTTCGGGCTCGTTCGCGTCGATGAGCTCCACGAGCCGGTCGTAGATCGTTTTGAGGCGGTCCGGATGGTCCTCGGACCCGTCGAGGCGAATGGTGCCGCAGGTGGACAACGTTCGCGACTCGGTACCATTCTGGGTCGTGTCGACGAGGCCGTACCCGGTTGCGCGGGAGCCGGGATCTACGCCGAGAATGATCATTGGGGGAGGGGAGCGAGGGAGGAGGTCAGTCTTCCGGAAGATCCTGCACAGCCGCCTTAATGTCCAGCGGATAACTCACGCCGATTCGGTACCAGACAGCTGCCGAGACGAGAGCCACGCGCCATCGACCTGGAGAGTGGTGTATACAGCCTCTACATCGTCGAGATCGTGGATCTTCTGAACGACGGAGCGCACCTCTTCTTCCTCCTCTTCGGACAACGAGACGGTCGTGGTCGGGATGCGGATGAGATCCGATCCCTCAGGCTCGATGCCGGCCGCTTCTAGAGCGTCCTCGACGTCGGCAAACGCATCCTTGGTGCTCGTCACCACGTACTTGCGATCGTCTGTCTCCACGTCCTCCGCTCCCGCCTCGACCACGATCTCGAACAGCTCCATTTCGTCGATCACCGACGTGGGAATTGTGAAGCGCCCCTTCTGTTCGAACAGATAGGCCACCGATCCGTCCTTTCCAAGATTCCCTCCGTGCGTAGTAAGGAGGTGGCGGAGGTCCTTTACGGTTCGGTTGATGTTGTCGGTCAGGGCCTCCACAAACACGGCTACCCCGTGCGGGGCATAGCCTTCATAGGTTGTTGCTTCCTGGCTGCCCTCGTCGAGCTCCCCCATGCCCCGCTTAATGGCCCGCTCAATCGTATCCTTTGGCATCTGCTCATCCTTGGCCCGCTCAATTGCCTGGGCTAGCGGCACATTACCGTCGGGATCCCCGCCGCCCTGGCGGGCCGCCTTCTCAATCTCCTGGGACAACTTCGCCCAGATTTTGGACTTCCGACGGTCGTCTTTCTTCTTCTTGCGCTTAACCTTGGCCCATTTGCGCGTGTGTCCGGCCATGGGAAACGGAGCAACTGGTAATCAGAAAGAGAACCCGCGCGTTATATCATCCTTTCAACGAGCCGTCCCGAGAGTAGTTGTCGGGGGTTTTGTCTTTCTCGCCTCAGGCCGCCCGCGGTGGTTCATGGATGTCGCTGTGCTCGTCCCTCCGATTCGTGCCCTCCAAACTGGAGGCAACGTGTACAACCGTCGCATCCTGGAGGCCCTTCCCGACGGGGTGGATGCTCACG
>CAYXAD010000335.1:0-3096 GCA_964462965.1 uncultured Salinivenus sp.
AACTCGATCGGCTCTTGCAGGGCGAAGACGCCCCGGACTCGGAAGAGTCGGAGGCGTGACTCCTTCAAAAGGGATGGATGACGGGTGTATGTATGGATGTAGATGAACTCCCATTGCCCCTTCTCAATCAACCAATTACCCAGCCGAACTTCCTTCAATGTCCACAACCTTTCCCACCATCGGCATCCTCGGGGGCGGCCAGCTCGGCAAGATGATGGCGGCCGAAGCAATTCGAATGGGAATCGAGGTGTACCTCCTCTCGCCCAAACAAGCCGGCCCGATGCGTCCCTACACGGGTGCACAGGTCGGAGACTGGACCGACCCAGACGTCCTCCGTGGATTTGTGTCTAACTGCGACGTGGTGACGGTCGAGAGCGAGTGGGCCCCGGCCGAGGAAGCCGAAGCGGTGCTTCCCGACGACACGGCGCTGTGGCCCTCGACTGAAACGCTTGCTCTCATCAAAGACAAGGGCATCCAAAAGCAGAAACTGGCCGACGCCGGATGTCCGGTGCCGGACTTTGCCCGCTGCGAAACGGTCGACGAGGCCCTCGACGTCGCGGACGACTTCGGCTATCCGGTCGTGCTCAAACAATACCGCGGGTCGTACGACGGCTATGGCAATGCCACCGTCCAGGGGCCTGACGAACTGCGAGAGGCGTGGCCGGACCTTGCCGCCGAGGATGGGCTCATGGTGGAAGTCTTTGCCGACTTCACTCGTGAGATCGCCGTGCAGGTGGCCCGACGGCCGGGGGGCGAACAGGTCGTTTATCCGGTGGCGTACACCGTACAGGAAAATCACCGCTGTCACGCCGTCGAGGTGCCCGCCGACATCGACGACGAGATCGCCACCAAGGCGCGGGACATCGCACAGGACGCCGTCGACGTGGTGGAGGGCGTTGGACTGGTGGCCGTCGAGCTTTTCGAAATGCCGGACGGTCGAGTCCTCATTAACGAGCTGGCGCCTCGCCCCCACAATACCGGGCACTATTCGATCGAGGGCAGCCACACCTCTCAGTTCGAGAATCACGTGCGGGCGATTTTGGACTGGCCCCTCGGCAGCCCGGAATTGCGCATGCCCGTGGCCGTGATGGTAAACGTCCTCGGCGAGCGAGAAGGAACGCCTCCACACCCTCGCGGACTGCCGGAGGCGCTCGAAATCGACGGCGTGACGCCTCACATTTACGGCAAACCGGTCGTTCGTCCCGGGCGGAAGATGGGCCACGTCACGGCCCTCGGCACAGATCGAGCCGACACCCGCGAGCGAGCGGAAAAAGCGGCGGCCGCGATCGAGTTGTAACGTCCAGCGTTTGAGATCGTCGTTCTGACACTCCTTTTGAACTCAATCTGGTCTGACTATGTCTTCTACTCCTTCCGTCGGCATTGCCATGGGAAGCGACTCCGATCTTCCGGTCATGGAAGGCGCGGCCGAGGTGCTCGACGAGTTTGACGTGTCCTACGAGATGCGCGTCCTCTCGGCGCACCGGACCCCCGCCGTCATGAAAGAGTACGCGGAAACGGCGCACGAGCGTGGCCTCAAGGTGATTATCGCCGGCGCAGGAGGGGCGGCTCACCTCCCCGGCATGCTGGCAGCGAGCACTCCTCTTCCCGTGCTCGGTGTACCGGTCAAGACGAGCAAGCTCAATGGCGTCGACTCCCTTCTCTCGATCGTTCAGATGCCCGGCGGTGTGCCCGTGGGGTCTCTCGCCATCAACGGTGCCGAAAACGCGGCCCTGCTGGCCGTTCAGATCCTCGGCACCGAGAATCCCGAGCTTCAGGACCAGATGATCGAATACAAGCAGGACCTGATCGACAAGGTCGAGGAAATGGACGAACGCGTGTACGAACACTCCAGCCTGGACTAAATGCTGCCCCACTTCTCTCTTTCCGTTTCCTTCCGTAGAGTAGTAGGCGGGCTCCTAGCGGTCCTGCTTGGGGTCACATGGGGCATCGCCCCCGTCTCTGCGCAGGACCGCACGGCCCTCCCTTCCGAGCAACACGCCTCCCTCCAGGCGACGACGTCCATCCCGATGGAGACGCTTCCCGCTGTCGACGGCGCTGCTCTCCGCGCCGAGGCAGAAGAGCAGTCAGACGAGATCGGTCCCTATCGGTACGGGAAAGCCCTCGAGACAGACTTCTCTCCAGATCGGCATGGCACCTGGGAGCAGCTGCCGTCGGGCGACTGGCTCTGGCGCCTCCGCATCCAGTCCCGCGAGGCGAAGTCCCTGAACCTTGCCTTCACACGCTTCCAACTTCCAGCGGGGGCCACGCTGTTTGTGCACGGGCCAAACGACGAGGTCGTACACGGTCCCTACGACAGAAACGACGCGACACAGGGACAGCTCTGGACACCAATCGTGCCCGGAAGTAAAGCGGTCGTTGAACTCACCGTGCCAAGAGACAAACGATCAGCAACCTCTCTCCAAATCACGAAGGTGAGTCACGGCTTTCGGTCCCTCCAAGAAGCGGTTTCCAAACAGGCGACTGCAAAAGCACAAGCCTGCAACATCGACGTGGCCTGCTCCCAGGCCAATCCCTGGAACGATCAGGTTCGTTCGGTGGGTCTCTATTCGATCAACGGAGTGGATGCTTGCTCGGGATCACTGATTAATAACACCAGCCAGGATGGAACCCCTTACTTTCTAACGGCCGAACACTGCCTGCAGGGAAGCGAAAGCGCGGCTGCCTCAATGGTGTTCTACTGGAATTATGAGCATCCGACCTGTCGGCCGCAGGGAGATGACGAGGAGATGCCTGAGACGACGCGTGACGATAAAATGGAGCACACATCTTCCGGCGCCATTCTCCGCATGAGCTACGGCAACTGTGAAGATACGTCCGGACCTTGCTATCCTGAAGACATGGCCGGAAAGCCGGACGTCACCCTCGTAGAAATCGACGAGGCCATTCCTCCCAAATACAATCTCTTTTTCAATGGATGGGATCGGACAGACTTCGCTCCATCACAGGCTGTCAGTATTCATCATCCCAGCACCCATGGAAAGCGAATTACCTTCGAGTACGACCCGACCTCAATAACAGGGTTAGAAAGCCCCTCCAACGACACTCATATAGAAGTCAACTGGAACGACGGCACAA
>CAYXAD010000336.1:0-3093 GCA_964462965.1 uncultured Salinivenus sp.
GCAGTCCCTCTTTGCACAGATACAACCCGCCCGGGGCTCCTATCCCAACACCATTTACCCGAGCACCGACATGGGCGTCATCGCCCAGTTCCGTCAGCTCTACCGGGAAGCCGATCGACGCCAGTCGCTAGAAGAGAGTTACACGCAGGATCGAACGGGACAGCCGCGCCCTCCGAGTGATCCCATTCATACTGCGTTCTTCCCGGTCCTCGACGGAGAATCGCCTGTTACTTTTTATGCAGATGAGGCGCTTTCCATTCACCGGGTCCTCGACCTCCAGGACGAGCTGAACTTTCCGTTGACGCTTGCCGGTCTCGGAGAAAGCTTTAACACCGTCGACGCGCTCCAGAATGCCGATGCATCCCTGTTCCTTACCCTCGATCTTCCCGAGGAGCCTGAACGCTCGGCCGACGGAGACACCACGGTGGCAGACACGACCAATCAGCCTGAACGACACTATTCTCCCGACTTCCGAACCGAGACGCAGGAAGACGTTGACGAAGAGGAAACCAACCTGGAGCTCCGGCACGCAATAGAACGCCAGAAATATCTCGAGACAGCAGCCACGCTGGACGAGGCCGGTCTCCAGTTCGGATTTACGACGCGTGAGGCCAGTCCGAAAGATCTTCGCGGCAACCTCCGAACGTTCGTCGAGCACGGCCTGTCGGAAGAGACGGCTCTCGCTGCCCTCACCACTCGTCCCGCCGCTCTCCTTGGCCTGGACGATCGACTGGGGACGGTAGAGTCTGGAAAAATAGCCAATCTCGTGGTCACAGACGGCTCCTACTTTGAAGAAGACACCAGCGTCCGACACGTCTTCGTGGACGGCCGCCAGTACGAGTACGCCGAGGAAGGCGACGAAGACGCAGAAGTGAGCGGAAACGTCTCTGCTGTGCTCGGCACTTGGTCGTACACGCTCGAAAGTCCCCAAGGCGAAATCAGCGGCACATTTACCATCGAAGGAGACGAGTCGGGGTTGGAAGGAACCTTCTCCGGTCCGAACGGCGAAGAGGAGGACATGAAATCCCTTTCCTTTGATGGATCGACCCTCTCCTTCGAGGTCGCATCGCCACAGGGAGGAACCGTCACGGTGTCCGTGACCATTCAGGGGGAGACCTTCGAGGGTACTGCCTCCGGCTCCTTCGGGTCCATTCCCATCACGGGTGAACGTGTCAGCCAACCCGACAGGTAACCACTCCCCTCCGCTCCGTCGATCCCTCCAGTTTCACGGTTGTTTATTGCTCCATGACTGTTTTTACTCGCTCTCGCCTTCGGCTTCTTCTTTGTCTTGTCCTTGCTCTCGTTGTGGGAACCACGACCGGACAGGCCCAAGATCGGCTGCGCGCCGATGCCCCCGACGACTGGCTGATCCAGAACGCCACGGTCCTCACCGTCACCAATGGCTCCATCGAAAACGGGGACATCCTGGTGCAGGACGGCGAAATCGCTCAGGTCGGCCAGGATCTGTCCGCACCGAGCGGTGTGGAGACGTACGATGCCAGCGGGCAGTACGTGATGCCCGGCATTGTGGACGCCCATTCCCACATGGCCATTGACGACATCAACGAATCCTCCAACCCCGTGACCGCCGAGGTCAGCGTCGGGGACGTCCTCGATCCGTACGACGTTCAAATCTATCGGGCGCTGGCCGGTGGGGTCACGACGTCCCACGTCATGCACGGCTCTGCCAATCCCATTGGTGGGCAGAATGAGACCATCAAACATCGGTACGGGCAAACGTCCCCCGATGCCCTCCGCATGGAAGGGGCGCCCAACACCATCAAGTTTGCCCTTGGCGAAAACCCGACCGGCCTGCACGGAGAAGGCAACGACATCGTCCCGCGAACGCGCATGGGAGTCGAGCAGGTCATCCGAAACAGCCTTACAGACGCTCGTCGCTATCTGGAAGAAAAGCAGGCCTACGAAAACGGTGAGCGCGACCGTCCCCCGGCACACAGCGAGCGGATGGAGGTGCTCGCCGACATTCTACAGGGAGACGTTCTCGTCCACGCTCACTCCTATCGGGCCGACGAGATCGTTATGCTCATGAACGTGATGGAGGATTTCGGCGTCGATGACCTCGTCTTTCAGCACGTGAACGAAGGCTACAAGGTCGCCCCCGAACTGGCCGAGTTTGGTGCCGGGGCCTCGATCTTTTCTGACTGGTGGGCCTACAAGTTTGAGGTCTACTACTCGACAGCCTACAACGCCGCCATTCTCACCGAAAACGGCGTTCGCACCTCCATTAACTCCGACTCGGACGAGCTCAATCGGCACCTCTATCACGAGGCGGCCAAGTCTCAGCGCTACGGAGACCTTTCCGACCAGGAGGCCCTTTCTCTCATCACCATCAACCCCGCTCGGCAGCTCGGCATTGGCGATCGAGTCGGCTCGATCGAGGAAGGCAAAGACGCGGATCTCGCCATCTTCGACGCGCATCCCCTCTCGATTTATGCTGAACCCCAGCGAACATTCGTCGATGGGGTCGTTCGTTTCAACGCCGAGGAGGATCCCGACGACATGCGCCTGCGTGTCGATCCGGAACGATCGGTCGAACTCACCGAGGAGACGGTCTACACCGGACGCCAGGCCCATCGCTGCCTGGAAGGTGCCTTCCTCCATGCCACCGACAACGGTCTGTCCCTCAAAGAGGGAGATCAGTGGAAGTGGTAGCCTCTTCCCTCCTCCCCGGGACGAATGCCGTCCCCACACTGTGCCTTCACGAACGTTCGCTGACTTGCCTTGCTGTTCTCCATGCCTATCTCCCCCTTTTCTCCGTCGCGTCTCCTTCCACGCCAGGCGCTCGCCTTGGTCGTCGTTCTGGTGGGTGCTCTGTTGGTGGCTCCCCCTGCAGCCGATGCCCAGAAAAATCCCGGTGAGCAAGGCGCCTTTGCGCTCACGAATGCTCAAGTGATCACCGCCCCCGGCGACACCCTCGAACAGGGAACAGTCGTCATCCAAGAAGACACCATTTCCGCTGTCGGAACGGACGTGGACGTGCCCGGCGACGCTCAAACCATCAACTGTGAGGGTCTGACGGTGTATCCCGGCCTCATCGACAGCGGCACGCAACTCGGCCTGGAGGAAGTCGGC
>CAYXAD010000337.1:0-3020 GCA_964462965.1 uncultured Salinivenus sp.
CTCGAGTGATACTTGACGTCCATGCGAACAACCGACAGTGGGTACCTTTCGAATCATGACGGCTCGAGGAGCCACAACCCCGAGAACTGAGTTCGAAGCCTTCTGACGCGTGGTCGAAGCCCCTCGAGTATCACTTCAAGCCGACCTCGTGAAACTCCTTACCCACCTATTTGAACGCTTCAGCCAGACTCCTCCATCTCGATCCGCCCCGGGAAGGAGCACCCCAAATCGGGGGGTTACGGGCTCATCGGATGAAAGCGAAGGAAATGTGGATGTGATTGACCCGGTCGACTTTTAACAAGAGAAACGAGATAAGAAACGGAGGAATACGAGTACGCTTCCGAACAAAGGAGTGCTAAAGCAAACTCTGTCCTTCGACTCATACAAATACAAACGGGTGAGACTTGCCCCGTCGCCGTGGCTGAACGATCCCTGTACGGGGTCTATCCAAACGAGGGGAGCTTTCCTCCTACCCTCTCATCCTTTAACCACAAAAAAAGCAGGTCCGGCCGGGCACTGTCTCCGCAAAAGAACATTATCTCAAGCGGTCTTTCCTGCTTCTGTGGCACACAGCAATCGAAGTCGAAGAGAGACCATAGAACGCTCTCCGTCTCCAGACTCCACTGTCACTTTCACGAGCACCCTCGCTAGCCGAATGACGTCGACCCACTACGCCGTTGCCGCCGTTGTCCGCCGCTCAGACGACCCGCAACAGTTCCTTGCCGTAAAACGCCCCCCAACGGATGATGAGCTTCCGAACGTATGGGGACTGCCGGCCGTCACGCTAGAGCCCGGGGAGCTCCCGGAGCAGGGGATACGCCGTGTGGGAACGACGAAACTGGCAACTGAGATTGAACCCGTCCGGTTCGTAGGGGCTCGTGCCGCTGATCGAAAGACGCACAAACTGATTCTCATGGACATCGAGGCCCACCTACTCGGGGACAGCCCGTCCGTCGGTGACGCCCATCCGGACGGGACGAAGTACGTGGATCAGCGGTGGACGAAGGACTTGACGCTGCTTCGAACCGCTGCTCAACAGGGGTCTCTATGTTCTCAGGTCCTGCTCGAGGATGCAGGCGTCGGATACTAGCCCCCCTCTCTGCCCCATTTTGATTTGGACACTCAAGATCCGAAAGAGACAAAACAGCACCTTCCCTTTCCCCGTCACGAAAGATCGCCAACTTCCTCCGGGAGGGCCTCCGGCGGAACGAGCTCTTGCTCCACCGCTTCGCGCATCAGAGTTTTCATCCCTCCTCTGACGCTGTAGGCTTCGTAGCCGGCATCGCGCATACGTTCCGCCAGGTGGGCACTCTTCAGCCCCACCCGACAACAGATCACGTAGGTCTCGTCCGGTTCGAACTCGTCGAACCGTTTACGAGCTTCGTTGAACTCCATCTGCACAGCCCCGGGATAGTGCCAGGCGTCGAAGGCAAACTGGGGCCGAATGTCGAGGACGGCCGCGTCTTCGGGAACCGTCTCAATTTCGACGTCCGTTCCGTCCCACCGTTCGAGATCGAGGGCACGTAGATCGTACACCTCCCGGTCTTCAACGATGTCCGACAGGAATTCAAGATCAAGCTTTTCTTCCTCGGCCTGTACCTTTTCCCGAGACGCTCCTGTGGCTGGGCGGGACGAGACCAGAGCGCAGTGCTCCTCCACCTGAGCAGAGGCCTCGTAGGTCCCGAGGTCTCGGGCCCGTTGGATAATCTCGTCCTTGGAAAATCCCACCAGCGGGCGTAGCAGGGGCATCTCCACGACCTGAGAGGTGACGGTGAGATTCTGCAGGGTTTGGGAAGAAACCTGACCGATGGCCTCTCCCGTCACGATGCCCTGGCGTCCAGTCATGCGCGCGATCTGCTCGGCCGCTCGATACATCAACCGCTTGAGAAGTACCTGCCAGTAGCGGGTCTTCGTTCGCGCGCGAAGCTCCTCGACGACGGGCCGAAAGTCGAGCACGTTAAGGCGCGGCCGGTCTCCGTAGCTCCACCGATCCGAGAGCGCCTTGAACACGCGGAGAGACCTGCGAAGGTGAACGGAGCTTCCGAGCTGGCAGAACACATAGTCAAGCCCGACCCCGCGCCGAAGCATGTACCAGGCGGCGACGACGGAATCAAACCCGCCGGAGACCAGTGCGATGGCTCGATCCTCGACGCCGAGGGGCATTCCGGCAGGACCAGAGATTTTCTCCGTAAAGAAGTAGGCGTGGTTGTCACGGACCTCGACGTAGGCAGTGCGTTCTGGATGGTCGAGATCAACCTCCCGCGCATAGGGAAGCAAGGCAGCGCCAAGTTCGTTTTCGATGTCTTTGGACGTAAAGGGAATCTGGCTCTTGTCTCCCCCCCGCCGTGCCCGAACGGCGAAGCTGTGGCCCGATACATGCGCCCGAAATCGCTCCTCCCCTGCCGTCACCACCTGAGAGAGGGTGTTTGCAGGATGGCGATCGACGACGGAAAACGACTGGATTCCGTATACCCGACGGAGCACCTCCGTGGCCTCGTCACTGGGCGTCTCAATAAAAATGCGACTCCACTGTCGATCTACCTCGGAAGGAATGCCTTCTGCCGTGAAGGCTTCCCTGATATTTTCGGCCAAGCACCGGGTAAACCGATGTCGGGTCTGCGTGGCCTTGGTGGCAATGTCACCGGCAAAACGAACGAGAATGTGCATAGGGCCAAGCAAAATGAACGACCAGTCTCCAGCGGGCGGGTACCCATTCAGATATCGGTGGGGGAACTGTTGGATCCCGAGGATGGTGGAGTGTTCGCTGAATGTTCTCTCGAACCACCTTCCCCTGAGCCTCCCGTCCCTCCTGTCCCCACGGGCTCACAGCTAAAACCGCAAGGTAAAAACCGTCCCCTCTCCAGGAGTGGAGCGAACTGAAATGCTGCCTCCATGCAGGCGCATCACCTGGCGGGACAGGCTCAGCCCGATGCCGGAACCGTTCTCTTTCGTCGTGAAGAAAGGCACGAAAATTTTCTCTTGCACGTCTTCGGGAATGCCGGGGCCGTTATCGGCAACCT
>CAYXAD010000338.1:0-2981 GCA_964462965.1 uncultured Salinivenus sp.
CAAAGTTCTGCTAGGCCCCCTCGTGAGCCACTCGAGTCTGTTCTCCCCAGATTTGCGCATCGAGGCTGTACTTCCCTGGGCCGATAAAGATAAAGCTAAGGAAGATGATGCCGTAGAGAACAGCCATCTCCGGGCCGCCATCAATGACACCGGTAATGTGGCCCAAGCTCGCCACGAACATGTTCAGAACGAGGAGCACCAAGGCCGGGCGAAAGAATAGGCCTGCGACCACGAGGAGGGCACAGAAGAATTCTGCAAACCCGGACAGGAAGCCCCAAAGGACAGGGGCGAAGCCAATTCCGAAGACCCCTTCCACGACGCCCCCAAGGCCGGCCCACTGCTCCGTTCCTCCCGCAATTTTCCCCCATCCGTGACCGAGGGCAAGGTAAAGACCGACGACGACACGGAGCAGAAGAAGTCCCGCGTCTCGATACTTGCTGAGATGAGTCCAGATCATAACTCTGTGTTGATCTTGTCGAAAGGATAGGCACAAATCGATCCTAACATACGAAACAGTCAGCGCTCTATCGAACTGGAGTACAGGTGGGAAGCCTCGACAACCAAGGACAGTCGTGGACCCATTCAAAGAAGAGTAGAAGACACCGGGAGAACATTTCACCTTTCTCGTTCTCTCTTTCCAGGAACATGTGATCCATGGCATAGCAATGCACTTCGTCTCCAGGGCAGAATCCCCGCGCTGTGGTTTCAATAAGAAGTCCCGCATTGGATTTTGCGGTTATCTCTACATCTAAGCTTATGCGGAAGTGTCTCGATCAGCGGTTCGGTGTTGTTTTTCTGGGACTTCTCCTTGTGGCGATGGGAAGTGCCCTCCCCGTTCGGGCCCAGGAGTCGCCCACCGGCTCGCTGTCCGGGCAGGTCATTGACGATGCGTCGGGGGATCCGCTGGAGGGAGCAACCGTGGCCCTCTGGCAGCAGACGGGCGGAGACTCGACCATGGTATCGGGAACAGCCACCGATGCGGAGGGCCAGTTCTCCCTGGACGATGTACCGATCGAGTCATACACCCTTCGCGTGAGCTACGTCGGGTATGCCTCCCAGCATATTTCGGACGTCACTCCGGCCGAGGATCCTTCAGAGGCAGAGATGGGCTCCATCCGTCTCGTGCCCGAAACGGCCCAGGCCGAGGGGGTCGAGGTAACGGCCAATCGCCCTGCTGCTCAAATCGAGACTGATCGGACGACCTACAACACCTCCGATCGGGCGGTGAGCGCCGGGGGCTCGGCGAGCACGGTGCTAGAAACTCTTCCGTCCATCCGGATTGACGTGGACGGTAGCATCAGCTTCCGCGGCAACGAGAGCGTTTCCCTTCATATCAACGGCGAACCCGCCTCCCTCTCGGGGGAGAGCCTCGTCAGCTACCTGCAAAGCCTGCCGGCCGATGCGGTCGAGCGGGTGGAGACGATTCCCAATCCGTCTGCCAAGTACGAACCGGAAGGCATGGCAGGCATCATCAACATCGTCCTGCGGCATGACATCGACGTAGGATGGAACGGAGGCGTGACGATGGGAGCGGAGCGAGATGCAAACGAGCGGTACGGCGGCAACGGCTCGGTGAACGTCGGCTACCAGTCGAGCGGCTGGCGCTTCGTCACAACTTACTCTCACCGGCGTGACAGTGAAGAAGATACCGATTCGCGTCTCGTCGAACAGTTTAACGGAAACAGCCCCAACACATGGGTTGACCAGTCGGGCACCTCAGAAGAACGCGACCGGTCGCATTCGATCAACTCACAAGTCGAGTACAACTTTTCCGAAAATACATCTCTCGGTCTGGAATCCACCTTCAGTTTGCGAGGGGACGAAGAAAGTGGGCGAACTGAATATCGAGAGTATAGGGGGGCAAGGTCGCCCGAGAATCTCCAGGACCAATACGTGCGGGTTCTCGACAACTCCTCGTCTGACGAAAGCTTTGACGGGCGCCTCAACTTCAACCACGACTTTGCCGAAGATCAGTCACTGGAGGCCGAAGTCCGCTACGACCGCGATCTCGAGTCGGAAGATGGAACGTACGAGGTGTACAATTTCGACGATGGAAGTCGCGGTGATCGTCGAAGTGAAGAACTCGACATCGTGAACGAGGACGAGCAGGACGGTGCCTTCGAACTCGACTACACAGGATCGCTGGGCCCACTGTCCATGGAGACGGGCTACAAGGGCACCCTGCGCCGGCTCGACAGCGACCAGACCTTTGAAGGGGACGAGACGAGGTTTACGTTCGATGAGTATATCCACGCCGGTTACGGCATTCTACGTAAGGGGTTCGGGGACTTTCAGCTGGAGACGGGGCTTCGCGCCGAGACCGTTAACACGACCTTTGACCTGAGCAGTGAGAATGAGGTGACGAACAGTTCATACGTGAGCTTCTATCCCAGCGCCTTTCTCACATATAAGCCGGGTCCGCGTCGTCAGGCCCGTCTCTCCTACAGTAAGCGAGTAGACCGGCCCAGCCTCTGGGACATCAATCCAATCGAAGACAATGAAAACCCCACCTTCCGGGAGGAAGGGAATCCGGGTCTCGATCCGGAGTACATCCACTCTTTTGAGCTGAGTGCAACCCAGCGGTGGAACCTTGCCTCGGTCACAGTGACGCCCTACGTCCGGCACACGGTGAACGAGATTGAAGAGGTACGGCGAGAGGAAACGAATGAGGAGGGGGAGACGGTGATCGTCCGACGAGCCGAAAACCTATCTTCGAGCACATCCTTTGGCAGCGATCTCGTGACCACGTTCATCTACGGCGAGCGCCTGGAAGGGACGCTGAGCGGGAATGTGTACCGTGCAGTCACGGATGGGTCCAATCAAACCACGGACCTCAGCCAGGACGCCATCTTCTTCTCGGGCCGAGCCAACATCCGGGCCGAACTACAGGAAGGGCTACAGCTGGAGCTGAGCCAGTTTTACCGTCCTGCTCGGGAGATTCCTCCGCAGGGACGCATGGATCGCTTTACGAGCACGGAACT
>CAYXAD010000339.1:0-2977 GCA_964462965.1 uncultured Salinivenus sp.
AGCTGGGCGTTCGGACCGGCGCTGAGGGCCGTCCGGTTGGGCCCCGACGCAAACATGTTCTCCCCGACCCGAAGGCTCTGATTGATCGACCAGAGGTTGTGGAGCTTATCGGCGAGGCTGACGGCCATGGCCTGGGCGGGAGCAGTCTGCAGATGGGCGACGTAGTCCTCCTTGCGAGCCCGCCAGGGGCGCGTCTGACCGTCGGCGTCGAGCTTCTGCTCCGAGACCGCTGCCACGAGCTGCTCGACCTCTGGGCCGACGGCTTCGCGGAGCTGCTCGCGGCGCAGGCGCTGTCCGTGGCGATTACGGTCCTCGATGGCGTCGTGCAGATACGCGGCCGCGACGGTCGGATCGTCCCAGCCTGCGCGTTGCACAATTGAGGCCACTGCCGTCAGATGCGTCATCACCGGCACCTGTACCTCCTGATCGTTAGGAGGCTCGAAGACAGAGTCTCGCCAGGATCCTTTTCGGTACGTGCCGTCGTGCCATTTCGCCGCCAACTCGACGGCGCGTTCCACGAGGGGACTAAAAAGGACGTCGGGAGAAGAAATGTCGCTCATGGGCGCACAGAATGGGGAAGGTCCACTCTTATGCTCGAAGGACTCCGGTGCTGAGGAAGACTTCAGAGTTTCCAGCAGGCCGAGACCGTGGAATGGCGCTGCCCTTCCTCACACGGGTCCCCTCCGAGAATGGTTTACCGAAACGTCCCCAGCCGAAGGGTAAGTCCCATCCCCCCAAATGGGTGAGCGGTATTTACATTTGCAAACGCGTACAGGCCCAGGGAGAGCACTCTCGTGGGCGCCCATGCGATCTGGCCCTCCAGCGGAAATCCAATCATCGGCTCGAACGTCTCCCCCTCCCCACCTCCAAACAACTTTGGATACCGCATTCCGCCGACGACGGACGTGCCCGCCCCGGCCGATACGGTGAAGTGCTCCGACGCAATGGCTCGGCCATAGAGAAAGGCTACTTCCCACGTCTCGGCGCCCAAGGATCGGTCAGTGCTTACGCCCCGGAGGGAGAACACGTGACGATCGAACTCGACCGCCACGCCCCCACTTGCACCGACTCCCAAGGTTGTTGCAGTGGGACCGGCATGCACCCAGTAGTTCATCTCTGTTCCTACATTGTCCACTGCCTGCCCTCCGGTGGGTTGCCCTACTGCCCCTGAAAAACCCAACAGGCTCATGGCGACGACCAGACAAAAACAGCGCATTGGCTCCATCAAGAGCTGGTCCATCATCAACGAGGAAGGTTCGGGGTTCAAGAGAACAGCCTAGAATCGGGTATTGACCACATCGGCAAAATCCGACCCAAACGTGTACGAAAGGGAAATCGAGCCGTTAGCCGAGAAATCCGTTGCTAGCTCACGCTGGTCGAGAAGCACGTCTTCTACGGTGGTGCCGCTGAGGGGAAGTGACAGCTGATCCTGAATCATCTCAAACTCCCCCGAAAAGTTCAGCGAGAGGCCTTCGACAATTCGAACTGAGACGTTTCCAAACACTTCGGCCCGATAATGTGAAATGTCGTGGAGGTAGTGAGAGCCGATGACCCCAGCGTTCATGTCGCCCCATGGCTGCTCGAAGCTTGCCGAGGCTTCCAGCCTTTGATTGGCCAGTCGCTCAGCAGTTTGAAGAAAAATGGTCTTCTCGTAGTAGTCGACCTGTGTAAGCCCTATCCGATAGGTAAAGGTAATCGATCGCCTCGTGGCCTCTTCGTAGGGAAACACGCTGTACTCGATGCCGGGATTGACCTCCACCCTGTGCTTCAGGTTTCGGTCGGTGCGCGTGATGTAATCGCTAAAGAGACCTACCGACCAGTGGTCACTCACGCTTCGAATTGCGTAGGTGTCGAATCCGTGACGGTGATTCCGACTAGTTACCGACTCGCCATCTTCTTGCTCGATGTGGACGAAGCTAAAGTTGAAGTAGGGGCGGAGACGAATTTTCCACTCTTCAGTTACACGATCGGCGTAGAAGCCCCACCGCGAGTCGAACTCGCTCTGACTCGATTCGTGGTCCATTTCGACGCGCCCGCCGTAGACCTCAAACACCCAGTGATCCCACGGATCTTCCTCCCTCTGAGTGGACTCCTGGTCCTCTTCCAGCTCTGGATACTCAAGCGAAAGCGTTTCCCCCCGCGGCGTTTTCATTGCATAGGGCGCGAGTCCAACCTCCAGGATCCGATTGACTTCCTCTCGTGTCTCGTCCCGTGTGGCATTGCGGTCGGTTGTATGTGTCAGCGTATAATTGACACCCTCAAAGCCGCCCCGGCCCAGAAACGAAAACTCGTACTCCCGCCCGCCTCCTCCGGTGCCTTCATCCGTCACGAAGACGTGGACATCGGCCTGTTCTGGCTCGCGCACGTATCGAACGAACGTGACCTCGCGGCGGATGTGATTGTAGTCACACCGTCTGCAGTCGATGTAGACGCGAGGGGGACCGCTGTGCTCCTGAATCTCCTCCTGAGAAACGGATGACTCCTGGGCCTGCACCGCCGGGCTCTTTAGAAGGAAGAGGACAAAAAGACAGCAAAGTACGCCTGCGACCTGACTGGTCCAGACCCCGGAGATCCGGGAGAAGCAAGTATAAACCACAGCCATCTCTCCTTTATAAGAGTAGGTGTATCCGTGTAGCTCGGCGTTGCACTCGTCCAGCATTCTCGATTTGGAAGAAACTGTCCAGCCCTCTGTCAGACAGGAGGAGCCAAGAATGGAAGGAGAGAAGAATCACATCCACCCTCAACTAGGAAATTTTTTCTAAGGACAAGATCAATGCCAGGAGTGGGGATTTAGTGGGATAAGCAAACACTCATCACACAAGCCTCTCATTCCAGAGAAACCGCCTGTCCTCCACTTTGCCACATGTGGTCGCTTGAAGCGAACCATTCCATAACGAAGGCGAGCGAAAATCGTCCCGTCCTTATCCCCGAAAGAGGTTTTTCAGCACGAACCACACGTTCTCCCGCTTCTCCCGCA
>CAYXAD010000340.1:0-2948 GCA_964462965.1 uncultured Salinivenus sp.
CTCACACACGGCCACTTCGATCACGTCGGGGCCTTCCCCGATCTGTTCGATCCCTGGGACGTGCCGGTCTATGCGCATCCGCAAGAGATGCCGTTTCTGACGGGCGAGCGCGACTATCCGCCCCCTGATCCCAGCGTGGGTGAGGGAGCCATGTCGCTCGTGTCGCCGCTGTATCCCAAGGAGGGCATCGACCTGGGATCGCGGGTGCACCCACTGCCGGAGGACGAAAGCGTCCCCCACCTCCCGGGCTGGCGGTGGCTGCACACCCCCGGCCACACGGAGGGGCACGCCTCCTTCTTCCGCGACGACGACCGCTGTCTCGTGGCCGGCGATGCATTTGTGACGGTCAAACAGGAATCGCTGTACAAGGTCGCAACCCAGACGCAGGAGATTCACGGCCCGCCCGCCTACTTTACGCCGGACTGGACGGCGGCCCGCCGGTCCGTCGAACAACTCGAGGCCCTGGAGCCAACCATCGCTGCCACCGGCCACGGCAAACCGATGCGCGGTCGGGACCTGCAAGACGGCCTCAAAACGCTCGTGACGAACTTCGATCGCCTCGCCGTCCCCGATCAGGGTCGATACGTGGAAGCGTCTCGGTGAGCCGACAATAGCTCTCCCTCATCGCTCCTTCCGTCCCCCTTCCCTCTTACCCCTTCCCCTTACCAAAACATACACCCACCCCATGGCCAATCAGTTGCAAAACCAGAGCGTCGCCCTCCTTATCGCCCCACGAGGCACCGAAGAAAGGGAGTTTACGGACCCGAAGATGGCCGTACAGGAGGCTGGCGGCACAGTGGATGTCGTCAGCTTCGAGACGGGCGACGCACAGACGGTCAACGGCGACCTGGATCCCGGCAATAACTATCCCGTGAACTTGACCTTCTCCGACGTGTCGGCGGACGACTACGACGCCGTAATCGTCCCGGGCGGCACGGTCGGCGCCGACAAGCTCCGCGGCAACTCCGAAGCCGTCCGCTTCGTGCGCAACTTCTTCGAACAAGAAAAACCAGTAGGCGCAATCTGTCACGGCCCCTGGGTGCTCGTCGAGGCAGACGTGCTGCACGGACGCACGCTCACCTCGTACCCGACGCTCCAGACCGACATTCGCAATGCAGGCGGCACCTGGGTGAACGAGGAGGTCGTCACCGACCAGGGGCTGGTCACGAGCCGCAATCCAGACGATTTGCCCGCGTTCTGCGAAAAAGTCGTCGAAGAGATTGCCGAAGGCAAGCACGAGGCGCAGGCGCAGAGCGTGAGAGGCTGAGTGGGTTCCCGGGCGTGAAAGGTAGGATGGAAAGTGTGAAGGGGCTGCCCATCCACGATCCCGTTCTCAGGCTTCATGCCTCGCAGTTCACGCACCGACCGAGACAGAATGGCCCCCAATGACGAGAGACGGCGCTGCATCTGTCCTCATCCGGCATCTCTCGAATGAACTGATTCCATCATGGAGCTAGAAGAGAAAGTAGCGGTCATTACCGGCGGCGGCTCGGGCATCGGCGAAGCCACCGCCAAACAGTTTGCCGACGAAGGGGCCCACGTCGTCATTTGCGGGCGGACCCAGGAGAAACTGGACGAGACCGTCGACGCCATTGAGGAACGAGAAGGCGACGTGATGGCCCTTCAGGCCGACATCGCCGACCCACTCGAGGTGGAAGACTTGTACGACCAGGTCGAAGACCGCTTCGGACGCCTCGACATCGTGTTTGCCCACGCCGGCATCAACGGGGTGTGGGCGCCCATTGAGGAGATCGATCCCAAAGAATGGAACCGCACGGTCCAGATCAACCTCTCGGGCACCTTTTACACCGTGAAGTACGCCGTGCCGCTGCTCAAGCAGCAGGAGAAGGGAGCCATCGTCATCACCTCGTCGATCAACGGCACCCGCAAGTTCAGCGACATCGGAGCCAGCGCCTACTCGGCCACAAAAGGGGGACAAATCTCCTTCATGAAGATGATGGCCTTGGAACTCGCCGAGCATCAGATCCGAGTCAACGCCATCTGCCCGGGCTCCATCGAAACGGCCATCGAGGAGCACACGGAGATGCGCGACACGGAAGCGACCGAAGAGGTCGCCGAGTACGCCGAGGGGGGCATTCCGCTGAGCGGCGGGGAGTCGGGGCGTCCCGAACAGGTAGCCGATCTGGTGCTCTTCCTGGCCTCCGACCGCGCCAGCCACATTACGGGCACACCGATCTGGATCGACGGCGGCCAATCCCTCATGCAGTGATTGGCGTTTGGAGATGGACGGAGCGGAGGGTCCTACCTTCCAGAGCTGTTCTTTGGTGCGGCCGGACCCATAGAGGGGTAGATCGACGAAATCGACACGTTGAAGGAATTCACCCGTTTTGACTGAACGACCAATTTTACACCTCCTATGCCCGATTCCAACGCCTCCCCAATCCGCGTCCTCGGCATTCCCGGCAGCCTGCGCGAGGGCTCCTATAACAAGGCGCTGCTCCGCGCGGCGCAGGAGGAAGCCCCCGAGGGAATGACCATCGACCTCTTCGAACTCGACGAGTTGCCGTTCTTTAACCAGGACGTCGAGGACCAGGGCGATCCGGAGCCGGTGCAGCGCTTCAAGCAGGCCATTCGGGACGCCGACGCCGTGCTCATCGCCACGCCCGAGTACCAGCACGGCCTGCCCGGGGTGCTCAAAAACGCCCTCGACTGGGCCTCGCGTCCCCCGGGGGACGCCCCGCTCAACCACAAGGTGGTGGGCATGATGGGCGCGAGCCCGAGTCCAGTGGGGACGGCCCGGGCCCACCTGCAGCTGCGGCAAACCCTCGTCTACAACCAGAGCCGCTTCGTCGCCCGCCCCGAGGTGCTCGTGTCCAACGCCTCAGAGAAGTTCGAGAACGGTCGCCTGACCGACGACACGTCCCGCGGCTTCATCCGCAAACACCTAAAGGCAGTGGCCCAGAAGGTGCGGGAGGGACAACAAGAGG
>CAYXAD010000341.1:0-2895 GCA_964462965.1 uncultured Salinivenus sp.
CAGTCGTAGTTGGCGGACCGCCAACATCATAGGGACTGCCTGCCAGAAGGGAAATACGGTGAGCCAGGTATTCTCGTACTGGAGGAACGGTCACGACTTCAAGTTGCAATCGACGTTGGATTTTCGCCGAGACACCGAATAGTGAATTGAAGGCCGATGATCGGAAACGGTAGAGCCGGTTCGCCTTCGTCCTGTAGATTGGAGGCACCCCGCCCTTGAGAAACTATTCGACCGATTCGTCCTCTCCAGTGTCTGTTCCTCCATTGAACGGGAAGTAGTACCGAAACCCGATTGCACCATCAAAGCGGAGGGCGACCGGCTCCGTCAGGTTCATTGTGGGAGCAACCTCGACGAAGATGTCGATTGGGGCCGAGCCGAGAAGGTACGTCACCCCGGAGGGACTTCGAACTGCAAACTGGTTTTCAAAGTCTTCGAAGACTGTAAATTGAGCACCGGCACCAATGTAGAGAGCCATCAGCCCCTCGCCAACTTCGAGCTCGTTGAAGTTGTGGAAGAGGTAGTCGCCCTGTAAAATCCAGAACGACTGTCCGCCGATGTTAGAAGTCGTCCCGGCATCGCCGATGTAAAAAGAGGTCATTCCGGAGACGGCCTGTCGATCTGACAACCACATTTTTCCGTTCACTCCTACGGGATTGCGGTCGATCGCAGACGCACCATTCGTCACCCCGATTGAGGCCCCTATGCCGACACCTTCCGTTTGGGCGTGAACCGGACCCGTCGGCAGGAGACTGAGGAGCAGGAGAACGGAGAGGAAAGAGATGCTGTGGCGGAGCATTGTAAAAGAAAAGAGCTGTTGGGTGTAGGCGAAGAGGAACTCTAAGATGCCAATTTTCACAACAACATGAAGAAAGAAGTTTGTAAAAACCTCGTGGGAGCCAAGGAGAAGGATGGGGAGAATGGGCAGGGAGTGATTCATCTATGACCTGCGAGACCAGTGAGCTTTTAACTTTTTCTGCAGGAAAACCGCCAACGGAAAAGACCCATTGTGACTGTTTTGCACGTCGACGACCAGTTGTTTGTGGTGAACAAGCCCCCCGGGCTTTTGTCTCAGCCCGACGAGACGGGGGATACGGACGTGACCGCTCTCGGGCGGAGGATGCTCGACGGGAAGACGCGGGACGAGTCGTTTCTTGGGCTCGTTCACCGTCTCGACCGGCCGGCGTCGGGCGTTATGGTGTTGGCCCGGACGTCGTCCGCCGCTCGTGCGCTGTCGTCCCAGTTTCGCGAGCGGGTTGTCGACAAGCGATACGTGGTTCTCGTAGAGGGAGCACTCCGAGGCATCGGACGCTGGACCGATTACATCGCAAAGCCGGGCCGGCGCCCGCAGCTCGTTTCTCCGGATCATCCAGAGGGCAAGCGCGCGGAGCTTCAATGGCAGGCACTTGCATCGGGAGTCGACCGCACGCTGTTGCAGGTCGAACTGCAGACGGGTCGTCCACATCAGATCCGGATGCAGGCAGCAACACGAGGGCATCCGGTCCTCGGGGACGTCCGATATGGTGCCGAGGCCCCCCTGGAGAACAGAGCAATTGCGCTCCATCAGGCCCTTCTCCGCGTCGATCATCCCACCCATCAGCACCGGGAAACGTTTGTTGCTTTTCCCCCGGACGAATGGAAAGAAGCGGCCACTGAGGAGATGGAGTCGGCCGTCCGGCGGATGCTCGACCGGGCACAAATGTCCTGATCCACCCTGTCTGATTCAGACGGAGGAATCTTGTCCGTGAAAAAGGAGGGAGGAGTGCTGGCATCCGGCGAGAAACGACGAACGGAGAGACGAGCGTGTCGTTGTCCACGTCCCTCTCCGTTCGAGATTTCTTTGACCATCCCTCACGCTGTATGGGCGATACGTTCGATCGCGTACAGACGCTGCGAGAAGATCCCCGAGATGATCTGCCGATGGCCCATCGGATGAAACGCTTCGTCGAGGCGCTTCAGATTCGGATCACGCGAAGGCTGGATGAGATCGACGAATCCACGTCGTTTCAGGTCGATCGGTGGAGTCGGGAGGAGGGCGGCGGTGGCATCACGGCGATCATCGAGGGGGGCGAGGTGTTCGAGAAGGGAGGCGTAAACACGTCTGCGGTTCACGGTTCTCTCCCTGAGCGAATGGCCGACAAGTTTGGTGTCCAACAACAGCCGTTCTTTGCGACGGGGCTTTCGCTCGTCGTGCATCCCCGCTCGCCCCACGTGCCCACCGTCCACGCCAATTTTCGCTACTTTGCCCTTGGCGAGGACCTCATGGACCCGACGGACCAGTGGTTCGGCGGGGGCGCTGACCTGACCCCGTACTATCCCCGGCTCGAGGACGTCAAGCACTTCCACCGAGTCTGGAAGCGCGTCTGCGACCGCCACGAGGTTGCCGACTACGAGTCGTTCAAACAGGAATGTGACGAGTATTTTTACCTTCCCCACCGGGAAGAAGCGCGAGGCGTGGGCGGTATCTTTTATGACTATCTACGCGAGGATCCGGAAGGTACCTTCTTCTTCACCCGTGAGGCAGGACGGGCGTTTCTCGACTCGTACATTCCCATCGTCGAGCGACGGATGGATACCCCATATGGCGAGCGGGAACGGGCCTATCAGCAAGTGCGGCGAGGCCGATACGTAGAGTTCAACCTCGTCTACGACCGTGGGACGAAGTTTGGCCTCGAATCGAATGGTCGGACGGAAAGCATTCTCATGAGTCTGCCGCCACAGGTGCAATGGCGCTACGATCACCAGCCGGACCCCGGCACTCCAGAAGCCGATGCAGAGTGGTATTTTGCGCCACGGGACTGGCTTCACCTTGAGGCTGAGGACGTCCCTGCGTCGACCGCCGGACCGTCCCCTGAAGAGGGTGCATGAAGGTTTTAGGGGAAAGTTCAACGCGGCAGA
>CAYXAD010000342.1:0-2847 GCA_964462965.1 uncultured Salinivenus sp.
CGCAGTTTAAAAAGAAAATTCCACACTCCACATTCCTCATTCCACATTCGACAAATATTTCCGCAGGGCATCGAGGGCCTTGCGGCGGTGGCTAATTTCGTTTTTGGCCACGGAGGGCATCTCGGCGAACGTCTGCTCGTGGCCGTCGGGACGGAAGAGCGGGTCGTAGCCGAAGCCTCCCTCGCCGCGCGGTTCGGGGGGAATCGTCCCCGAGCAGACTCCTTCGAAGGTTTGGACGGTTCCGTCGGGCTCGACGAGTGCTACCACCGTACGAAACTGGGCGCGGCGATTCGAGACGGATTCCATCACGTGCAGGAGGTGCCGCTTGTTGTCGGCCGGGGTGGCGTCGGGACCGGCAAAGCGGGCCGTGTGGACGCCTGGGGCTCCATCCAGGGCCTCTACCTCCAATCCCGTATCGTCGGCGAGGGCCGGGAGACCGGTGTGGCGGTGGAATGCGCGTGCTTTCTTGCGGGCATTTCCTTCGAGGGTGTCGGCGTCTTCGTCGACCTCTGGCGGGTCCGAGAGGGCATTGGCAGGAATCAGTTCGAGCTGAATATCTCTCAATAGGGCTCGCAACTCGTCAACCTTGCCGCTATTGCGAGTGCCCAGGACGAGACGATCGAAGGAAGCCATGAAAGAAAAAAGCATTTACGTCCGAGAAGGCCCATCTGCCATTTTGGGCTGATGGGTAGAGAAACACGCAACCCCCCGTCTCGTTCTACCCTTCGCTAGCCGAGAGGCAGCTTCAAACATATAAGCTAAATACAGAAATAAGACTTCTCAAGGAGGGATTCACGTTGGCTGTTGGTGTTAAAGTTCGGAACAACGAAGACATTGAGCGTGCACTCAAGCGCTTTCGACGACAGGTAAATCGCAGTCGGATTCTGCGGGAGTACCGTCAAAACATGGCGTACATGAAGCCGTCGGAAGAGAAGCGAATGAAGAAGAAGAGAGCTCGCCGTCGTCGTCATCGCAACCGGAAGCGAGGAAACAATCGGAAGCGTCGATAGGCGTCGTTGAGCCGTCTGTACGGGCTGGTGTTTTTCTGGCTGTGAAGAAAAAAGCCCGTCGGTGGGACATTTCTGGAGTGATCGATCGAGGGACGGATCCGGAAGGACCGTCCCTTTTTGATTTTATCGATCCTCAATGTGAGCACCAGGCGATCTTGGGATTGTCGAGGCCCACACCTGTGCTCTCGGAGCTGCAGTAGCACGTCTCGTAGTCCTATCCCTTTCTGGATTGGCTACGACCGCAACCAGTAGCTGAAATGCGGGACTCGTTTACCGCCCACGATGGGGGCCCAGGGGCAGGGGGAAATGAACGTCGATACTACGGGCCAAAAATTAAGCCCCGCCTGTCTACCAGACGGGGCGTGAAAGGGGAAGAAGGAAGGGGATGACCTTAGAGGTCGAGCGCCTCGTTGACGACCTTCTCCTGCTCGCGGGCGTGGACCTTGGCGGAGCCGGTTGCTGGGCTGGCACTGGCCGGTCGACCCACGTATTGAACGCGCTGTTCGCACGGGCCATGAAGGTCTTCCAGTAGGGCGTCCAGGTATGGCTGCAGGAACGTCCAGGCCCCCATGTTTTGGGGCTCCTCTTGCACCCAGACCGTCTCCTCGGCGTCGGCGTAGCGTTCCAGCTCCTCCCGCACTTCTTCCTTCGGGAACGGATAGAACTGCTCGACACGGGTGATCGCGATCTGGTCGCGGCGGTCGTCGTCCTCGAGGGCCTTCACGAGGTCGTAGTACACCTTGCCACTGCAGAGAATGTGGCGCTGGGTTTGCGCCGGATCCGTTTCGGCGGGGATGACTTCCTCGACGCCTCCGTCTGTGAACTCGTCGGGGGACGAGACGCAGAGCGGGTGTCGGAGCAGGCTCTTCGGCGTCATAATGATGAGGGGCTTCTTGACGTCGCGCTTCACCTGTCGGCGCAAGGCATGGAAGTAGTTGGCCGGGGTGGAAAAGTTGGCGACGATCATGTTTTGCTCTGCACAGAGCTGCAGGAACCGCTCCAGGCGGGCCGAAGAGTGCTCCGGGCCCTGGCCCTCGTAGGCGTGAGGGAGAAGGGCCACGAGGCTTGAAGTCTGGCCCCACTTCTGCTCGGCCGCACTAACAAACTGGTCCCAGACGATCTGGGCCCCGTTGGCAAAGTCGCCGAATTGGGCCTCCCAGCAGACCAGCGCCTCCGGATCGCCGACGGAGTAGCCGTACTCGAACCCGCAGACGGCGTATTCGGAAAGGAGGCTGTCGTAAATCAGGAGTCGGGCCTGATCGTCCGACAGGTTGTTCAGTGGCGTGTACTCTTCGCCGGTTTCCTGATCGAACAGGACGGCGTGGCGCTGACTGAAGGTGGCTCGCCGGGAGTCCTGCCCGCTGAGACGCACCCGAGTGCCTTCCTGAAGCAGGGAGCCGAAGGCCAGCGTCTCGGCAAAGGCCCAGTCGATCCGCTCCTTTTCATAAAAGAGCTCGTCGCGCTTGCCGAACTGACGCTTGAGCTTCGGATGTACCGTGAAGTCATCCGGGAAATCGGTGAGCACCTTGACGACCCGCTCCAGGTGTTCGCGCTCGGCGCGGGTATCGACCTCGGGCAGCCGGGTGGCTTCCTTGCGCTGGGCGCGCTTCTCGAGCGCTTCCTCCGCATCTTTCTCCTCGAGGTCCTTCGTTCGTTCGAAGGCCTCCTGCAAGCGACTTCGGTAGTCGTCCAGCATCTGCTCGGCCTCGTCCGGCTCGATGTCGCCCCGGCGGAGCAGCATCTCCGTGTAGAGTTTTCGGGGCGACCGCTTCTCTTCGATCTTTTCGTAGAGCAGCGGCTGGGTGAAGGTCGGCTCGTCGCCCTCGTTGTGCCCGTG
>CAYXAD010000343.1:0-2829 GCA_964462965.1 uncultured Salinivenus sp.
ACTGGGGCTATAGCTCAGCTGGTAGAGCGCTGCAATCGCACTGCAGAGGTCCGGGGTTCGAATCCCCGTAGCTCCACCTTTTCGTATTGCCCCCCGCTTCGCCACTTGTCGCCGGAAGCGGGGGTTTTTTGTTTGGCTTATCTATCAGCTTCAGGCCCTCGGCTGTCAGTATTACGGAGCGGTTATGTACCCCAAGTTGCGAGGGGCCAATCGTTCTGCTCTCCTGACGGCCGCCCAGGGACCGCTTCTGTCGCTGAAATCGGCGGTCTGCCCAGGCCCGAGGGCGATCGGGGTCCGCCGTCTCGGGAAGAACAGGCCGTGGGTCGCACCTTCCGTTATGTCGTCTTTTGGCTCCACGCATGAATAAGCGTCGTCGGAGCCGGAAGGGCATAGCGAGTCTCGCCGTTTAACGTTTGGATTCGGAGGGTGTCTGGGCCGGGGACGACGACACTCTGTTCGTCGAGCCATCCCCAGACCGATCCGGAGACGGGACCGAGCGGGCGGGTTTGGCCTTCGATCCGGACGGCGGCGGTCGGTTGGCCTGTGCCTCGCTGGGTAAAGGCGAGGTGGGTACCGGAAGGGGACCAGTGGGGATACACCTGGTCGGCGGTCGTTTGGTCAGGCGGCGTGAGGTAGATGGTGCGGTCGCCATTGTAGATTGCGACCTGCCGATATTCCGAGTCGGGGCTTCGGACATCAAAAGCAAGCTCAGAGCCGTCAGGGGCCCAACGAAGGTGGCGGACTCGACGTTCGTCGCCGAAGAGCGTGTTTCGCGACTCGAGGCGAGCGTCACTGACTACGAGTGACGAATCGGGGACGTACTCGACGGCCTCTCGATCATAGTTAAGCTCACGGTGGATGAAGGCAAGCCGTTCACCCTCTGGGGCGTAGGTGAGATGATACATTCGGCGGGCGTCGTGAGCAGCGATCGTCGAGCAATCGTCGGCCTCCACGACGTATAGGTTTTCGTCGTCTCGTGTCGCGAGGGAGCCGTCCGGCAGCCAATGAAGAACCTCTCGGGCAGCGCTGCAGCCAACGTCGCGTGTGTCCCCCTCGGGTGTTGCTACGTGAATGGCACCGGGGCCGCGAGTGGTTTCGGCTGTCGATTGATACAAGCCAAAGGCCAGCTGATCCTCAGTTGGATGCCAGGCCAAGGAATAGGTCCACTCTCCCTCCGCAGCATGGATCGACTGAAGGGTTTGGCTTCTGAGATCGAACAGGGCGAGGTGAGAGGAGTCGGCCCCGACGTACTGGAAAGCGAGATACCGTCCACTCGGAGACACGTCGCCCTTGCCGGCACGCTCGACCTCTGGCGTCAGCGTTTGGGACGAGTCGTGCCGTGCATCGTGAAGCACGAGACCTGCGTCGGGAGTCTGGTACAGTAGAAAAAGGGCAGGCCCTCGGTCCTCCACCGAAGAGGGCTCCGTCGTCTGGTCGGGCCGGGACGATGAGCATCCGGCGAGGAGAGTAAGGGCCAGTCCAAAGAGAACGAGGTGGGTGTAGCGGAAGGGAGCGCAGTACGACATACAAAGAAACAGAAGAGAAGACAGTTACTACATCCTCCAACATAGGAGCCACTCATGTGAAGGACAGGCCAAGCTTCCGGAGGGAACTGGGGCGGACCAGACGATCGGAATTTGAGGAGCCTTGGTAGAACGTGACGGGGGCAGTTCAGAAGCGAAGAATCGCATCGTTCGTCCAATGCATCATCGATTCTCGTTCTACCTTTTCTATTGCTTACGGGAAGGACGGAGAGGAATAAACTTATATTACGATCTCCTCCCGAATGAACTGCTGGTACTGCACATTAACTGTAATTTTTGCGTCAGGGAGAACACGCGGTCCAGGGCAACGTAGAAAAGTTTCGTCATCATAATCTCCGGCTCCTTTTCCTCTTGAGGAGGAGGATCCGGATGAACATCGGAAATGAACATAGAAGACTCTACCTTAAATTATGGAGCGTGGAACCGTCAAGTGGTTCAGTCCTGCCGAAGGATATGGTTTCGTCGAGCCTGACAATGGAGAAGACGATGTCTTTCTCCATCACAGTGAGGTGCCCGACGAGGACCTAGAAGAAGGCGATCGCCTCGAATTCGAAATCGAGGAGACCCCGAAAGGGTTAAACGCCGTGGACATCGAACGAATAACCGAGCCTGAGTGGTAAGCTCGGTTCAATGATGCCCCTGGGGGGAGACGCCCAGGGGCATCACACTTACGAGTCTTATTGGCTGGGGGGTCCCCGAGGGAGGGCCTATATGGTGCTTTTCTTGGGAGGAAGGGGGTCTATTTCCTCTTTTGCACTGCATGTAGGTTCTAATTCGTCTTTGTGACTCTCTTTCTCGATCCGTCGTTCGGGACGGAGGGTATGCGCGTGGTGCACTCCGGTGCCCGACCTCACAGGCCTCGACATCGAGTTCATTGTCGCTCGGGAGATCGTCCCCCCTGGATCGACTCCCACGGATCGACGCCTCGCACCGACTGCAGTCGCGTACAGGCTCTCACGTTCCAACTCAAAGTTCAAACAGGTTCGTAGAGTTGGGCGTCGTCTCCGGGGGGCGAAAGGGGCTTTCGTCTCGGAATAGAGGACCTCGTCTGGGACAGCACGTCCATTTCGCAGCCTTCAACTCCTGGGGTTTGTTGACAGGGTCGAGGGGGAAGCCATTCGGATTACGTCCCTCTTTCGCTCGTTTCCTCAAGGAAAACTTGGAGGCAACGTCGGTCCGTGGCTCCTGAAGAGGAACGTTCTGTCGTAGTGGTTGAATGGAAGGATGGGGCGGTCTCAGCGAATGGGAGCTCTTGAGGTCCCTCTCCTTGGAGGATCCGGGAGGA
>CAYXAD010000344.1:0-2811 GCA_964462965.1 uncultured Salinivenus sp.
CCATTGATCCATGTGTCGGCTTTAGGTCTATCCCCGCGGATGCGGGGGCACCGTCCTTAATTTCTCGGAGTGTCTCGTCGGTAAGGGTCTATCCCCGCGGATGCGGGGGCACCTTCCTTCTCCAACGCAGAGGGGAAAATCAACAGGGTCTATCCCCGCGGATGCGGGGGCACCCCTGCGACATTCTGTCACAGGTACCCCCAACATGGCAAGCACACGGGAGATCGTCAACGGCGCAGCCCTCGCACTTTTTATTGAGGAGATTCCCCCCTCAAAGCATCCCGAAGCTCTCGCGTCGCCTCCGCGGCCGCATCGGTGTAATCCGCACCCTCTGAGGCGTAGAGGATGCTTCGGCTGGAGTTGACCAGGACGAGCCCGTCGTCCGTTTCGGCGGCATCCATCACGGCAGACGGGTCGCCCCCTTGCGCTCCGACGCCGGGAACGAGAAACGGAAGGGAGGGGCAGTCGTCCCGCAGTTCGGCCAGCGCTTCGGGAGCCGTGGCCCCGACGACGAGTCCTGCTGTCCCCTCTCCGTGTCTCGACCAGTCGGCCGTCCGTTGTGCCACGTGGCGATACAAGGGAAGACCATCGCACGTGCAGGCCTCCTGAAGGTCGGCCGCTCCCTCGTTTGAGGTTCGGGCCAGGACGAAGGTGCAGGTGTTTTCGTACTTCAGGAACGGGGCAATGCTGTCTTGACCGAGATACGGAGAGACGGTGCAGGCATCCGCTTCGAAGTCTTCGTACAACGCCTGGGCGTAAAAGCGGGCGGAGTTTCCAATGTCCCCTCGCTTGGCGTCGGCAATGACGAGACAGTCGTCCGGAATAGAAGCGAGGACCTCTGAGAGGATCACGCCCCCTGACGGCCCCAGCGCCTCGAAAAAGGCAAGATTTGGCTTGAAGGCACATGCGTAGGGCGCCGTGGCCTCGACGATGGCTGCACAGAAGTCTCGGGCGGCGTCGGTACGAAGTCGACCGTCGCGAAGTGGAGATGGAAACCGAGTCGGGTCTGGATCCAGGCCGACGCAGACGGCCGTCTCCTTTTGGGTTTGAATGTGGGCGAGGCGGTCGGTGAAGGAGGAGGACATGGAGGGACCGGCCAGTGATGAAGATCGTGCCTTCTCAACGTACCGTCGTTGCCGGGCAGGCGCAACCGTCCGCGAGGGCGGAGATCGAGGGAACCGTCGCCCTATACGCTGTTGCTGTCCCGTTTGGAGAGGCGGGAAAGCAGGACGCAAAGAAAAAACGTCTTCGCGGTGCCGGGAGACATACAGAGACAACAAATAATCCAAGGAGATTTGACTCCCCCACGAGCAGAGAGGAACCCCCTCCCGTCGTGCACTTACACGTCAGTGCCTGCCTTCGGAAGCACTTCCACAAGGAGGAACGCGGCCCCCGTTCGCAGCTGACGCTTTGCACAAGGGAACGGGTCGCATCAACTCTGGCCCAACTCTCCGCCGAGGCAGCGACTCTGCAATGCACTCCGACGGTACGAACGAATCACGACACCATGTCAAACCAAGGATTAGGCGATCTCAAGGGCGTCTCGAAGAAAGATCAGGAGATGATCCAGAACATCGAGACCATGATGGGGCCCGAGCCCGAGGACATGGGCTTCATTAAAAACGTCTTCTGGGGACGCTTTCGGGAGGACCTCCTCTTTCCGTATCCCCGCGAGAGCCAGGAGGAACGGGAAAAATGCGACGCCCTTCTGGAGGAGCTCGAGGAGTACCTGGAAAATGAGCATCCCCGGGTCGAAATTGATCGTGAGCAATACATCCCTGAATGGGTCATCGATCGCCTGTTCGACATGGGCGTGCTCGGAATGATCATCCCCGAGGAGTATGGGGGCCTCGGGCTCGGAGTCACGAGTTACAATCGAGTTCTTGAGCTCATTGGCCAGTACTGCTCTTCCACGGCTGTTTTGGTCTCGGCGCATCAGTCGATTGGGTGCAAGGCCATCGTGATGTTCGGTACCGAGGAGCAAAAAGAAGAGTACCTTCCTCTCGTCGCTCGAGAAGAGCTCAGTGCATTCTGTCTCTCGGAGCCGAACGTGGGATCCGATGCCGCAGCGCAGAAGTCGTTCTCGGTGAGAACCGAAGACGGGGACTACATCCTGAACGGAGAGAAAAAGTGGTCGACCTCCGGATCTCTGAGCGGCGTGTTCACCGTGATGTGCAAGAATATGGTGCCCAATCCGGAGACCGGAGAGCTCGAGCAGAAGGGGGTCAACGCACTCATCGTGACGCCCGACATGGACGGGGTCGAGATTTTTGAAGACAACCGCTCGAAGACCGGCATCCGGGGGACGTGGCAGGCCCGCTTCCGCTTCAACGACGTGCGCGTTCCCCAGGAGAATGTGCTTCACAAAGAGGGGGCCGGGCTAAAGGTTGCTCTTTCCTGCCTGAACTACGGCCGGTGTACCCTGTCGGCCGGTGTGACCGGAGCCGCCAAAGACGCCATGGAGCAAGGCATCAAGTGGGCGCAAACCCGCTACCAGTTCGAGCGGCCTCTGGCCGACTTTGAACTGGTTCAGCAGAAAATCGCCCGGATGTCGGCCTTGACCTACGCGATGGATGCCATGCTGTATCTGGTGACGGGCATGCTCGACCGTGGAGACTCGGACATTATGGTCGAGACGGCCATGACGAAGGTGTTCTGCTCGCACTTTGGATGGCAGGTGATTGACGAAGCGATGCAGATTATGGGGGGAGAAGGGTACATGACCGAACACGAGATTGAGCGGGCGTGGCGAGACAATCGCATCCACCGGATCGTGGAGGGCTCGAACGAGGTCATGCAGTCCTTTATCTT
>CAYXAD010000345.1:0-2769 GCA_964462965.1 uncultured Salinivenus sp.
ACTTGAGCGAGTCGACGTAGTGGCCCATCGTCGAGAGGACGTCGTCCAGATAGTTTGGGCCCATGACGCTGTAGTAGGGGCCGCGGATCTCGGTGACGCCCACCTCGCGGGGCTTTTCGCCGCGGTCGTTGGTGTCGAGAAACTGAAAGGCACGTCGGGGATCGCCGGTTACGTCGTTGGCCATGGTTGGTCGTTAATTATTGGTCGTTGATGGTGAAACACAAGTGGGAAAGGAGGGAGCGGAACGACCGGTCGGTGTTTGTCTCTTCCGGCACCCTGTTTTCTGTAATTCTCAGGTCCCCAAGCCACCCAATAGCCAGCGGAAACAAGCTCACCTGGGCGGAGAAGGAGAACTGCCCCCCTTACCCCCACATTCCCATACCCAATTCTCGAAAGTGCAGCGCACGTGCTTGCTCTAGACGAAATCCAAAGACACTCCCTTCCGCGTTAGTATGACTCGGGCGTCTCCACCTCTGCCAGGAGATCAAAGAGGTCGCTAACAGGAAGCGTCTCCAACTCTTTCACGGCCCCGATGAGGTCGCGGCGAAGGGCCGTTTCGGTGTAGGGTGCAGCTAGACGGGTAAACTTCTCCGAGACAGTGTCCCACGTCATCGGGCGGGTGTGAAAGCCCTCGTAGTCTTCCTTGTGCGTCTCGTAGACCTCTCCGTTGGCGTGGATGCGAATGTCGCACACCATGTGGTCGGGAAAGCGCTCAGTGTAGTCCGAGTATTCGTGAACCTGCACCTTCCGCAGGAGCGACTGCACGTCGTCGGCCTCGATCCGGGCCTGCTCGTACTGAGCGGGAAGCACCTGATCGTCCAGGAGTGCCACAGCCGTCATGTAGTGCAGGCTGTGGTCGGCCTCCTCCTTCCGGCGCACGATCGTCTTGTCGCCCTCCTCCCCGCCGCCGATGATGTGAAAGGCCACGTCGAACGTGTCGATCTCGATCTTGTCAATGGCCGACGGGTCAATATTGTGCTCGTGTTTCAGCTCCAGCGCGCCTTCGAGCGTCGCCTGCGAGTGGATCTCGGCGTTGTACCGCTTGATGATCGTCCGCGTGACCCGCTCGAGGTCCTCCTTGGACCAGTCGAGCTCGAAGTCGCCCGCGATCGAGTGCATGAAGCCCTTGTTGCCTTCGAAGACCTCCGGCGGGCCGGTAATCCCGCGCATGGCGAGAAAAGCCGAATGGGTGGCGGTGAACCCCGTCTCCGGGTACGCCAGGCCTTTCCAGTTCGTGATTTCGCCGGTGCGGGTGACGCGGAGGGCATTGTGGGCCGTGCCGCTGATGGCAATCGCATGGGCCGTGGCCTGCGGGTCCAACCCCAGCGCTTTCGCTGCCCCGGCCGCCGCGGCATACTGCCCCTGCACGGTGTGGTCGAAGCCCTTGTCGCGAACGGGCGCCTCGTCGCTCAGGCGACACTGCACCTGATAGGCCACCGCGAGGGCCGCGAGCAACTCCTTGCCGGAGCCGCCGGCGTACTCGGTCGCCGCCATCACCGACCCGAGGTTGTCGCTCGGGTGACACGTCTCCCCTTTGGCGAGGTAGCTGTCGTTGTAATCGAGGTACCGGACGAGCGCGCTGTTGTAGAGGGCTGCGCGGTCAGGCGCCGTCTGGCCTCCTCCAATGAGGGTGGCCTGTCCGGCCCCACCGAAGTCGGCGAGGTGCGCGCGAAGGGCACGAATCGGCCCGCCGTCCAGCGCTCCGATGGCACACCCCAGCGAGTCGAGCACACGAATCTTGAGCTGCCGAGCGGCCTCCTCGGAAAGGTCGTCGTAGGCCGCCCCCTCGACGAATCGAGCGAGGTCGTGAACGATTGGCATGGCGATCGAAGCAAGCAATGAGCGGAAAATGCGCCCCCAAGGGTGGGATTTCGTTTTACTTTCAGTATATTGAGGAGTTTAATGTCATAAATGAGTCTTTGTGGATTCACATGCTCTTCTGATGACGAGTTGCCCCGTCCAGGCTTTCAGTCCGTCTCTTCTGGGAATACGTCATCACACATTTCACGGCGTCAACGATGACTACCGCCCCGAAGGGGAGTTCAGATCGGGCAGTTCGGGGGTGTCAAGCTCGAGGTCACGCTCGGCTGCGGCGTCAGGACCTATGGACCCCGAACGATTTCCTTCTTGGTCGGAGGCCTCCTGCACCGCAGAAATGGCGCTGTAGAGTGTGGCCGCCAGGAAGAGCAGAATGGCCGCGGCGTTCAGCCACCCGCCCCAGCTTCGCAGGTCCAGGAGCCCCCCAATGTCCCCGACAACGCGCAGCACCAATGACAGGTGCAGTCCCACCACGTGCACGTAGAAGACGGGCCGATACGGAATGGAAAAGCCCAACACCGAGGGAAAAATGACCGGCGCATGGCCGAAGATCATGCTGAACACGAAGCCGACAAAGACGGCGTGGAGCATTGCGTCGTAAATTGGCCCGGCCCCCGGGTTTCCAAAAACCACGGCCAGGGCGCCCCCCACGGCCAGCCAGGCATAGCCCGCCAGCAGGCAGACGGCAATGAAGCGGGGCAGGCCGTCGCCGCGCACCTTGCGCCTCGCCACGTCGTAGACGACGAGCCATCCGGCGACCGCAATCAGGGCGGCCCCGACCACACGCAGCCCGAGGTCGGGCCACCCGACGGTGAGGAGCAGCCCGCCACCCAAAATTCCGACGAGGCCCAAAAAGAGCCGCTGCACCCACGGGGCGTGAAAGAGCATTCGGCTGAGTTCGAGCCGCTCGCCGGCAATGGTGAGCACCAGGAAGCCCATCCACCAGGGCAC
>CAYXAD010000346.1:0-2769 GCA_964462965.1 uncultured Salinivenus sp.
CCGAGGGGGGCTCGAACTCGAAGTCCATGGCAATCTCGCCAATCTCTACGTCGTCGAAGATGATTTCACTCATGAGAGTGCGTCGGTTTTAGAAAGCATATTTCAACGTCAGACAAGAATGTGCTTCTCACCCTCCCGAGAGAGCCGGAAGGGCGAGCACTTCGTCGCCGGCCTCTACCGAGGTGTCGAGGCCATCGAGCTCGCGAATGTCCTCGTCGTTCAGGAACAGGTTCACGTGCTCCGACCAGTCTCCGTCCTCGAAGGGCACCTCCTTCTTGAGGGACTTATAGCGGCGGGTGACACTCTTAATCAGGGCGTCCACAGTCCGAGTACGCCGGGCCCGAAACTCGTGGCATTCGATGCCCCCGGCCAGGTCCACCAGTGGACCGCTGAACCGCAGGACGATCTGCTGCTGCTCCACCTCTTCGGGCTCCTCGTCTAGGGCGATGGCCTTCAGCTCGTGATCGGTGTGGGCTTCGCAAAACTGGAGGAAACTAAAGTCGGTCTCCCCGTGGGAGCTCTCGACCGAGGGGGTGGTGCCGTTGTCGCGACGCTCCTCCCGCTCGTCCACCCACGCCTGCACCAGTCGGACGATGGTTTCGGTGATCTCGTCCTCGGGGATCTTGCGGAGCAAAGCCTTGCCAATGGATGATTCCGTCCCGGTGCCCCCCCGAAGCGTGACGTCGTAGGCCTGCACCTTCTCCCCGTCGGGCGAACGCGCCGTGGTCCCCTGCAGGCCGATGTTGCCCATCCAGTGCTGGCCGCAGGCGTTGGGGCAGCCGTCCATCTTTACGGTCAGCCCGTTCTCGATCTCGGCCCCAAATTGCTCGTCCAACGCTTCGAGAATTTCCTGGGCTTTGTCCTTCGTCTCGGCCACAGAGTACGGGCAGTACTTGTGGCTCGTGCAGGCGACCGAGTGACCGAAGATCTGGTTCTTCTCCAGCGAAAAGCCAGTCCCCTCCACTTGGTCTCGAACCCACCGGACCCGATCCTGGGGAATGTCGACCAGGATAAAGTTCTGGTCGCGGGTAAAGCGGGCGTGCCCGCCGACCTCGGCCAGTACGTCGGCGATGCGCTGGAGCTGATTGCCCATTACCCGGCCCTGCGGGACCGAATATCCGAGAGCATACAGCCCCTCCTGCTTTTGCGACAGGACGCCGAGGTGAGACTGATCGCCGGGGACCGGTTCTGGGGCCTCGTACCGTTCGAAGGTGCGGTCCAGCCGGTCCTCGAGCATCTTGCGCATCTCCTTCGGCCCATAGTCGTCGACCATGAACTTGATGCGCGATTTGGGCCGGCTCAGCCGATACTGGAGATCCTCATTCCAAAGGTCCGTAATGCCCCGAAGGACATCCATGGCGTCCTCCTTGGGCACAAAGATGCCCAGATCGCGCGCCATGCGGGGCGTGGAGGCTAAGCCGCCGCCAATCTTGACGGCAAACCCCTCCCGGCCCTCGTGGACCACCGCCAGCAGAGCAATCCCGTGAAACTCGGGGCCGCTGCACTGAAGCGGGCACGCCGTGATCGTGTACTTCAGCTTCCGGGGCAGGTCCGAATACTCTGGATTTGCGGTAAAGAAGTCGTGGACCTCCTCAATCAGGGGGCGCACATTGAACGTTTCCCGGGGATTGATCCCCGTCAAGGGGCAGCCGGTGACGTTGCGGACGGTGTCGCCTTCGGCCCCGGTGTTCGTGAGACCGGTCGCCTGAATGGCGTCGATCACGTCCGGGAGGTGATCCAACTCCACCTCGTGGAGCTGGATGCCCATCCGGGTGGTCAACTCGCTGTAGTTGTCCCCGTACTGCTCCGAGATCTTGCCCACGCCCCGGAGCTGAGCCGGCGTCACGATCCCGCACGGCACCTTCAGCCGGATCATGAATTTCCCGATCTTGGGCTTGTCATGGACGATGCCGTGCCAATACAGCCGGACGATGTCGTCCTCCGGAATGCTTTCGTACCCCTTCTCAATGAATTCCGGAAGCTCATCGACGACGTCCAAGGGATCCTTCTCATTCTTGAGACGCTCGACCTTGTTGCGCTTGTAGACCAGTTCCCAGGACGTTCCCCCGTCGCCCATCTTCACCTTGTTGGAGGATCCGGAGGATGTCTTTAGACCGGGCGGGAGGTCGGGCTTTTTCGTCCCGGGCTTCGCAGAAGCAGAAGAGGCACCATTGGAATTCTTCGACATAGATAGACGGGCTGAGCGATTCGTAGATCAGCAGAGGCAGGCATTCCCCTTTCCCACCGATTGGGCCACGTCGAGCCTGTAGTGCCACATAACAGGTACACTCCGGGCCTCTATGGAGCGCCGACATAGACGTCCTTCACCGAGTGGAGAGAGACTCCCCCTGGGCGGACGGCTAGCAAACGGAAGGAGGGGAGGAGAGGGCTAGCAGCGACAACACATCGCCATGCAACAAACGCGACATAGACAGATCCCCATCGACGCAGACAGCGTCCAGGCAGAAGTGAAAGCGGAGAAACCGTGAGATCCGTCGGAAAGAAAATGCATGGCAATCCTGGTAGAAAACGGCACAGAGACAAGCGGCCGTTGCACAATTCCCAGAAGGAATAGGCAAATAAAAAACCTCTTCCGCTAACACATGAGCGGAAGAGGCACACAGCAAAAAGAGCCAATCTCCCGCTCATCTACCCCCGTTCGTGACGGGGCAGGATGGGGCACCATTTCCTCGACCGCTGTCGAGGCGGTTGCCAGGGCTTCATAGGGCCTGTACCCTTCACCCTTCTGGATGAGCAACGGAGTGTTGC
>CAYXAD010000347.1:0-2763 GCA_964462965.1 uncultured Salinivenus sp.
CAATGTTGCCCTGCGAGATCACATTCTCCAGGTTCTCTACGCTCTCGTGAATATTCACGTAGCCGTCGAAGTTCGCCAGGTTGTCGAACGATTCATTCAGGACCCGAGCGCTCGTACCGTCCCCCGCGCTCCCATCGATCGGGCTCAAATAGACCGCAATTTCTCCTCCTTCCGTCGTGTCGTTGTTGTGAATGTGAGCCGGATGGGCACGGTTAAGTCCTGTCGCTCCGCCCGTCAACTCGAGTGTGACGAGTGTCTGCTGATTATTGAGTTCCCAAAACGTGACCTCCCCCTCTACCCCCTCGGGAAGATCCCCGGCATTCTCCTGTGCGTCTAACTCGTAGCTGATCTGGCGCAGGGGTTCATCCTCCTCATCTGTACCGTCGAGGGGATCGTTGCTATCACACCCCGCCCAGAGTACAAGGCCGAGACCGAGAGTGAGTAAAGTAAACAGGCGAACAGTGCGTGGGAAGTGCTTCGTCATCGTTTGGGGTGGGGCAAACCAGAGAGAATACGAACCGCTCGTATGACGAAGACCGAGGACATTGCATCTCATCATACGGGGTTCTGTACCCCCTTCTTCTCCCAACAGGGTCCTTCCAACACGCAACGACTCTGAAAACTGAGTGCAGCACGCTGGAAAAAGGGACTTTCGGAAGCCCCCCCAAAACGAGGCTCTATCTTTACTTTCCTACGGCCTATCCCGCCCCTTTCAGGGACTTACCGCCCGAAGTCATGATCGAGGCCAACGCTCACCGAGAAGCGAGCCCCATCGCCCGCCCGTCCGGTGACGTCCATGAGGGCCGGCGTAATGACCACGGGCCACGTTTCGAATGGCACGATGGACACCCCCACCGCCAGATCCTGCCCCGTCCAGTTGGCAATGGCATTGAGGCGCGGATGCATCCGCAGGGCCACGCTTCCGAACGCATTCAAGCCCTCGTCCCCCCGAGCAAACCGCTGTTCGGGAAGAAATCGGTCCGTGCCGAGTCCGAAATTGACCACCGCTGAACCCAGTGCCTTCGTCGGCTGACCTCGGAGCAACAGAACCTTGGAGACTACAGCGTATCGGCTCCTCCCTCCGTCGGTCCCATCGGTGTGCCAGACGTTTTCGTATCCGACGGCGACGGCCGAGCGGTACGGCAACTGCCGGTGCAGCTTCAGGCTAAGGCTTCGATCTTCGGCAAAGTCAGTATAGGCATCCAGAATATTCAGCCGAACATCCAGGCCGACGTATTGCTCCGGATCTCCAATTCCGGCGCCCACCGCCGCGACCCCGTCTCGCCAGTCGTCGTAGCGGATGCGATTCTGATAGCCGACCCCGGCATACACCTGCTTCCATCTCGGCCCAAACGCGGTGGGAGTGTTAATCGTGGAGGAGGGCTGGCCGTGCGTGGCCGTCGCGGTGAACGCCACCCGATCCGGAATCGAGAGCCGCAGTCTCTCAGGCTCCCCCTCCTCCTGCGTTGGGCGCGAAAGGACCGCGAGCACCGTGGGAGCCTCGATCTCCTCGATCCTCGAAAGCTCCGCCACACGGTCCACATTGTTCGGCGACAAAGGGGGAAGACACGGGGCCCCATGAGGCCAAGCCATGGACGTCGGTCGGTCCGGACGCTCCGGCGTCTGCTTGACAGAATCGCCTGCTGAGGTTGCTTCCGCGATGGACACCGTTCCAGCCGTATCGAGGGAGAGGGAGTCGGGCTCCGCCGCTCCTACACTCTGCTCCGCCAGGGCAGTGTCGACCTCACTTTCTCCGGGGACGTTCCGCGGCTGATCAGCCCCCCTCTCCAGGAGCGGGAAAACGCAGGTATAAAGAAGGAATACAAGAACGAGCCCCGAAAGGAGGACACCGACAAACTTTCTCATCACAATTCGAAGCGAGGGGATGGAGGATGTCGATTAGCTCGATACCGCCCGCAATAGCGTACGAAGTACGGTGCGGGTGAGGAGAAATTCGTCCGGCGGGTGAGAACGAAATGCCTCCGGGGCAGCCTCTGCGGCGTTGTTGAACGCCTCCAGCGCCTGCAGAAACTGGCCGGAGTCCACGTCGCTTCCACTCAGGAGGCCCGACACCGCCCGTCCAAGAGACTGGGCTCGCGCCTCCGGCAATCCTCGAGCGGTTAGGGCCTGGACAAAATGCTGCCGGGCCAGCTCGACGTCTTGCGCGCCCCTCTCCAGGAAAAGAATCGAAGTTCCGGGCGAGACAGAGACGGGACTGCGGTCGACGCTCGCATCGAGCACCCCCCTCTGCAAGGCGCGGACGAGAACCCCTGCGGTCTCCGACATCCGATGTTGAACGATCTCGTTTTCCAAATAGGACTGATCGCTCTGTGTGAGGGCGCCCGAGATGTCACTCTGAGGAAGCGCCCCACTCACGTCACTGCCCTGTTGCGCCTGTGCAGGGGACAGGGAGAACAGACCAAGCACCAGCGGCAGAACCAAAAGAGGACGGAGGACCTGTATGTGCAGCATCGACCCGCAGGGATGAGGAGGGAGGGGAGAGTTGCAGTACAGAACCACGGAAGCATTCTGCTATCCGTCTCCCTCGCTTTAGTGCACCTCAGGACGCCGGTTCGGAGAAATAGAGGGCCTAGAAATGGAACAATGCAGCCCGGTATCTCCGGAGCATGGCTGGCTTCTTATGCTTCTCCCCGATTTTTTACTGTGCCCCCCAAGTTGCGAGGTACGACCTTTCTGCCTGATCGACGCCGACCGCCGTGACGTGCAATGTTCCGTGGTCAGCGGCCTGGCCCGAAAGCTATC
>CAYXAD010000348.1:0-2603 GCA_964462965.1 uncultured Salinivenus sp.
GGAGATTGTTTGCCCACTAAGACACAGAGAACGATCTCTCATCGGTCGGCACCTCATTCTGAAAATGAGGATGCTCCGTCCAGGGACGTGCTGTCTCATTTACCTCTCGTATCCGCTCAAAGCGAGACCGTCCCTCCTCTTCCACAAAGGCCTGCATCTGCTCGAGATGAGGGGCAAACGAAACCACGTCCTTCCATACGGCTCGGCCACAGAGAAATCCGCTGGCTCCGGCCGCATTGGCAAGCTTCAACCCCGCCTCGAACTCATGAATGCCAACGCCTGCACTGAGAATCACCCAGGGCACCTCGGCGGCGTTGTCGAGCCGGTGACAGGCCGCCTCGACCTCCGAATCCTCATACACGACCGTCCCGGCTCCGAAGGAGGCCTCCTGGTACGAGGCGGCATACTTGAGGGGCGCAGGAAACTCCAGCTTCAGCACGTCGACCTGAAAGCGAGGGGCGGAAAAGGTCGTGGCTGCTCTGGCAACGAGCTCGGGCTTGTGCCGAAGAAAGTCGGCCTTGCCGCTCTCGGAGTCCTGCAGGGGATAGGTCACCACTTCGAGCACAAAGGGGAGCTGCACCTCCGCACAGGCCGCTCCGACGGCTTCGACGAGCTCCTCCTGATGGCGACAGGTCTCCGAGGACGCCTCGGGGTGATGGTAGATGAGCAATTTCACCGCGTCGGCCCCTTCCTGGAGGGCCCGCGAAGGGCCCCAGTCGTCCAACAGGCGCGCACGGCGTTCCTGCCCATTTGCTACGGCATAGCCAGTGACCTCTCTGGACAACAGCACCCCGATGTCGGGAGGCAGCACGTCCAGAGACGCCGGGTACCCATAGAGGGGATCAGTAAGAAGCCCAGTCGTGAGAGGGGCAATGCCCTCCGTCACGACCCGCTTGATGCGTCGGAGTAGCTCGTCGGAAACAGCATCGGGGGACGTGTCCCCTTGTCGGGCAAGCATGCGCCGCAACGATCCGCGCTGATCCACGGCGAGCATGGCAAATCGCCCTTCTCGGTCGCTTAGCCGTTGCAGGCGTCGGTACTTTCCCGACGCGAGAGTCGATGAACTCACGTTCTTGTTCGGAAGTCTTGTGAAAAAGCAGTTCGAATACCGTCACGCCGCTCTTCGACAAAGGAGGCAAAGCCGTCCATGTCGTCGAACGCAGCCGTGCCCCCGGCCTGAAGCGTGGAATAGGCGCCTGCAAGCAAACCAGCCTCTACACACTCTTGCAAGGGCGCCCCTTCAAGGTACTGAGAAAGAAACCCAGCGTTAAAACTATCTCCAGCCCCCACAGCATCGACCGGGTTGACCGTCGGGGCGGCACAGGAACAGACGACATCGTTCGTCAGGACTCTCACCCCGTCGGCGCCGCAGGACACCACTACGAGGTTCACGAAGCGGCCCAACAGGTCCATCGCCTGCTCGAGATCTGCCTCTCCCGTGATGCGTCGCGCCTCTTCCTCGTTGGGAAGGAAAATGTCCACGTGCTCCAGCACGTCGAAAAGGCCGTCGTCCCAGGTCTCGTCCGGGTCCCAATTTGTATCGAGTGAGGTGGACAGTCCCATGGCTTTTGCCCGCCGAAACAACTCGTCGACATCCGGTCGCAAACCGCGCTGGAGGTAGTACGACGAAAGGTGGAGGTGGTCGGCCGACTGAACGTAGTCCCAGGGAATATCGTCAATGGTCAGCTGCTCCATGGCCCCGGGATACGTGACCATCCCTCGATCCTCCTCGACGGTATAGATGACGGTGATCCCCGTCACTTCGTCGGGAGTATGATACACGTGGCGAGAATCGACCGCCCGATCCTGAAGGCGCTCCATCACAAAATTGGCAAAGGCGTCGTCTCCAACCCGGCCAACGAATCCAACCTCTAGATCCATTGCACTGGCATTCGAGGCAAGAATCGCCGAGGAGCTCCCGAGAGTGAGCGTCATCCCTTCGGCCAGCCGCTCCTTTCCCAGTTCGGGCAAGGCCGACAAGCGTTCCAGGATGAGGTCGGCGTTCAGCTCCCCCACCACAACGAGCTGAGGCTCCGGCGAGGCATTCTCACTGGACGTAGAGACAGAGGAAGAACTCAAGAATCAATGTCGGTAAAAACACAGAACACGCAGGGCCACTCCCCTTCCTCCAAGCAAGGATGGCGGTTGCGGTCCCCACGCCTCTCTAGGATCGTCCTACTCCCCGTCAGAGAAGTCGGTTCATAGAATATATAATATAGGAGGTCCAAACAACGAATACAGCCCACCGAACAGTGGAGCCATTCGGAGTACGGATTCTGCTGCAAACCGGTAGATCGACTTCGCGCTCCGAGGAAATGGGTTGGAGGGCCGGATCCGGCGACGTCTCGAGCCCCGGAGCAACGTTGGTGCGAGTGTGGTAGCCGGGATAGTCTCGCACCAATGGCCGCCCACTCCGCAGGAGATCATAAAACCGCTGTCCCTCACAGTCAACCCCTGACAGGGGCCGAGGATAAGTTCTGAGCGACTGACGACCAGAGGGAGGAAGGAGTCGAAGCGCCCTGACCGACGGGAAGAAGTGCTTTTAGAGAGAATCTTCCTGAATGCGGCGTAGACGCTCATGTAGGCCGTTTCCGCCAGTCTTC
>CAYXAD010000349.1:0-2590 GCA_964462965.1 uncultured Salinivenus sp.
AACAATCACGAACGAATACTACCCGGATCTTGAAGAGGACGATGTGAAAGCATGTGTGCAGTATGCCATCGACACCATTGACGCGGAAGAAATTCATGTAGCTCCAGCCTCTTCCTGACTCTCTCCGGGCGTAAGGAGACTGACCCTCTTTCTTGAGCCGACTGAAGGAAGCCCTTGCTTCTGCGGGAACAGGCAGCCATTTTGAAAAAGGAACTACCGGTCTGTACAACTCCCGTACCCCCATACCCTCAACAAGGGTACAGCCGTTCGGGAGGGCAGCAGTGAAGTGTCCATTTCCACGGGTGTCGGTCACATGATCCCCACTGAGCTGTTCGAAAAAATCCGACGCCTCGAGGTCCGCACGCGCGGGGTGGTCGAAAACGTGTTTGGGGGCGAGTACCACTCGGCCTTTAAGGGGCGAGGCATCGAGTTTGCCGAGGTGCGGCCCTATCAGGTGGGCGACGACATTCGAAACATCGACTGGAACGTCTCGGCCCGGATGGACGAGACGTACGTGAAGGTGTACGAAGAGGAGCGGGAGCAGACCCTCATGCTGTGCGTCGACGTGTCCGGCTCCGAAAACTTTGGCTCGCAGAGAGCCCTCAAGCGAGACGTGGCCGCCGAAATCTGTGCGGTCATGGCTTTTAGTGCCATTCAGAACAACGACAAGGTCGGTCTACTGCTCTTCTCCGACGAGGTCGAGCTGTTCGTGCGACCGGGAAAGGGCCGTCGGCACGTACTGCGGTGCATCCGGGAGCTCTTCACCGCCGAGCCGGCCCCCCGAGGCACCGACCTCAAGGGGGCGCTCCAGCACGTGCTCCGCATCCTACGACGCCGATCGATCCTCGTGGTGGTGAGCGACTTCTTTGACACGGGCTACGCCTCGATGCTGCGGGCGGCGTCCCAGCGGCACGACACCGTCGGGGTGGAGCTGCAGGACCCGCGCGAAGAGGAACTCCCCCCTATGGGCTTGGTTGATCTGACCGATGCCGAGACGGGCGAGACGGTGACCATGGATGCGAGGAATCCGGCGGCGCGGCAGGCGTTCGAGGCCGCCGCCCGGGCCCGTCGTGAACGCACGGAGGAGCTGTTTCGGCAGGCCGGAGTGGGGCACGTCACCGTTCGTACTGACGCCGATCCGATGGAACCCCTGATCTCGTTTTTCCGGCGGCGCAATCGACGTGGGTAGCGGAGGGGCCCGACGGGGGCTGGATTTCGCGGGGTGGGGACAACTGCGTTCATTGGGAGGCCGAGCCGCCGCCAACGGGTCCCGCGTGGGGACGTTCAGTCCCTGGAAGGCATTTGCCCGATGTTGCGGAAGGGATCGGTCGACACTTGAGAAGGAAGGTCGAGGAATGAGAACGCGGATGCAGTCATGGATGTGTAGATGCCTCCCCGAGGGCCGGGGAGGTGTTCGAGCGGGGCGAGATTGGGAGTCCGTCGCTCTTTGGCTCCTCGTTCTCGTTGGTGTGCTTCTTCTTCCGCCTGGCGAGGCAGTGGCACAGGAGTCGGCTCAGGTCGAGGCCCGCGTTTCCGCCGACAGTGTGCGGGTGGGCGAGCGGTTTACCGTAACCTTGCGGGCCGAGCACGCGGTCGGTACAGAGGTAATTTTTCCAACTCCATCGGACGAGGAGTCCAGGCTCTTCGGGGACTTGAGAGTGACGGGCCGGGGGAGCGTTCAGGAGGGGACGGTTGCGGAGGGGCGCCGCGTCGACAGTGTGTCCTATGAAGTGACCACCTTTGCGATCGACTCGGCACGGGTGTCCCCCTTGCCTCTTCGGGTGGTCGCGGGCCCAGACACGACACGCCTCAACTCGTCCGCTCAAATGGTTCCTGTGATCTCCGTGGTCGACGAAGAGGCACAGGGGTTGCGCGATCCGGCGGCGCTTGCTTCCTTTCCCCGACCGCTGTGGACGTGGGTCGTGCTGAGCCTCGTCGTCACAGCGTTGCTGGCCGGCCTCGTCTACGTGTGGTGGCGGCGGCAAAAGGATGACTCGGAGCCTGACGTCCAGGTGGTAGACACCGACCGTCGGTCGCCCTATGAAGTCGCGACGTCGGAGCTGCGGCGTCTCCAGCAGCGGGAGGGGGCCGACCCGGAGGCAGTGAAGGCGTTCTACGTCGACCTGTCCGGCATCCTGCGAACCTATCTGTCCCGGGAGCTCGGCGTTGCGGCGCTGGAATGCACCACGCCGGAGCTCGTCCAAGCTCTCGAGCACCGCCCCGACGTGTCGACGGAGGCTGTGGGGCGCGTCCAGGCGGTGCTGGAGCGGGCCGATCTCGTCAAGTTTGCCGGAACCCGTCCCGCTCGGGAGGACAACCAGCAGGCCCTCCAGGAGGCCCGGGCGGCCATCGACGCCGTTCGGACGACGCCTCGATCGTCGGATCAAACACTGACGGAGGAAGAGCCGTCGCCTGCGTAGAACAACACTCGTTCATGGGTTGAGCTGGCGACGAAAGCGTCCTCGCCACGTTGGTTTTTCAGAAAAAGGGAAAGGGAACCGGGGGGACGGACGCGCCGGTTCTTAGAGTCTGTTGTGATTTTGAGTCGGAAAGTGAGAGTGAGGATCGATGAGGCGAAAATCGGCCGAGG
>CAYXAD010000350.1:0-2581 GCA_964462965.1 uncultured Salinivenus sp.
GCGGCGCGGTCGGATCGGAAAAGATCGTTTGCCAGAGCAGCGTAAAGTTCATCGCCGCCACGAACATGAAGGGGACGATGATCCACTGCACGGCCGGCGAGAAGGCCTCAATGCTCCGGGCCTGGGGCGAGAAGCCGCCGGACGGCAGGGTGGTAAACATATGCGCAAGGGCCTGATACGGCGTCATGTTGGGGGCCGCACCGGCGTAGTGGAACCCGAGAAGCAGGCCCAGCAGCAGGAGGGAGCACCCGAGGTACAGAAGCCAGAGGCGGCGGGCGGTTTCCGCGATGTGGGGCGTGAGCCGCTCCATGCGGGGGCCCGGGACCTCGGCGTCGAGGAACTGAGCCCCGCCGACCGAAAGGCGGGGCAGGACGGCGACCGCCAACGCGAGAATCCCCATCCCGGCGATCCACTGCGTCAGCTGGCGCCAGAGCATGAGGCCCGCCCCGTGCGTTTCGACGGAGATGTCGAGCAGGATGGTTGAGCCCGTCGCTGTAAAGCCGCTGAAGCTTTCAAAGATCGCATTGATCGGAAGCGCAAAGCTCCCGGTGCCGCTGAGGAGGTAAGGGATGCTTCCCAGCAGGGAGACGAGAATCCAGGTGAGCGTGACGAGCAAGAAGCCGTCTTCGACCGCCAGGTCGCGGTTCGTTCCCATCCGCTCTAGCACGTACCCGATCCCAAAGGACAGAACCAGGGAAGTGAGAAAGGGGAGCAGGGGTTCACCGTGATACAGAGCCACACTTCCCGGGATCAGGAAGAGCGCTGAGAACCACTTGAGGACAGGCCCCAGAACAGTACTGATGCGACGGAGGCGGCGAGAGACGATCATATGGCTGCCAACACCTCGCCGGAAACCTCTGCGTCGACGAATAGGACGAGGTGATCGCCGGCCTCCAAGATCGTCTGTCCCCGAGGAATGAGGACGCGACGATTACGGACCACCGCCCCGAGAACGAAGTTATGGGGAACGTCGCGCACTGCCTCTTGGAGGGGGCGTCCCGCGAGAACGCTGTCTGCCCCCAGTTCGAGCTCGATGACTTCTCCCTCCATGTGCTCGATAAAGGTAATCTTCTCGACGTTCCGCTCCAGCGTGTGCCGAAGAATTTCCGCGATCACCTCGCGACGGGGATTGACTGTGGCGTCAACGCCACTGGAGGCAAACAGCGGCTCGTACGCCCCATTGTGCACCACCGAAAGCGTCTGGTCGGCCCCGAGCTCCTTGGCCAACATCGTAGCGAGGAGGTTTCGCTCGTCAGGAGTCAGGGCAGATACGACGAGGTCGGCATCCGGCGCGCCCTCCCGGTGCAGGAAATCCGGATCTGTCGCGTCGTTCTGAAGGACCAGCGTGTTGGGCAGTTCTTTGGCGAGATAGCGGGCCCGGTCGGGATTGATCTCGACGAGGCGCGGCTCGATGCCCCGTTGCTCGAACATCCGAGCGGTCTGGTACCCGATTTCTCCCCCGCCGAGAATCATGACGTGGCGTGCCTGCCCCGATTGGGCCGCGGGGGAGATGCTTGCTCCGAACTGTTGGATTTGCTCCGGACGACCGATGACCAGCAGGCGAGCCTCCGGCCGGAGACGAGTATCCCCTCGAACAATCTCCATCTGGTCGTCGCCGAACACGGCCACGAGGTTGACGTCGTCGCTCAGGTCCAGGGATCGGACGGCCTGGCCGGCGAGGGGGCTCTCAGGAGGAATGGTAAATTCCGCCATCTCCACTCGGCCCTCCCCGAAAAACTCGACGTCGCGGGCCGTGGGGTGTCCCGCCACGTCGACGATACTGAGGGCGGTGAGATGGTCGGCCCCCACCATAAAGTCCACGTTGAAGGCCTCTCGGAGCTGCGACCAGGTGGCCAGGTATTCGGTCTCGGCCACCCGAGCAATCGTAAATGCCTCCTCGTGGAGGGCCCGTGCCGTACTGCAAATCAGGATGTTGCTCCGGTCGTCGTTGGTGCTCCCGATCACGAGGTCCGCGGTCGGCACGCCTGCGGTTTCGAGGGTGTCGAGTTTGGCCCCGTCCCCCTCGTAGGTCAGCACGTCGATTTCGGACCGGAGCGCCTGCAGTCGTTCGGGGTCCTTGTCGACCACTACGACCTCGTGCTCTTCGGCCATTTCGTATGCCACGCTGCGGCCGACCTGTCCGACGCCAATAATGATGACTTTCATCGGTGGAGCCTTCTTGTGATCAACGTATTTCAGTTCCCTACTCCCCTGGAAGAAGGACACATCCGAATCCGTGGACCTCTCCTCCTCCTACATACAGGCTCCGAGGACAGCGGATCTGCCGTGAAGGTGGATTCCTAAGTAGACCAGCAAAAGAACACTAAGGGGATAGTCATTCCGACCGGAGCGCTGGGAGCGAATGCGACCGAGTACTCGCTGGGGTGCGAAGCGGAGTGGAGACAAGAGCGAAGCGACTGACGAAGTAAATCTTTCCGCAGACTGGCGGAAACGCCCCACAAGGGCGTTTCCGATGGATTCAAGAAGATTCACCCCGGAGAGTACTTCCTCGCTACGCTTAGGGCGCTTCGACTCCCTCCTCTCTGCGTTCGTCGGTCGCTCAGAACCTGCACACGACGGC
>CAYXAD010000351.1:0-2562 GCA_964462965.1 uncultured Salinivenus sp.
ACGTAAGATAGACGCAGCCCCAGGGCTTCATCAATCGACACCCCCAGCGAGTCCCCACTCGTTGCAATTTGTTTACGCACGGGCTCCCCGAGCGGGCGGGCCAAGTATCTATCCTGCGTATGTACGTGCACGCCCCTCGATTGATGCCTGGAGTTGGCCTCCTCCTTCCCGAGGCTCTCATGAAAACCGTGAAGGATCCTCGTTACAGATTGAGCACCAGCCGTCGATGTGTGCCCTCCTGCTCCGTTTCACAATCCGCGTGCCGTCGTTCAAGAGTCGCTACTACACACGTCGCCAATACGCTGGCTCGCAACGTCTTTTTTGTGTGCATTCCTGCCGCGGGGTGGATCGTCGGCACAGTGGTTGTAAACGCCTCAATCATGATGGTCGGGCCTGGACACTCATCGCCCTCTCCCTCACCTTGTTCTCTGGAAGAGGAGTGAGACGTTGGGCCTGTCGATCTCCTGTCCTCTTCCTTCGTCTGTAACGCCCCTCTTCTGCAAACGGAGATCTTCTCCTCCTCATGTTCGGAATTACTGTCTTCGGCCAAATTGCGATCATCGTGGGAAGCCTCTTCCTCGGGCTTCACTACACCCTTATCGAGTGCACGCAGCCCGTTTTGGGGGACCTCTTCATTGGCCTGATGGGTGGCCTGACGGCCGCCGGCTATGGACTCATAAAGGCGCCTCGTAACATCATCACGCGATTTTTGGTCCGAACGGCCTTCGTGTGGTCGGGCCTCGCCTTTTTGGCCGGATTTGCGTTCGTCGGTCAGTTTCTACTCAGCCAGGCCGGATTCCTCATTGGAGATGGAACGGTGTGGCTCTCCGCAGGGCTGCTCGGCGTCGTCGGATTTCTCCGCGCAAAGTATCCTCGGGCTCGCTATCGCCGCGTCGAAGGCGAGTACGACACCTCCTTTCGCCTCCTCCAGCTTACAGATCTTCACGTCGGCGACATCTGGTCGAAGCGCGACCTCGCCCGTATTGTCCGGAAGGCCCGCCACTACCGCCCGGACTGCGTCGTGATCACTGGCGACCTTCTCGACGGCATGGAGCCGGTCGATCCTGAGCTCGTCGCTCCCCTCCAGGCGTTTGACGTGCCGGTCTACTTCGTTTCGGGAAACCACGACAGCTACACCGAGCGGGAAGCGCTTCTCGAGGCCCTCAGAGAGTATGGGGTCTCGCCCCTGGAAGGACAGGTCGAAGAAACCGACCGAGTGAGCCTCTTGGGGATCGGATACAAAACGAGCGACCTGGAAAGTCAAGAGCTCGCCACGACGTTTCAGGAAACCAAGCGTCCCCGCGTCGTTCTCAAGCACAAGCCCGAGGGGCTTGACGCTCTCCTTTCTTCAGACCCGGATGCCATCCTCTGCGGCCACGTGCACGGCGGGCAAATCTGGCCACTCGGCTACCTCGGCTATATCGAGTTCCCGCAGGTCGATGGCACGCGCTGGTACGAGGACACGATGGTGCACGTCAGCCAGGGCTCGGCCACCTGGGGACCGCCCTTTCGCTTAGGGACTCGAAGCGAGTTTACCATCATAGACTTCCTGCCGGAATGAGCGGGCGCATCGGCCAGGCGAAATCGCAAACCAAAGGAGCGTGGCCAGAAGACGCCAGCTATTCTGACTGCAGCGAGGTCGATTGGCAGACGGATTCGGGCGAGCCTGATGGAAAAACTCGTCCCAGTGGGCCCGCAATCGCTCGATCTTGACCGAGAGCGGATATCGGTCGTCGTAGAGCGTGAGGTTCAGGGAGGGAGAGCCGTTTGCTTCCAGCACGTAGAATTTCCCTTTTTGGAGCGCCTCCAGGGACTCGGCTTTCACATCGAACCGTCCGAAGCGAAGCCCAATCTGATCGGCCGCCTGCTCGCACGCCGCCCGGAGCTCCGGCGTGACTTCGTCCGTGATGTCCCGACACGAAGGCCCTTCTCCCGGACTGGCAGCAACCTGGAGCGGTACGTGCTTCCCGTCCGGGGGGACCCACTCTCCATTCTCGATTCGGGACGCGACCGTAGGACCGTACGTCTCTTCGGCAAGCGCCCGAAGGCAACGCGTTCCATCTCCCCACACCGTCCGGACGGGCACTTCCGTGAGGCCGGAAATCTTGAGACGAGGCCCAACCCGCATGACGTTAATGCCATACTCTTTGGGAGCGTCTACGTAGGGCTGCAAGACCATCGCTTCCTCCCCCATCGCCGTGGCAATCTCCTCAAGGGAAAAGACCTTCCGAACGCCTCGGCTGTGAGCTCCGAACAGGGGCTTCAGAACGAACGGGAATTCGTGTTCTGCCACGAACGCCTCAATCGCCGACCGGTCCGTCTCACTGTCAATCGTGAGACTCGGCAGGTAGGGCGGCTCGGTTCCATAGCGAGACAGCTTCGACGCGATCGGCAGGCCGCCAAGCTGAAGCTCTGGGTTGACGTCCAAGAACGGCCGGAGCGGCAGTTCCCAATCGAAGCAGCGGCGGACAAACCACGGGAGGAGGTACAGATGCCCGAGGATCAGATGAAGCTTCGACGTCGAAAGCCAAAGGGGATTGGGGTCGGCAGGCGAGGAGTCGG
>CAYXAD010000352.1:0-2552 GCA_964462965.1 uncultured Salinivenus sp.
GCTGGAACTCCCGGAATGAAATGGTTTCCCCCGGGTTGCCCCTCTGCCGGGCGCGTTCGTTGTAGGCGACCCAGTCGCTGGCATTTCCACCTCCAAACAGGCCCGTGACGTCACTCCCGGCGAAGGGATTGGCCGTAATGACGTTGCGCGTGTAACTGCCGTTGCTGGTGATTTGCGGGTACAGCTGTCCCCGCGCCTGCTGGATCTGAGCGTCGGCATTGGCAATGTCCAGGCGGGTGTTCCGGATGCCGTAATTGTGGGTCAGGGCCACCCGAATGGCCTCTTCGAGCGTCAATGTCAGCGTTTGTGCGGTGGTGTCGACGGCCTCGTACGAAGGGGTCCTCTGTGGAAATTGAGCCTGTGCCGGCGCCGAGGCCAGCCCGGTCGAGGCCAGTACGAGGACCGCCGTCCAAAACAACTGTCGCAGGTGCATTACGGTCATCAGGGGAGGCTTATTCGTTGGGAAGAGCGTCCTGAAACAAGGGCGTGGGCGAGAGGGAAAGGCCGTCAAAGAGCATGGACGTCAAGAAGTCAGCGGCCTTCTCGGGATCGTCGAGAACGGGGGGCTCTGCGCAGGCTTCACGACATTCGTTGAGCGTGCTGTGAATGACGATGCCCCGGACGTTGGCGAGAAGGAGGTGAGCGACGGAATGGGGCGGGAGCGACTGAATTTCTTCGCGCTCGATGGCGTCCTCGAGGATGGGGGTCAACTCGTTCACCATCCGTTCCAGCTGTTCGTGGAAAAACTGAGCCCGGTCGCTGTCGTCGCTGAAAGCCATCAGGTGGGCCTCCTTGATCAGGATCATGAAGAGATCCTCTCGCTCGCGGAAGAATCGGAAATACGATTTGACGAACGTGTGGAAGGCGTCGTGGAGCGGCTCATTGTTCTCGGCCGCCTCCTGAAACACCGAGCGAATCAGCTCGCAGAGGTCTTCATAAATCGACTCGAAGATGGCAAACAACATCTCCTCTTTGCCGCCCTCGAAATAGTTGTAGAGGGTTCCCTTGCCAAACTCCGCCCGTTCGGCAATTTCGTCGAGGGTAGCGCGGGAATACCCTTTCTCCGCAAAGACGGACTGGGCGGCCTGCAGCATCGCCTGTCGGCGCCTGCGACGCTCGCGCTCACGGCGAGAAAGAGAGGAAGTGGAACCGTCAGACATAAGAAAAGCCCCCGGGAGGGCGCATCGGCAAGGTGACTATCGAGTCATCGAGTGACCGAAACGTCACTATCTGACGGGAGGTTCGTGTTTCCTGCGAAGACTTCGAGTAGATCGGCGTTCTTTTTATGAAATAAACACACCCCTTTCTTGTAGAAAGGAACGTGGAAAAGGGGGAGTAGACTCTGAGTTTTCCTTCTGGAGCGAGGCCCCGCTTCTTCCCACGGGGGAAGCCTCTCAAGAGGACATGTAAGGGGCCTCATCGGCGAACCCTGGTGCGGCAGCCTCCTTGTCTCCCAAGTCGAGAGGGATGCAGTGGGAGCATAGAATAGAGAAGTGCAAGAGGGACAGGAGCTCCCGGCACTGACCGCCCCGTCACGGAACCCCTATCCTCTTTGCCGGAGACCGTAGAACTCGAGCATCCCGGGATATACCAAGGTGGGACGACCACTCCGGGACCATGGAATCCCGACACAGAGAGCCCCTTTTGGCTCGTCGGGAGGGGTCACTTTACTCGGTCGGTCGTGGAAGGGCCCAGTTAGACGTATTCGTCGAACTGATGGGCGTGGAGGTACTCGACGACCTGCTTGACCTGCTGGGCACTGTCGCGGTTGCACACCAGGACGGCGTCGTCCGTGTCGACGACGACACAGTCGTGAATGCCGACGAGCACGACGAGCCGGTCTCCGGCCTGGACGTAGCACCGGCTCGAGTCCTGCATAATGACGTTGCCCCGAATCACGTTGCCGAGCTCGTTCTTTTCGCTCAGGTCGTAGACGGCACGCCAGTCTCCGATGTCGTTCCAGTCGAAGGAGCCGGGCACGACGTAGACGCTGTCGGCCTGCTCCATCACGCCGTAGTCGATGGAGATGTGCGGGCTGTTTTGAAACGCCTGGGTAAGCGTCTCGGGGTTGGGGGCCCCGTCGGTGTTGCGGACCGGCTCGAAGGCCTCGTGTGCGTCGGGCAGGTGCTCCTGGATTTGGTCGAGGAGGGTGTCCGCCCGCCAGATGAACATGCCGCTGTTCCAGAGGAAGTCGCCGGAGTCGATGAACCGTTCGGCGGTGGAGCGGTCGGGTTTTTCGGCAAATGTACGCACCGGGTGGGCTTCCAGGGATCCCTCTTCGTTTTCCTCCCCGTCGTACTGAATGTAGCCGTACCCGGTGGCCGGATAGGTCGGCTCGATGCCGATGGTCACCAGGGCCTCGGGCTCTTGGGCGGCGTCGAGAGCCACTTCGAGCGTGCTGTGGAACTGTTCGACGTTTCCGATGACGTGATCGGCCGGCAGGACGACCATCGTTGCGTCAGGGTCGCGCTCGGCGAGCGTAACGGCCGCATAGGTAATGCAGGGGGCCGTGTTGCGGCTGATGGGCTCAGCCAGGATGTTTTCGTCGGGCA
>CAYXAD010000353.1:0-2538 GCA_964462965.1 uncultured Salinivenus sp.
CCTCTGGTCGTCAGTCGCTCAGAATGACCGTAACTTAACGAATTAATATTGATCTCCATAGAGGAAATGCGTGGCGAAACGCTCCCAGGATGAAGCCTCGCCCTGAAGACTTCTTCCCTCCTTCTACCGCGTGTCGTGTTGCAAATCTGCACTCTCACGTGCAGTACCGCAGGGCCGTACGGGCCAGGATCTTCGCCAACGCAACCACTGAATCGAGCTCCACCCACTCCTCCGTGGTATGCAGCCCCTCCCCAACAGGCCCGAGGACGACGGAATCCACCCCCGACCCAGCCAGGAGGGCTGCGTCGGTCCAGAAGGTGGGGCCCACCTCGTCCGGGGTGCGACCGATCCCCTCTGTCGCAGCGTCCCGAACCGCCCCGACGAGGGGGGCATCCGGCGCCACTTCGAACGGCTCTCGGGCAAACGCGACCTCACAGGTGGCCTCGAACGTCGGGTCGGCAGCCGCAAGGGTGTCAATCCGATCCTGAATCTCCCGCTGCACCTGCTGGGTGGTCTCTCCCGGCACCGTACGTCGTTCCACGCGCAACCAACATTGCGCAGCATAGACACTGGAGGCAGTGCCTCCTTCAACTTGCGCCGCATGGAGGGAGGGTGTTCCCGTGAGGGGATGCCCCTGCCGTCCCCGAAGCTCGTCCCGTAAGGCCTCCAGCTCGAAAAGAACGCGTCCCATGTGCATGTTTGCATCGACACCTTCGTCGGGACGACTTCCGTGAGCGGCGCGGCCGTTCGTTTCGATATCGAGCCAGACGAACCCTTTGTGGGCCCGGCCGAGCTTTAGATCCGTCGGCTCCGTCACGATGGCTCCGTCTGTAGGATATCGATCGATCACCGCTTCCGTCCCTTTGCTCTTGTGCTCCTCGTCGATCACCGCCGCGACGACGACATCCCCGCGTAGCTCGTTGTCGCTCGCCCGAAGGGCTCGGACGGCCGCAAGCTGAGCGGCGAGGCTTCCCTTCATGTCCTGCGTGCCGCGTCCGTACATTCGCCCGTTCACCACACGGGGCTCGAATGGATCGTCCATCCCCTCCACCCCGACGGTGTCCGTGTGGGCATTGAGCATGAGAGAGTGACCGGTTCCTTCCCCCGGCAGTACGCCGACCACGTTGGGCCGCCCCGGCACCGGTTCCCACACGTCGACCTTCAACCCCAGGTCTCGCATCGCGTCGGCGAGGTAGGCCGCGATTTCTGCCTCTCCGGCTCCCTCCGGCGTCAGTTCAGGATTGGTCGAATCGATCTGAACGAGATCTGCGAGCTGTTCCGTGAGGCGCTCGCGATCGATGGAAAGGACAGGCATGGCCGGTCGTCGGAGAGTAGAGACTGAGCCAACGAATTCAGAGCGGACCCCTCGGGACGCCGACTTAAGAAGAGGGGTTCTCTTGGAGCGCCTCGACCAGGGTGGCCAGATCGGGCACTGTGAGAAGGGGGTTCCCCTTTTCCGGGGAGGACCCAAAGCGCCCGTCGTAGCGATCGACCCAGACACACGAAAGGCCGAGCCGTCCGGCAGGATTGATGTCGTGATAGACACTCTGGGCGACGTGTAAAAGGCGATTGGGCGGCACGCCTAGACGAGTAAAGGCTGTCTCGAAGGGCTCGAGGCTCGGCTTGTAGGCCTGGACCTGCTCCCCCGTGATGACGTCATCGAAGGACACGCTCAACTGCCGGGCCGTATCGGCGAAGAGGTCATCGTCGACGTTTGACACGATCGCGAGCCGAAAGTCCTCTGAGAGGTCCCGCAGAGCCTCATTGGTATCGGCAAAGGGGGGCCACTTTCCCACCGAGCCGGCAAACCGCTCGGTCTCCGCGTTGGTCGGTGTAAACCCAAACCGGTCCCCAAACCGACGAACAATCCGCCTCAGAACCTCCCGATATTTGATGTAGGCGCCCTGCTCAAGATCCCGCTCGAACCGGCTGTAGAGGGTAAAGAGCTCGTCGTCCTCAATGTCAACGTCATGCGACTGAAGGATGGGCTGCAGGGCCTGGGGAATGCCCGTCGCCCAATCGATCAGTGTGCCGTAGCAGTCGAAGGTAATGGCCTCGAATTGATTGGCGTTCAATTCCATAAGGCTGAGGGGATCGAGAACGGAATCGATATCATTCGGTCGTTGGCTCTCATACGGCATCGGTCCCCGATGGAGATCCGTCTCGGTCTGCATCAACGATCGCCACCGCTTCAATCTCGACGAGCATCTCCGGCACAACCAACCGGTTTACCTCGACCATGCTCGTCGCCGGACGGACCTCTCCGAAGACTTCGCCGTGCGCCCGACCAATCTCTTCCCATTGATCGATGGCCGTCACGTAGATCCGGGTGCGCACGACGTCCGTTAGAGTCGCATCCGCCTCCTGCAAAGCCGTTTCAATGTTGGCAAGCGCCTGCTTTGTCTGCCGAGAGGGATCCCCCACGCCAATGACCTCTCCGTCCTCATTCGTGGCCGTCGTGCCCGACACGTGGATGTGGGATCCGACCCGAACCGCCCGCGAATAGCCGACGATTGATTCCCATTCGGTGCCGCTGGA
>CAYXAD010000354.1:0-2501 GCA_964462965.1 uncultured Salinivenus sp.
CCACGGGCCGCCGTACTGGCTGTCCTGGGTTTTACAATGGTGGTTCTCGCTACGCCCCGCGTGGTTTCGGCGCAAACCGAGAAGGTGCTTAGCGCACCCTGGGTCTGGCCGTCAGCCGAACTACTCCCGTCGACAAGGAGAAATTCCAGTCTATAGAGCCCCTTCGCGGTTTTAAATTAAAGCAGGGTGTAAGATTGTTATTTCCTGTCTCGGTTCTGTTTTTTTATTAGGGCATCGCTGACCCTTCCATCAGGTCCGTTGTTGTCTCCGTGGCCCACCTCGAAGTTGCTAACGTCACCAAGCGCTACGGCGAGACCGTGGCGGTCGACGACGTCTCGTTTTCCGCCGAACCGGGCCGCATCCTGGGACTGCTCGGGCCCAATGGGGCCGGGAAGACGTCCACGATCCGGATGATTACGTACATCACCGTGCCGGACGAGGGAGCGGTCCACTTCGACGGGCGGCCCGTAGGGCCCTGGAGCCAGCAGCGCATGGGCTACCTGCCGGAGGAACGAGGGCTGTACAACCGCCTCCGCGTCAAAGAACAGCTCGTGTATCTCGGCACCCTGAAAGGCCTGACGCGCTCTGTAGCCGCCGAACGCGCCGACCACTGGCTCGATCGCTTCGATGCGTCGGCCTGGGCCGACATGAAGACCGAGGAGCTCTCGAAAGGCATGCAGCAGAAAGTGCAGTTCATTGCCACGCTGCTCCACGAGCCGTCTCTCCTTATCTTTGACGAACCCTTCAGCGGGCTCGACCCCATCAACGCCGACCTGCTGCGCGACATCATCCTGGAGCTCCGCCGGGACGATCGAACCATCCTCTTTGCCTCGCATCGCATGGAGCAGGTCGAGCAGCTCTGTGACGACATTTGCCTCATGGCCGACGGGGAGGTCGTCTTGCAGGGAGACCTCCGCGACATCAAGACGACGTTTGGTCGCAACACGCTGGTGCTGGAATTCGACGGCAGCGATGCCTTCATCGACGACCTGGAAAGTAGCGGCTTGGTGCGGGTCAACACGCGCAGTGCCCATCGGGTCGAGCTCACCCTCGCCAATGGGAGGGACGCCGAGGCGCGCCGTGTGTTGGAGGTGGCTCTCGATCGGACCGACGAGCTGTACCGATACGAACGGGTCGAACCGCCGCTCAATGAGATTTTTGTTCAGGTCGTGGGGGAACCCGACGCCAATCAGTTCTCCCAAGAACCCACGACCGTTCCGGCCTGATTTCTTCTCTTGCGTGGGGGGCGCTTTTCTTTCGACGTGTTCCCGAGGTGGTGGATTGAAGCTATGTCGCTACACAAGATCTGGCTCATCCTTCGCAGTGAGTATTGGCGTCGCGTGCGCTCGAAGACGTTTCTCTTGGCGACCTTGCTGGTGCCCGTAGGGGTGGTCATCCTCGCGGCGGCACCGGCCGTGCTTGGGCATCTCGCGAGCCAGTCGGATCGAGACCTCGTCGCCGTCGTCGACGAGACGGGAGAGGTGGGGGAGGCGCTGGTGGCTACCAGTGACGAGCGCATCACCTTCCGTTCGGTCGATCAGCCGATCGACTCCGTCCGGGCCGCCATGCGGGCGGGGACGTATGACGGCTATTTAAAGCTTCCGGACTCCCTCCTCGCTGGGGACGGCCAGGCAGTCTATTACTCGTTGGAGGGGGGCGGACTGACGGATCGCGTTCAGATCGATCAGCGGGTGGGGCAGACGGTGCAGCAGGCGCGCCTTCAGGCCCTCGACGCTTCGGACGACGTCCTCTCGGTCATAGAGAATGAGGTCCCCGTGGCGAGTCGGACGCTCAGTGAAGACGGAGCGGAGAGCGATCATTCTCTGGCGTATACCGCCATCGGGTACGTCATGGCCCTCGTCATCTACTTTGCCGTGTTCATTTACGGCCAGTTGGTGATGCAGGGGGTCATCGAAGAGAAAAGCAACCGGGTCGTCGAAATCATTGTCTCCTCGGCGCGTCCCTTCGAGCTCCTGATGGGGAAAGTGCTCGGCATTGGGGCGATGGGCATGACCCAGATGCTGGCGTGGTGTGCACTCGTTCTCGGAGGGGTGACATTTGCTGCGCCGTTGCTGGGGCTGTTTCTCGACGCTTCAGCGGTCGAAGGGGGGCTGGAGGCCTCCCCGGAAGCTCTTGCCGAGGCGACCGGGATTGCCATTCCCTCGATTCCGGTGAGCCTCGTCCTCTGGTTTCTGCTGTTCTTTCTCGGAGGCTTCTTGCTCTATGCAGCCCTCTTCGCGGCGGTCGGGTCGGCCGTCGAAAGACAGCAGGACGCACAAAATCTCTTGCTCCTGATCCTCACGCCGCTCCTGATTCCCCTGCTCTTCCTCGCGTTTGTCCTCGAAAGTCCAAACGCGACGGTATCGGTCGTCCTGGCGCAGATTCCCTTCTTCTCTCCCATTCTCATGCCCCTTCGGGCGGCCATTACGAGCCTTCCGGTCTGGGAAATTGCTCTCGCCTTTGGGCTCCTGGTTGCGGGATTTGTGGGGATGATCTGGGTG
>CAYXAD010000355.1:0-2469 GCA_964462965.1 uncultured Salinivenus sp.
AGTTCGGCTTCCGTACGCACCCCTAAGAGAGAATAGATCTCCCGTCCATCTTCGGTCGTCACCCGCGGATTTGCCGACCACAAGAGATCGACCCCGTTCGGAATCATGTTTCGCACCTCAGGATCCGAAAGAAGCTCGTTGACGCGAGCCGTGTCGGACGCGAAGACGCGCCCGGCGATCGGTGCATCGTCCCGCGGCATGGGCTGCATCGCGGCAAGAAGGGGGTTCTGAGGACCCGCCTGCTCTTCTTCATCCGGCTCAGTAAGGGCGGTTCCTTGTTCTTGTTGGGGAGCAGTCGGCTCCTCTTGCGACGTCGCGATGGCTGTGCCTTCTCCCTCCTCCGGATCCGACGGTTCGGAGGCTTCTTCCTCCTGGTCGGGCGTCTGTGTGTCCGCCAGCTGGGCCGTATCACCCTCGGCCGGCTCGTAATACTCGATGATGCTTTGCATCGATGACTGGAGTTGCTGGGGATCCGCCATCAAGTGAAACGTCAACTGAGACGCACTTTCCAGCAGGTTACGCACCCGTTCCTCATCTTCGACACCAGGAAGCTCGACGGCAATCCGGCGGTCCCCTTTTCGCTGAATGGAGGGCTCGGTCACGCCGTACTGGTCGACCCGGCTTCGTACAATCTCGATGCCTGTACTGATGGCATTGTCCACCTGAGTCCCTAAAAATTCCTGCACGTCGCTGTTGGACGATCGGCGGTTAATGCCTTGCGCCTCATTCCGAAAGTAGCGAGAGAGGCGCCCGTCCGGGTTTTGTGCCTCAAACTCCTGAACAAAGGCGTCGACGACGCCGATGCCCTCCTGGGCCGCACGCTGCCTGGCCGCCTGAAGGACGTTTTGGAAGGACTCGTCTTTGTTGGACGCCAAGTCATCGAGCAGGCTGGCCACCTGCACCTCGAGGGTCACATGCATCCCTCCTTGGAGATCCAGGCCCAGGTTGAGAGAGTTTTGTTGAATACGGTCCAGACGCTGTCGGTTTTGCTCCTGGTACTCCTGCCGCTCGGTCTCTTCCATGTTTGCCATCTGGTACGAGACGTACAGGTTCTGTACCGATGGGAAGAGGTAATACCCGCACAGACCGACGAAGAAAATAGTAAGTCCAATTTTTAATCCGTTCCCCTGCATAGAGGTCGCTCGCTCAATTCAAGAATCAAGAATACATACTGCTGGATGGGGCCCACACTCGGGCGGAGGGAATGCGCATGCATCAACCATTCGCAAACTCCACACCGAAGACAAACGGCACTCCCGTTGTTTCGACAAAGGTCCCCAGTAAAAGACACGAAGAGAAATGACGTGGGCTACGGCCCTAGGGGTCGTGCTGCCACGAGCACACGGGCGAGCCACCCTGCCTGGGGAGACACACCAAACTGAGAGGCCTCTACCGCTGAATTCTCCAGAATTCGACACTGCGGCCGAAGGCCTTTCCACTGAGGGCTCTTCCTCTCCCGTACTTCAGACACAGTCCGTCCGGCCGTTTCCCGAAGGAGGGGAATCACCCCCAGCGCCAGAACAGAGAGTAGTGCCTGGCACAACCGTGTCGAGTAAACAATGCTCATGGGCGAAGCAAAAAAGGCAATCAAGCCGCAAGGCGACGGGAACCAGAAATAACATATTCGTGCAAAATGTTCCTCCTCAACTCTCCATACTCAAATTGGTAGGGGATTCATCACGGCTCCATGACCTCTGCGTGCTCCCTTCCCACTCAGGCCGATTCGAATGTAGAAGCGACTGGGATCGCGGACGACGTATTTCGTATCGCGTATTTCGTACAACGTATGTTGTAGTGCGTGAGAGGAATCCCACTTCGACCCTACTTCTTCAACGCCGAGGCGCTGTTTATGTCTGAAGATCTCTCTCGCCCCTCCGGCCAGCACACTTTTCTCAGCCACGACGGCCTCTCCCTCCACACTCAGCACTGGGCTCCTGCGGTATCGCCTCGAGCGGTGGTCCTCCTCGTCCACGGCTACGGCGAACACTGCGGGCGCTACGGGCACGTCGCGGCAGAGTTTGCCCGTCGAGGAGCTCGCGTCTATGCGTACGACCAACGGGGACACGGGCGCTCGGAGGGGCGACCCGTCTACGTCGATCGGTTTGAGCAGTATCTTCTCGATCTGGAGCACTTCCGGCGTCACGTGTACGAGCAGACGCCCGACGTTCCCATCTTTCTCTTTGGCCACAGCATGGGGGGACTCGTTGCCCTCCTATACGTCCTGAACCGAACACCCACTCTCCGCGGGCTCCTCCTCAGCGCTCCAGCCCTCGAGGTCAATCCCGACATTGCTCCCCTCCTCCGTCGCATCGCCGAGTTCGTGGGACGCCTCTTCCCGACGCTGCCCACTGTTCGCTCGCCGCAGGGATCCATCTCGCGAGATCCCGCCGTACTCGAAGCGGTCAAAAACGACCCGCTCAACTACCACGGCCGAATTCCCGCGCGAACCGGTGCCGAGCTGCTTCGCGC
>CAYXAD010000356.1:0-2326 GCA_964462965.1 uncultured Salinivenus sp.
TCTCAGAGCGGAATACGAAATCATTAATCTCGACTGCCATGACCGACCTTCGCTACCTTCCCGACAGCGACGACGTTACGACCTTTACGGCGACCCTCCAGGACGCCACCGACGAGTACATTGTGCTCGACGGGACGTATTTCTACCCCGAGGGTGGGGGTCAGCCTGCCGACCGAGGTACTTTACACTGGGAGGGCGGCTCGGCGGAGGTCGTGGACGTGCAGAAAAAAGGCGGTGATGTTCGCCACTACGTAGACGACGTGGAAGGCACACCACCGGAGGAGGGAGCCGAGGTCGAGGGAGAGGTCGAGCCGGAGCGGCGCCAGAAGCTACGACGGATGCACACCGCGCAGCACGTTGTGTCAAAAGTGGTGCTCGACGAATACGGGGCCCAAACGGCCGGAAACCAGATCTATGCGGATCGGTCCCGTATCGACTTCGAATCGGCTCGCTTCTCCGACGAGGACGTGGCGCACATCGAACAGCGGGCGAATGCGGTCATCGAACAGGACTTGACCGTGGAAAAGAAGGAAATGCCCCGGAACGAGGCCGAAGAACAAACGCCCGAGGGGCGTGGTCTTCTCGACCTGATTCCGGACCACGTCGATCCCCTTCGGATGGTGCAGATTGGCACATTTGATCTCTGTCCGTGCGGAGGCACTCACGTGGATCATCTCAGCGAGATCGGTCGCGTCCGCATCAAGAATCGGGTCTCCAAAGGGGCCGACGTAGAGCGGATCGAGTTTGAGTTGGAGTCATGATCGGAGGGCCTCCTACGTCGGGGGATGCCTTGGAAAAGGACGCGAAGGGTATGAAGAAATACCACGCTTGTAGAGCAACGCCCCACCTCCATGATCATTCGTGCATACAGATAGAAGGTAACGACCCTCCACCCCTTCTGCGCTTTCCTTCTCATTGGTCGCGCCCCCCGTCATGATTGGCTTTCTCTTCTGGATTGCTCTCTGTGCCGTGGTGGGGTGGATGGCTCAACAGCGGGGGCGAGACCCGTATCTCTGGGGGCTCCTGTCGTTTGTGTTGAGTCCCCTCATCGGCTCGCTGGCGCTGATTATCATAGGAGAGATGGAGTGATCCTTGCGGTTCAGGTGGGGCCGGAATGCCCCCTGCACCTTTCTCTCCCTCTCCATGCAGAAAAGCAATCCGTTTGCCGTGTGCTCGGCCACCGGCACGCTCCGCACGTTCGAGACCATTGAGGGTGTCGTTGCCTTCGTGGACGAGAAGTCCCTGTCGTCTTGGGTTGTGTATAAGCTCCAGTGCGGGCACTGGCGGTTTGTTCAGCTCGATGAAGGGATGAGCACGAGTCAAATGCACCTGGCCATCTGCTCGACGTAGCCAAGTGGCTCTTTCGAAAAGGGAATCGATGTGAATCGGTTCTTGCGTCCCCAGTCCATTCACCCGCCTCGGCTGACGTTTTGTAGTACCGAGGGTTGAGGGGTCCTCTCTGACGGCTAAGGCAGCTCTTTCTACGTTGGGCACGGATTCCCGAGGGACGCCGACGAACAACCGTTCGTTCTGTCTCTTTTCTACGGCGTGTCGCCCTGACTCGGATAGGAAGGCCGTCGGGATCATCAATGACCCGTGAATCAGAAGAATCGACGGGGACGACTTGCGACGGAGCGGGTATGAATACCGAGCCTCTTCGCATCGTGCTCTTTTCCCTATGCCTTCCCTCGAAGATCGACTGATCGAACGCCTCGGCCTCGGCTCCTTGGATCGCCGCATTGCGGGCTGGATGCAGCGAAATGGACACTTCATCGTCCGCCTGGCCCTCGCAATCGTGTTTATCTGGTATGGCCTCCTCAAGCCCTTCGGCATGAGTCCCGCCGAGTCGCTCGTGAAGCAAACGGTGTTCTTTCTTCCGGGCGACCTTTTTGTCTCGATCTTGGGCTGGTGGGAGGTGGCCATTGGCGTGGGGTTGCTGTATCGCCCCCTGAACCGTCTGGCCCTCCTTCTGCTCTTCCTTCAGATGCCGGGCACGCTCCTGCCGCTCGTGCTTCTCCCGGAGGTGTGCTTTACGCAGGTTCCGTGGGGACTCACGATGGAGGGGCAGTACATCATCAAGAATGCAGTTCTCATCGGAGCGGCGCTCGTCGTGGGGGGGACGGTGCGAGAGCGGCAACCAACGGACCCCTAGGGTTGAGAGGCAGGGTGGAGGCCGAGTGGTGAGAGGGAAACGGGGCAAGATCTGAACTCGTCGGCTCGACCCTTTTGCCTATCCCTCTCGCTTGCACTGGATCATGGGAGAACTGCTGAGTATGAGGAGACAGATCGGGTTGCAAGTGGAGACGCGCCCTCGGCCCGTCTTTAC
>CAYXAD010000357.1:0-2216 GCA_964462965.1 uncultured Salinivenus sp.
CCCTAAAACCTCAACAGCTCCTCCAGTGCGGGCTGCAGCTTCGACTTGGCCGAATAGATCTGATCCTCGAGGGGCTTGGCAAACGGGACGGGCAGGTCTTCCGCGGCGACCCGTTTGATGGGCGCATCCAGCGCGGTAAACCCGACCTCCGCCAGCTCCGCCGCCAGCTCGGCCCCGAACCCAGCGGTACGTGACGCCTCGTGAAGGACGAGCAGGCGGTTCGTCTTTTCGAGCGACGCCTGCACGGTTTCCCGGTCCCAGGGCACGAGCGTCCGGAGGTCGATCACCTCCAGGTCGACCCCGTTCTCCTGCGCCTGACGCTCGGCCTCCTCCAGGGCCCAGTGGACGCCCACGCCGTAGGTGACGATGGTGGCGTCGGTCCCTTTTCGGGCGACCCGCGCTTCCCCGAAGGGGGTCCTGTAGGGCTCCTGAGGCACCTCGCCTCGCACCGACCGATAGAGCTTTTTGTGCTCGAAAAAGAGCACGGGATTGGGATCGGCGAGGGACGTTCGAAGCAGTCCTTTTGCGTCAGCCGGCGTGGCGGGCACGACGACCTTGAGTCCCGGCGTGTGGCAGAACCAGGCCTCCATCGACTGTGAATGGAACGGTCCGGCCCCGATGCCGCCCCCAAACGGGGCGCGAATCGTGACGTTGACGGGCTGTCCCCACCGGTAGTGCGTGGTGGCGAGGTTGTTCACCGTCTGGTTGAAGCCGCACGAAATGAAGTCGGCGTACTGCATCTCGACGACCGGGCGAAGGCCTTCGATGGCGAGACCGAGCCCGGCCCCGATGGCCCCGCTCTCGATGATGGGCGTGTTGCGGACCCGCTCCCGGCCAAACTCCTCCACAAATCCTTCGGTGAGCTTGAACACGCCGCCGTACTCGGCAATGTCCTGCCCCATCAGGATCACGTCGTCCTCCTCCTGCATGGCCTCCCAGAGCCCCTCCTGCAGCGCATCGATAAACCGATGCTCCACCGTATCGGCCTCGGCGGGAGGAGCACTCGGCTCCGGCGAGGGAGCAAAGACAGCCTGCCGCTCCTCTTCGAGCGTGCTCTCCACCTCGGGCTGATCCAGGGCCCACTCCGCAACCTCGTCGACGTCAGACTCGAGTTCGGAGCGAAGGGCCTCCAGGTCTTCCGTACTGAGAACGCCTTCGTCCCGCAAGGCCCCCGTGAAGCGATCGACGGGATCTTTTTCCTGCCAGGCCTCGATCAACTCGTCGGGCACATAGGCGGTGCCGGAGGCCTCTTCGTGCCCCCGAACGCGGAAGGTCTTCATCTCGAGCAGGACGGGCCCCCGGTCGCGGGCGTGCTCCCGCGCCTTCTCGACCGCCTCGATGACGGCCAGCACATCGTTGCCGTCGACCGTTCGGCCGGGCATGTCGTAGCCCGCTGCGGCGTCCGCAATGTCTTCGACGGCCACGGCGTCCTCCGTGGGGGTCGAGAGGCCGTATCCATTGTTCTCGACCAGGAAAATGACCGGCAGGTCCCAGACGGCGGCGAGGTTGAGCGCTTCGTGGAAGTCTCCCTCTCGCGTGCCCCCGTCCCCGCAGAAGGCACAGGCCACGGCGTCTTCGTCGCGGTAGCGGATCGCCTGCCCCAGCCCACAGGCCACCGGCAGCATGGCTGCCATGTGGGAAATCATCCCGACGATGCGCTTCTCAGGCAGACCGAAGTGAAAGGTGCGGTCGCGTCCATTGGTGAATCCCCCCCGCTTCCCCATCAGCTGACAGAATAGCGGCTCGAGGTCGACGCCCCGCGTCGTCCACACCCCGAGATTCCGGTGCATGGGCAACAGGTAGTCCCGATCGTCGAGCGCCCAGGCGCTCCCCACGGCAATGGCTTCCTGACCGTACCCGCTAAACCACTTGGAGAGGCGCCCCTGTCGGAGGAGACGAAGCATCTTCTCCTCGATCACGCGCGGAAGGAGAAGGGCCCGACAGAGGGCTTCAAGATCGGACTGGAGGGCTGTATCGACGGGAGAATCAGAGGCAGCCATGAGGCGGGAGCGGAAAGAATGGGCGGTGAACACAGACCCACAAAGAGCGGCATTCACGGCCCGGTGTCAAGTCGACTCGCCCTTCTTTGCGTTCCCTGTACGTTAAGTAGACCATCATAAATACGTTAGTTTAGTCATTCTGAGCGACCGACGAACGTAGAGAGGAGGGAGTCGAAGAATCTTCTTGCATTCATCGGAGACGCCTATTAAAGCCGT
>CAYXAD010000358.1:0-1871 GCA_964462965.1 uncultured Salinivenus sp.
AGGCCCAGCACCTTGTCTACCTCCTCGGTCTTGGCCGTCACCATGAGAATGGGCGCATGACACTTTTCCTGGCGGAGGCGCCGACAAATGTCAAACCCGTCCGTTCCCGGAAGCATGAGGTCGAGAATGATGAGGTCGAACTCACAGCTGAGCGCGCGCTCCAATCCCTCATCCCCATCGCTCACCACGTCGACCCGATGGCCCTGATCACTCAGGTGCAGTTCGAGCAAATCGGCAATGTCGTCATCATCCTCGACGAGAAGAATGTGCTTGTCGGTCGCGGCCGTCACAGCAGTATGGACACCATTCCTTCGGAAGAAAGAGCCCTGTGTGGTTCGTTTCAGCGTGAAAACGTTACGCACTGCCCCGTTCCAATGATGCCTGAGCCTGCATCAGGGGGGGCGAAGGAAGATGGGAAGAAGCTTTCTTCATTTGCTTCTCTCCACGACCGATATCCTCCCGCCTCGGAAACGCATCCTACCGCCGCTCGTAGGGCGGGTGGTTAAAATCTGCACGGAACTCCGTCTTCCCATGGCCCAACCGACTGTTCAGGACTGGAGCCTTCGCTCGTGGCGCACCAAGGAGGCTCTCCAACAACCCTCATATCCGGATGAGGAGGCGCTTACAGAAGCTCTCGACCACGTCTCGTCCCTCCCCCCCCTCGTTACCTCCTGGGAGGTGGAGAACCTCAAGACGGAACTCGCCCACGCCGCCCGCGGGGATCGATTCCTCCTACAGGGAGGAGAGTGTGCCGAGTCATTTGCCGACTGCCGGGCCGAGCCGATTACCAGTCGGCTCAAGATCATGATGCAGATGAGCCTCGTTCTCACCTATGGGCTCAACACCCGCATTGTCCGGGTTGGACGCCTCGCCGGTCAATACGCCAAGCCGCGCTCCTCGGACACGGAAACACAAAACGGCACGACGCTGCCGAGCTACCGGGGCGACATCATCAACGGTCCCGACTTTACGGAAGAGGCCCGCCGTCCGGACCCCGAGCGCCTCGTCCAGGCGTACTCCAGCTCGTCGCTGACGTTGAACCTCGTCCGGGCCCTGGCCGAAGGGGGCTTTGCGGATCTCCGTCATCCCGAGTACTGGGACCTCGACTTTATGCAGCACTCGCCGCTGGCGGACGAATACCACGCCATCGTCGACGCCATCGAGGACACGCTCGCCTTTCTCGAAACCGTCACCGACGAGAAGCTCGACTCGCTCGAGCGGGTTCCCTTCTACACCAGTCACGAGGCCCTGCTGCTCCCCTACGAGGAAGCCCTCTCCCGCTCGGTGCCGCACACGGAAGGCATTTACAACCTGGGCACGCATCTTCCGTGGGTCGGCAAGCGAACCAATCAGCCCGACAAAGCCCACGTCGAGTATGCACGCGGCATTTCGAATCCCATCGGCCTCAAGGTCGGGCCGGACATGACGCCGTCCACCCTGAAGTCGCTCATTCGCCGCCTCGACCCGGAGGACGAACCCGGGCGGCTTACCCTCATCACCCGTCTCGGCGCCGACACGATCGAAGATCGGCTTCCCTCGCTGATCGAGGCCGTGCAGTCCCTGGGGCACACCGTCCTCTGGTGCTGCGACCCCATGCACGGCAACACCGAGAAGACCGATTCCGGCGTCAAGACCCGTCGCTTCAACAACATCCTCTCTGAACTCGAGCAGGCCTTTGACATACACGCAGCCGAGGGCTCCCAACTCGGCGGGGTTCACTTCGAACTGACCGGTGAAAATGTGACGGAGTGCATCGGCGGTGCCCGCGGGCTAAGCGAAGCCGACCTCGAACGGGCGTACAAGTCGCACGTCGACCCGCGGCTCAACTACGAGCAGTCCCTCGAGATGGCATTCAGCATCGTGCGCAAGTA
>CAYXAD010000359.1:0-1727 GCA_964462965.1 uncultured Salinivenus sp.
TAGTGGGCGAGATCGCGCAGGCGACGGAGAAAGGCGGGCCGAAAGTGGTTGTCCCCTCCTTCTCCCTGAATGGGCTCGAGAATGACACAGGCAATCTCGTCGCGTCGCTCGTGGAAGTGCCGCTTGGCCTGCCGAAGGGCGCGCTCCTCGTGCTCGCGCACACGCTCCTTCTCCTCGGCATCCAGCGGAAAATGAATCTTAGGGTTGGTGATCCGCGGCCAGTCGAACTTCGGATAGTGCATGGTCTTCCTCGGATCGGCCGTGTTCGTGAGCGACATGGTGTAGCCGCTCCGACCGTGAAAGGCTTGGTCGAGGTGCAGCACCTGATGACCCACCTCCCGCCGGTAGCCCTTCTCGTAGTTTTTGCGCACCTTCCAGTCAAAGGCCGCCTTGAGAGCATTCTCCACGGCAAGCGCCCCGCCCGAAATGAAGAACGTGTACGGCAGGGACTCGGGAATGCCGACGCGGCCGAAGGTATCGACGAACCGCGCCATGTGCTCGGTCATGATGTCCGAGTTGGTCACCTTATTGACCGCCGCATCCATGAGCCGCTCCATGAAGGGCTCGTCGTCTGCCAGCTTCGGATGGTTCATGCCGAGCGGGCTGGAGGCGTAGAAGCCAAAGAGGTCAATGAAGGTGCGTCCCGTCGTCTTATCTCGAAGCCGCACTCCCTGGCTCTCCTCCATGTCGAGGACGAGCGGCATCATGCCCTTCGTGAGAATGTGGCGGGACAGGAGGTCCCGAACACGGTCGGGCTGGAGCGAATTGGGCGATACAGCTTCCATGGGGGGACGAACTTATGAACGGGAGAGGATGAGGAGCGACAGCGTGGAAGCGCTATCGGGTAGCGTATTCGCACACTGGATCATGGGTTTCCCCTCCCCTTCTTGACCGGCGGTTTACTGTTCGGCGTTGTACACGACCTCCCCACCGACAATCGTGAGGTCAACCTGGGCGTCTCGAATTTCTTCCTCGGGAGCTGTCATGATGTTTTTCGAGAGCACGGCAATGTCGGCCAGCTTTCCGGAGGTCAGAGATCCTTTCGTGTCCTCCTCGAACGCCGCATAGGCATTGTTGAGGGTGTACGACTTGAGTGCCTCTTCTCGAGAGAGGGCTTCGTCCGGCGTAAAGGCCGTGTCTTCCTCGGGGACCTGACGGGTCACGGTGCAGTGAAAGCTGTCGATGGGATCGACCTCCTCGACGGGAGCGTCGGTGCCATTGGTTACGACGGCCCCACTGTCCCACAGCGTCTTCCACACGTAGGCCCCGTTCTCGACACGCTCCTTTCCGAGGCGCTGGTAGTTGTAGGGCGCGTCGGAGCAGGCGTGGATGGCCTGCATCGAAGCAATAATGCCTCGATCTGCAAAGCGGGGGATGTCGTCCGGGTGGAGGTGCTGGGCGTGCTCGATCCGCCAGCGCAGCTCCTCCCCGTCCACGTCGGCCTCGTCGAACAGCGACGCAAACAGGTCGAGGCTCTCGCGGTTGGCCCGATCTCCAATGGCGTGCACGGCAAGCTGGTAGTCTTCCTCGAGCGCAATCTCGGCAATCTCCCGCATGCGATCGACCGACGTCACGTTGAGCCCCGTGTCGTCTGGGGCATCGTCGTACGGCTCGAGCATCCAGGCGCTGCGGGAGCCGAGCGCGCCATCGGCCGTCACCTCTCCGATGGAGCGAACGGTCAGGTGCTGATCGGCGGCGCCGACGGTGCGATACTCGGCGAGGGCCTC